>JANYJE010000043.1 GCA_025408405.1 Nitrosomonadales bacterium | reverse complement strand
CGGCGATTGCCCCTGGTTTAAATCCTTGCTGGAGCTGGGTTTGAATCAAGACTCTGTCATCCAAGGTGAGGTGTTTGTATTTTTCCGCCATCCAACATTCTTTCATGAAAAAATGTTGCACTTGGTTTTCGCGCCCGCCAGCCGAATGACATGATTCTGCTGCCCATATCTAATGATCCAGTTCTGCACGCAACGATCGAACTACAAAGCGGAGTATATTTTCAGGTAGGCTGCAGCACTTTTTTCCCAGCCAAAATTTTTGCCCATGCCATTACGTTGCAATGCCGTCCACACTCCTTTGTCATGGAAAGCAGTCACGGCACGTTGTACGGTATTCAACAGTGATTGCGTTGTCAGCATATCAAATACAAAGCCCGTGGCATCGCCACGTCCCAGAGTGGCAGCGTTGCAATCCACCACCGAATCTCTCAAGCCCCCTGTAGCATGCACCACGGGCGGTGTGCCGTAGCGCTGGCTATACATCTGGTTCAGACCGCAAGGTTCGAAGCGTGATGGCATCAGGAAAATATCTGCTCCAGCCTCAATCAGGTGCGACAGGCCTTCGTCAAATCCGACATATGCCCCTATCTGGCCAGGATAATGATGCGCCAGATCGAGCGCTTTGCGCTGCATGTCAGTGTCACCGCTCCCCAGCAAAACCAGTTGCGCCGGCAGAGCAATCAGCTCAGGCGCAATTTCCAGCACCATGTCCAGCCCCTTCTGTTGCGTGAAGCGGCTCACCATGCCAAGCACGGGGATGTCGGGATCCACCCGCAGGCCCATGTGTTTTTGCAGCGCTTGTTTGCTGGCTGCCTTGCCGCTTAAGTTTGCCGCACTATAGGGCTGGGCAATATTGATGTCTGCTTCCGGATTCCACTCGGCATTATCAATACCATTCAGAATGCCGGTTAATGACTCACTTCGGCTAGCCAGCAAACCCTGCAGTCCGAAACCCAGCTCATCCTTCTGAATTTCTTGCGCATAAGACGGGCTCACCGTCGTGATGTGCCTGGCGTAAAACAAGCCAGCCTTAAGGAACGACAAATTGCCGTAAAATTCCGCTCCGTCAGGCTTGAAGCTGTCCCACGACAAGCCAAGCTCGGGCACAACAGAGGACGGAAAAATCCCTTGGAAAGCCAGGTTATGCACCGTCATCACGACGGGTACAGCCCCTTCGGCATAATGCAGATAGGCTGGCGTCAGCGCTGACTGCCAGTCATTGCAATGCACCACATCAGGCCGCCATTGCAATGGCGTGGCAGAACTGCCCAGGAGCGCTGCCACCTTGGACAACAGCCCGAAGCGCAGAGCATTGTCCGGCCAGTCCTGCCCATGTTCATCCTGATATATGCCGCCACCGCGCTGATACATTTCAGGGCAATCAATAACCCAGAATGGCACGCCATCGGGCAAAGTTCCCTGCAACAGGTTCACCTCGGGCAACCCTGGCAGGCCCGCAAGCTGGGCCACACTTTCCAGCACTGGGCATGCCTTCAATACCTGTGCATAGCCGGGCAGCAACACACGCACATCCACACCCATGGCATGCAGTTCGGCAGGCAGCGCCGCACTCACATCTGCCAGCCCCCCCGTCTTGATCAGCGGCGCAATCTCGGAGGTCACAAATAACACACGCATTAATACGTCCCTTGCATTAATCACAGCTTCTTGAAAATTCATTACTCATGTTTTACCGATTTCGCCGCCAGCTGCGGCAAGTGCCAGATATCACTGTTGTATTCAAGTATGGTGCGGTCGCTGGAAAACTTGCCGCTGGCAGCCGTATTCAGGATACTCATGCGTGTCCACCGTTCGACGTCACGATATGCATCGGCTACTTCACGCTGTGCATCCACGTAACTGCGAAAATCAGCCGCTGTCAGCCACGGATCGTGCGGACTGTAAATTGCCGCAATAATAGGATCAAAAATCCCCACCTCGAAACGGTTAAAGTGGCCATTGCCCAGCAGCAGCATCACCCGGCGCAGATCTTCATCCTGGGCAATGATCGCAGCTGGATCGTAATGCCCCCTGCTCGCCTCTACCTCTTCAGCACTCAGCCCGAACAAGAAAAAATTCTCGCTTCCCACTTCTTCACGAATTTCAATATTAGCCCCATCCAGCGTGCCTATGGTCAATGCACCATTCATCATGAATTTCATGTTGCCGGTGCCCGAGGCTTCCTTGCCCGCAGTGGAAATCTGTTCCGACAGATCAGCGCCGGCACAAATCACTTCCATCGCTGAAACACAATAGTTGGGGAAAAACACCAATTGCAACAGCCCGGCGCAATCCGGGTCTTTGTTAATACACTCCCCCACCACCCCCACCAGCTTGACAATGTGCTTTGCCATCGCATAGCCGGGAGCAGCCTTGCCGCCTATCAGCACGCAACGGGGAGTCCAATCAGCGGTATCGCCGCGCTTGATGCGATCATAGAGATGAATGACATGCAGCACATTGAGCAGCTGGCGCTTGTACTCGTGAATGCGCTTCACCTGAATATCAAACAAAGCACTGGTGTCAAACTTGATGCCACAGTTACGCTGTACCAGTTCGGCCAGCCGTAATTTCTGTTTCTGCTTGACTACACACCATTCGCTGCGGAATTTCGCATTATCGGCATGCGCTGCAAGCGCTCTAAGCTTGCCCAGATCGCTCAACCACCCATCACCGACAGTGCGCGTAAGCAAATCGCTCAAGGCAGGGTTACTCGCAGCCAGCCAGCGGCGCGGTGTGACGCCGTTAGTCTTGTTGTTGAATTTGTGCGGCCACAACTCATAGAAATCGTGCAGCAAATATTGCTGCAGCAAACGTGAATGCAGGGCTGCCACCCCGTTTACCGAGAAACTCGCCACCACGGCCAGATAGGCCATGCGTATTTTTGCATCATGACCCTCTTCAATAATCGACATGCGTCGTAGCCGCTCCATATCACCCGGCCAGCGCTGCTCCACCACCATGATGAAGCGTGCATTGATTTCGTAGATGATCTCCAGGAGCCGCGGCAACAGGCGCCCGAACATGCCGACCGACCAGCGCTCCAGTGCCTCCGGCAGCAAGGTGTGGTTGGTATAAGCGAAGCAGCGGCGGGTAATGCGCCAAGCTTCATCCCAGTCCAGTCCGTGTTCATCCATCAGCAAGCGCATCAGCTCAGGCACGGCGCAGGTAGGATGGGTATCATTCAGCTGGAAGCAGTTTTTATCGACAAACGTGCTGAAATCGTTACCGTGTTTCAACTCCCAGGTGCGCAGCACATCCTGCAAACTGGCAGACGCAAGAAAATACTGCTGGCGCAGACGCAGTTCCTTGCCGTTCTCGCTGGCATCATTGGGGTACAACACCATCGTAATATGTTCGGCATCATTCTTGGCCGCCACGGATTCGGTATAGCTGCCCGCATTGAATTCGCCCAGATCAAACTCTTCAGTCGCTGCTGATTTCCACAAGCGCAAGGTGTTGACCGTGCCGTTGCGATAACCCGGAACAGGCACATCGTAAGGCACAGCCATCACGTCCTGGGTATATTTCCAGTAAACACGTCTGTCCCCATCCGGTCCCAGGTGATGCTCTGTTTGCCCGCCGAATTTAATGCGTACAGAGAGTTCGGGGCGCTCGATTTCCCATGAATTGCCATCGCGCAGCCAGTGATCAGGCTCTTCCAGCTGGTAGCCATTTTCAATTTTCTGGCGAAACATCCCATACTCATAACGCAGACCATATCCCATCACCGGCAGTTGCAGCGTCGCACAGCTATCCAGAAAACAGGCTGCCAATCTGCCCAGGCCACCATTCCCCAAGCCCGCATCGTGTTCCTGCTCGGCAATTTCTTCCAGCAGCAAGCCCAGCTTGCCCAGCGCATCGGCAGTGGAAGATTCAACCTCCAGATTCAGCATGGCATTGCCCAGCGCCCGCCCCATCAAGAATTCCAGTGACAGATAATAGGTGCGCTTGCAGTCCTGCTCTTCATAGGCGGCTTGCGTCATTTTCCAGCGCTCTACCAGGCGATCACGCAAGGAAAGCGCCAGCGAGGTGTACACATAATATGCAGCCTGGCTCGCGTCGTCCCGCGCCATGGTATGGCTGAAATAACGGCGAAAGTCGCCCACGATGCTTTCGGCATCCATGCCCAGAGGAGGCAGCTTCGCAATGTCCGACAAGGATTTGCTAACAGTAAATGGCTTGGTATGAATGATGAGTCTCCAACATGGGTAACAGGGTCAACTATACCTCATTGTCCGCTCAGCACCTTGATATGCGCCAGAGCGCAGCGTCCCAAAGCATGCAAGGCATACCCTCCTTCCAGCACCGACACAATGCGCCCGGTGCAATGACGATTGGCAAACTCCTTGAGTGTTTCGCTCACCCAGACATAGTCGGCATCGGCCAGGGCAAAACCGCCCATCTCATCTTCCCGGTGCGCATCAAAACCCGCCGAGACCAGCAGTAACTGGGGTTTAAAACGCTCAAGCGCGGGCAGCCACTGCGCCGTCACGGCAGCGCGGAACGCAGCACCCGCCGTACCAGCGGGGAGCGGCACATTGATAATGTGCTCATTGCCACTGTTGGCACCAACATGGGGGTAATAGGGATGACGAAAGGTCGAGCACAACATCACGCGCGCATCGTCATGAAAAATATCCTCTGTGCCGTTACCGTGGTGTACGTCGAAATCGGCAATGGCGACGCGCTGCAACCCGTGATGTGAGAGCGCATGTGCAGCGGCCACCGCCACATTGTTGAAGATGCAGAAACCAGCTGCACTATTACGCCCCGCGTGATGACCCGGCGGGCGGATATTGCAGAACGCATTTCCTGCATGCCCAGACAGCACCAGATCAACCGCCTGCACTGCGGCTCCCGCCGCATGCAGGGCGGCATCCAGACTATACGGGTTCATCGCCGTATCCCCATCCAGATAAACCATACCAGCGCTGGGGGATAACTTGAACACCGACTCGATGTAGCCCTGCGTATGCACTCGTGCCAACTCCTCAATGCTTGCCGCGCGTGCCTCATGCCGGTCAAGAAAGTGCAGCAAGCCGGAAGCGATCAGCTGATCCTCAATGGCATGTATGCGTGCGGGGCTCTCTGGATGATCGCTCCCCATGTCGTGCTTGAGGCAGGAAGGATGGGTCAGGTAGGCGGTATGCATCACAACACCTTGCTGACCAGCTTGATGCTGTCATCTTCAGCACTATTGCTGACGCTGAAGCCCAGCCTGGCCATCAACTTCAACATACGCTCGTTATTGCCGAGCACTTCGCCTTGCATGATCTTAAGCCCCCTGGAGCGCGCCGCATCCATCAGCGCCGTCATCAATTTCTGACCCAGGCCCTTGCTATGCATGCTGTCGGCAACCACCAGCGCAAATTCGCAGCTTTCCGCATCCGGGTTAATGGCAAAGCGTGCGACACCCAGCTCGACCTCCGCATCCTGTTCGCAGCTCACCGCAATCAGCGCCATTTCGCGGCTGTAATCGATTTGTGTAAAGCGCACCAGCATGGTCAAGCTGAGCTCCTGCACGCTGTTCATGAAGCGGAAGTAGCGCGATTCCTCCGACAGGCCGCGCACGAATTCCTGCTCTATCCCCGCGTCCTCAGGGCGTATCGGGCGTATGGTGATGTCGGTACCGTCGGCCAGCTGCCAACTGCTGATCAGGTGTGTCGGGTAAGGATAAATCGCCATATGGGCATAACGGTCTGCGCTGGGTTGGCGCAGTTCCACCACCACGCGCGCATCGGCGGCCAGCGCACCATGCTCATCCACGATCAGCGGATTAATATCCATCTCCACCATCATGGGCAATTCGCACGCCATTTCCGACACGCGCAGCAGCACGCTTTCCAACGCTTCCATATGTGCCGGCGGCATATGGCGAAAAACACCCAGCATCCTGGAAACATGAGTTCCCTGAATCAAATCCTTCACCAGAAAAGTATTGAGCGGCGGCAACGCCACAGAACGATCCCCCATCACCTCCACCGTCGTGCCACCGGCACCGAAGACGATCACCGGCCCGAACACAGGGTCGCTGGTCACGCCCACCATCAGCTCGCGCCCGTTCGGCTTCATCACCATGGGTTCAATCGACACCCCGTCCATATGCGCGTCCGGGCGGTTGCGCCCCACACTCTCCATCATCTCGTGGTAAGCCGCACGCACCGCCTGGGCATTGGCAAGGTTAAGCATGACACCGCCCGCATCGGTCTTGTGAGTGATGTCGCGCGAGTTGACCTTCATCGCCACCGGAAAGCCCAGTTGTTCAGCCAGCAGCAGCGCCTCATTGGGAGAGTGGGCGACCATGGTCTGCGCCACCGGAATATGAAAGGCTGACAACAGCGCCTTCGATTCCATCTCGTTCAGCACCTTGCGCCTGTCCAGCAGCGCGCCTTCGATAATCATGCGCGCGCCTGTCACATCCGGTTCGAGATGATGCGACAGCGGCCCCGGCATCTGCATCAGCAACTGCTGGTTCTGGTGATAGGCAGACAGGTGCGAGAACACCTCCACTGCAGGTTCCGGAGTGCGAAAACTGGGTTTCTTGGCGAGGATAAAAGCTTTGCGGGATTCTGCCACTTGCCCCTCGCCCATCCAGCAGGCCAGCAGCGGTTTCTTGTATTGATTGGAAAGCTCAATCACCGCCCTGGCAGCTTCCAGCGGACAAGTCATCGCTTGCGGAGTCAGTATCGTCAACACGCCATCCACATTGGGATCTTCCAGGCAAGCCTTGACCGCATTCTGGTAACGATCTGCCTGGGCATCGCCGATAATATCCACGGGATTACCGTGCGACCAGTTGGCTGGCAACACCTGATTCAGATAGGCCATGGTGGAGTCAGACAAGCTGGCCATCTCCAGCCCCAGATCCGCCGCACGGTCAGTGGCCATCACTCCCGGGCCACCGCCATTGGTGACAATGGCCAGACGATTGCCGGTGGGATGAAAGCCACAGGACAGCGCCTTGGCCGCAGAAAATAACTGCGTAATGGTCTGCACGCGCACCACACCGGCACGCCGCAGCGCCGCATCGAAAGCGTCATCCGAGCCCACCAGCGAAGCGGTATGCGACATCGCCGCACGTGACCCCGCGGCATGGCGTCCCACCTTGACCAGAAGTACCGGCTTGATGCGTGCTGCAGCGCGAATCGAGCTCATGAAACTGCGTGCGTTGCGGATGCCTTCGATATACAGCAGGATGCTCTGGGTTTGCTGATCCGACACCAGATAATCGAGTATCTCGCCGAAATCCACATCGACCGACGAGCCCATCGACACCACGCTGGAAAACCCCACATCATTGCTCTGTGCCCAGTCCAGAATGGCGGTGCACAGCGCGCCGGATTGAGACACAAAAGCCAGGTTGCCCACATTGGCACTGCCCTTGTTAAAGGTCGCATTCAAGCCTATGGCAGGACGTATCACACCCAGGCAATTGGGCCCCACCAGGCGAATGTCGTAGCGGCGCGCATTCTCCAGCACAGCGCGCTCCAGCGCCTGCCCGGTGGCACCGGTTTCGCCAAAACCTGCGGTAATAATCACTGCAGCCTTGACGCCATGCTTGCCGCATTCCTCGATAATTTCAGGCACCGTCTGCGGCGGCGTGGCGATCACCACCAGCTCCACCGGCTCACTGATCTGGAAGATCGAGGCATAGGCACGGCGCCCCTGCACTTCAGCACTCTTGGGGTTGATCGGGTAAAGCGCCCCTTGATAACCGCTTGCCAGCATATTGGCAAACACAATCTGGCCAACCGAATCCACCCGGTCGCTGGCACCGAAAACAGCCACCGAGCGCGGTGCAAAAAGGGGCGTAAGGTAGTGTTGCGACATGTTATTTCAATTCCGGATTATTGGTTGCGAGCGCATGCAACTCAAAACTTACACGAATAAATCAGACATCTTCCGGCACCATCTTGATCGCACCGCAAGGACACTCGGAAACACAGATACCACAACCCTTGCAGTAGTCGTAGTTAAACTCGAAGCGCTTACCCGGCCCGAGCTTGATCACCGCATTGTCAGGACAGACCCCATAGCAGTTGTCGCACTCGAAGCAATTGCCGCAGGACATGCAGCGGCGCGCCTCGAATTGTGCGCTGGTTTCATCCAGCCCGCCCTGCACCTCATCAAAGGTAGACTGGCGGCGCACTACCTCCAGCATCGGGCGCATGATCTTGGGTGCATCGCTGTAATACCAGGGATTCAGTTTCTCGTAAGCAGCCAGCTCGTGTTTTGGTGCTGCAGCATATTCACCACCGCGCAGCCAGGCGTCGATATTGCGCGCCGCCTTTTTGCCGTGGCCGACTCCCACGGTCACCGTGCGTTCCGATGGCACCATGTCGCCGCCGGCAAAGATGCCGGGATGGCCGGTCATCATGTTGGGCATCACCTGCACGATACCGTCCTTGATTTCCAGCCCCGGCACGCCGTTAAGCAACGACAGGTCCACATCCTGCCCCAGTGCCAGCACCAGTGAATCGGACTCCAGTGTCTCGAACTCACCGGTAGGCTGCGGAAATCCCTTGTCGTCCAGCACCATCTTTTCGATGGTAAGAGCGCCCTCGTCGCTGACCTGCTTGATGGTCGACAGCCACTTGATCAATATGCCTTCCTGCAGCGCTTCTTCCACCTCGAAATCGTGTGCCGGCATTTTCTCGCGGGTGCGGCGATACACGATGATCGACTCTGTCGCCCCCAGGCGTTTTGCCGTGCGCGCCACGTCGATGGCGGTATTGCCGCCGCCGTAAACCACCACACGGCGCCCGAGCATGGGTTTTTCTTCACCCTCCATAGAATGCAGCACCCCTACGGCATCCAGCACTTTTGCCGCCGACCCTGCGGGGATATGAGCACGCTTGCCGATATGCGCACCCACTGCAAGAAAGGCCGCATCAAAGCCGCCGCTTTTCATGGTATCGAGGATATTGTCGACACGGGTATTGAGCTTGAGCATCACCCCCATATCGAGGATGCGTTTGATTTCTGCGTCGAGCACGTCACGCGGCAAGCGGTACTTGGGAATGCCGAAACGCATCATGCCGCCCGCCAGCGGGCCGGCGTCGAATATGACGACCTGATGCCCCAGGCGCACCAGATGATAGGCGGTAGACAGGCCGGAAGGCCCGGCACCGACTATCAGCACCTTCTTGCCTGAGGCTTTGTCGGGGACTGCAAACTTCCACCCTTGCTTGATCGCCTCGTCGCCCAGAAATCGCTCTACAGAATTGATGCCCACCGCGCTATCAAATTGTCCGCGATTGCAGGAAGTCTCGCACGGGTGGTAGCAAATCCGTCCCATCACTGCAGGCAGTGGGTTGTCCTGCACCAGCACACGCCAAGCAGCCTCGTAGTCGCCCGCTTCGGCGTGAAACAGCCAACCCTGGATATTCTCTCCAGCCGGGCAGGCGTTGTTGCAAGGCGGCAGGCTGTCAACATAAAGCGGGCGAGAGGTGCGCCAGGAGCCTGTGTGGTTGGCAAGAGATGACCCCACGTCCAGAGTAATTGCAAAAGGCTTGTCCATCATTGCCCTCCTTGTTCCAGCAAGCCAAACTTGCGGATGTTTTTATCCGCCATCGCCTGAATGCGTGCAATCGTTTCCAGCGCGGGCGTCTTGCCGAACAGGTGGGCAAAGCGGCGCTGCAGCTTGAGATAATCTTCCACCGGGACACGTTTGCGGATTTTGGAAACACTGGTCACTTCGCCATGTTCAGCCTCGTATACAGCAAACAATCCTGTTTCCCTGGCCAGGCGCGCAAGCCGGATGGTGTCGTTTGACGCAGCGCCCCAGCCCAGCGGACACGGCACGAAGATGTGAATGTAGCGCGCACCATGCATGCCCATCGCACGGTTCACCTTGTATTCGAGGTCGTGCAAATCAGCCACGGTGGCGGTGGCAACATAGGGAATGTTGTGCGCCATGGCGATCTGCGCCACGTTCTTGCCCTGCCCGAACACATTGCCCGGCTCCGGCCCCACCGGCATGGTGGTGGCAGTGCGCGCTGCCGGCGGCGTGGCACTGGAACGCTGCACACCGGTGTTCATATAAGCCTCGTTGTCATAGCAGATGTAGAGCACATCATCGTTGCGCTCAAACATGCCGGAGAGACAACCGAAGCCGATATCGGTGGTGCCGCCATCCCCCCCCTGGGCGATGACACGCACCTCACGCCGCCCCTTCACTCTCAGTGCCGCTGCAATGCCGGTAGCAACCGCTGCCGTATTGCCGAACAATGAATGTATCCATGGAATCTGCCATGAAGTTTCCGGATACGGTGTGGAGAATACTTCCAGGCAGCCGGTGGCATTCGCGGCAATCAGCTGCTTATTGCTGGCGCGCATCGCAGCATCGATGGCATAACGCGCGCCCAGTGCCTCGCCGCAACCCTGGCAGGCGCGGTGGCCGGAGTTGAGAGAGTTGGTGCGCTGCATATTGGCCTGCACACTGCGCTGTTCCAGCGCAAGCAGGCGGTTGCCTACAGTAAAGGTGCCGGTTTGGTAGAACTTTACGGGTTGGAAGGGCATCGTGTTCCCCTTATGCGATGCGTGCCGCAACGACACCGACATCGCGCAACATATTCTCGGCCATTGGGCCGGAGCGCCGCTTCTGCTTCTCGCGTTCCAGATGGCGGTTGATCAGGTTGTGGTCGAGATCGAGAAAGGTCAGGTGTTCGAGTTCATCCTTCACTGCACGTTCCAGCATCTTGTGCAACGAAGCCTTGGTAATGGCGCGCCCGCCAAGCCCGGCGATCACGGTATAGCCATGCAGGTGCAGCCCGGAGAGTGCCATGCGCACATCGGTCGCAACGATGCCGCCGATTCCAACCGCCAGGCTTTTTTCCAGCACCACCACGCGCCTGGCATTCTTCAACACCTCGCGCACTGCCAGCAAAGGAAACGGGCGAAACGAGACGATGCCCAGCACGCCTACCTTGTGGCCGGCATCTCGCATCTCGTCAATGGTGTCCTTGAGCGTGCCCAGCACCGAGCCCAGCGCCACCACGATGGTCTCGGCATCCTCACAGCGATAGGGCCGCACCAGCCCGCCGGAATCGCGCCCGAAAATTTGTTTGAACTCGGCAGCATGCTGCGGAATCAGCTCCAGCGCCTGCATCTGCTTGGCATGGGCGAGATAGCGCACCTCGGTAAATGCCTCGGGGCCAACCATCGCACCGATAGACACAGGCTCGGCCGGATCGAGTATCTGACGCGGCACGAACGCCGGCAGATAGCTATCGACCTGCTCCTGTGCGGGGATGTCCACGCGTTCGTAGGCATGGGTGAGGATAAAACCATCCATACATACCATCACCGGCAGCGACAATTCTTCTCCCAGACGAAAAGCCTGGATATGCAGGTCGAGCGCCTCCTGGTTATTCTCCGCGAACAATTGAATCCAACCGCAATCGCGCTGCGACATGGAATCGGAATGGTCATTCCAGATATTGATAGGCGCACCAATGGCGCGATTCGCCACCGTCATCACGATGGGCAAGCCGAGCCCGGAAGCGTTGTACACCGCCTCCACCATAAACAGCAGGCCCTGCGAGGCGGTGGCCGTGTAGCTGCGTGCACCGGCGGCAGAAGCACCGATAGCCACCGACATGGCGGCAAATTCAGACTCGACGTTGATGAATTCGCACGGCGCAAGATTGCCAGACTTCACCATCTCGCCCAGGCCTTCGACGATGTGCGTCTGCGGCGAAATCGGATAGGCGCAGATCACTTCCGGGCGGCACATCGCAACGGCACTGGCCACGGCATGCGATCCTTCACATTGTTTAAGCATGAACGTTCTCCTGCATTTTCTGCTTCACAAAATCATAGGCGGCGGTGGCAGCGGCGATGTTGCCTTCAGCCACCTTGCCGGAAAATTTCTCGCGCACGGCAGCCGCCACCGACTCCAGTTTGATTATCCCGCTGAGCGCGGCAAAGCCGCCAAGCAAAACCGCATTCGGCATTGGCCTGCCCACATATTTAAGCGCCAGCTCATTGGCCGGCACCGTGCACATGCGCTCCAAACGGCGGCCACTCATGATGTCGCCAATACCCAGCTTCTCGAAGCTGTGTGCAGTGTTGATCAGCACATGTCCGGCATCCTTCAGGCCGCTGAACACATCTACCTGATGCAGCAGTGTCGGGTCCTGGATGATGATGGAGTCTGGCTCCATGATGGGTTCTCGCAGGCGTATTTCCCGATCTGAAATCCGGCAGAAAGAAACCACCGGCGCCCCCGTGCGCTCCGAGCCGAAACTGGGAAAAGCCTGGGAATAGCTGCCCTGCAGGAAGGCAGCGATAGACAGCATCTCCGCTGCCGTCACCACACCCTGACCACCGCGACCATGAATTCTGATTTGAAGCATATCGGCTTCCTTTGCGATTATTTTGCTGAAACAAAACCAGGTTTTATAACGCAAGCATTTCTCTGTCTGCAACTGCCAGTGCGCGCGCCTGCGCATCCCACGACTTTACATCTGCCTGCCGCAACAATCCCTGCATAAAATCCAGCGCCTCGTTCACCCTGCCGGCTGCCTCCGCCGAAACCGGCGCGCCCAGCTCAAACTGTTCGCCGCGTAAGCACAGTACAAATGCAGGGGGAGCCGCCTCATGATAAATTTTCAGGTAAAGCGCCAATATGGCCTCGGGGGGCAGTGCGTGGCTGAACAGATTGTGTGTGTCGCTGGCTGCAGCACGATAAAAAGAAAATGGTGCGGGGGTTCCCATGCCGGCATCGATAAACAGCACAAGCTCGCGCCCTTGCATGTCCAGGGTATTTTCAAGCTGCAACTGGAACTCTTCCAGCAGTTCAAAGCAGCCGCCCTGCCTTGCAGATTCCAGCCAGGCATCCAGCCTGCGCAGCAGCAATGGCGCCAGCGCATCGTCACCGCGCGATTCATTACCGATGGCAAAAACAAGCACGGGGGCAGTCATCAGCTCAAATCTCCTTCCGATGAGCGGGTGAGCGTGGAAAGCGTACTGCCCTCGCTATCCAGCAACTCAACCTGCAAAGGCATCTTGCCGAGTGCGTGGGTGGCACAGGAAAGGCAAGGGTCGAAGGCGCGTATCGCCACCTCGATATGGTTGAGCAGACCCTCGGTGATTTCATGGCCGCTAAGATAATATCTGGCGACCTGGCGCACCGCCTCGTTCATGGCCTGGTTGTTGTGCGTGGTGGATACGATCAGATTGCACATCGTGACCAGGTCATTTTCATCCACACGGTAATGGTGAATCAGCGTGCCGCGCGGTGCCTCGATGCATCCTACCCCTTCCAGCGCACGTTCACCTGTCGCCACCAGTTCGTGGCCGAGAATAGCATCGTCGTGCAACAGGTCCTTGATCATCTCGGCGGCGAACAGCATTTCAATCATGCGCGCCCAATGGTAAGCCAGAGGCGCATGCATCAAGCTACCCGCGGAATAAGCGACAAATTCGCGCCGCTCCATTTCCGCCAGAGGCGTTGCGATGCTGTCGCAATTCTGTATGCGCGACAACGGCCCCACGCGATACCAGCCAAGATCCTGGCCCAGCGCTTTCAGGTAGGGAAACTTCATGTAGGTCCACGGCTTCACCTCTTCCTCGATCAGCCCGGAATAATTCTGGTAATCCACGCCGTCGAACAGGACGGCGCCGTTCGCATCGCGGCCGCGCAAGGCACCGTGGTAGAGATCAAGCTCGCCGTTGTTGCCCACGATGGACATCAGGTTGGCGCGGAATGCACCAAAGCTGTTGTACAGCGCCGGATTCTGGCTGTGCATCTCCTTGATCAGATGCACCGCATCGCGGCTCCACTCCACCATCTGGTAAATGTCCGCAAGCAGTTCATCGCGCTCGGCCAGGGTGAGCGCCTTGTTCACACCACCCGGAATAGAACCGGTGCCGTGGATGCGCTTGCCGGCAGTGTGACGAATTACCTCCTGCCCAAACTTGCGCAGCAGCACGCCGCGGCGTGCGGTATCGGGATATTTGGCGGCCACGCCGACAATATTGCGTTTGGCAATGTCGCTGTCAAACCCGAACAGCAGGTCGGGCGAGCACAGGTGAAAAAAATGCAGCGCATGCGACTGCAGTATTTGGCCGTAATGCATCAGGCGGCGGATTTTTTCTGCGGTGGGTGTCAGGTGCTTGGCGCCCACAATCAGATCCATCGCCTTGGACGACGCCAGATTGTGGCTCACCGGGCAAATACCGCACAGGCGCTGCACCATCACCGGCACTTCCCAGTAGGGACGTCCCTGAATAAATTTCTCAAAGCCGCGAAACTCGACGATATGCAGGCGCACCTGCTGCACCTTGTTTTGCGCGTCGAGCAGGATCGTCACCTTGCCGTGGCCTTCGACGCGCGAAACCGGATCGATGGCGACGCGGCGCAGGTTCTCTGGGTGTGAGGCGGTTTCCAGTGAGTTACTCATACGTTCACTCTCAATCGTAATGAATCAGGCCATGGCCCAGTTGCGGTTCATGCCCTGCCAGCAGATCAGCCAGCACTTTCCAGATGGCATCGCCAGAAGGCGGGCAACCGGGGATGAAGTAGTCGATTTTCACCACCTCGTGCAAAGGGTGCACCTTGTTCAGCGGCAACGGCAACTCGGGATCATTGGGAATATCGCTGCCTGCAGCCAGCCCGTGACTGGTGTGATACACCTCCTGCAAAATAATGGGCAGTGCCAGGTGATTGCGCTGTGCCGGCAATCCGCCATTGATGGCGCAGGCGCCCACGGCAATCAGCACTTTGCAGTTGGAACGGAACTCACGCAGCACATGCACATTTTCGTTATTGCACAACCCGCCTTCGATAAAACCGATGTCGCACGTGCCGATGTGCTTGATGTCGGTAAGCGGCGAGCGGTCGAATTCGACCAGCTCCAACAGGTCGAACAGGCGCTCGTCGATGTCGAGCAGCGACATGTGGCAACCAAAGCAGCCAGCGAGTGAAGTGGTGGCGACTTTCAGTTTGCGTTTTACCGGGGTATCCATATCAGCTTTCCTTTGCGTCGGGCATGGCACTGATGGGCTTGAGGTCGTAAGTGCGCTGGCCGATGGGCACAGCAAAACCGCGGCGCTTTTTGAGGATGACGCCGACCGGACACACCTGCGCCGCCTTGTCATCACCGGCGAAATCCGTATCGGCCAATGCCCCTGATTGTGCATTCACGATCAGATGTGACTTGATGCCACGACCAGCCAGGCCAAACACATTCTTGCCATCCACATCGCGGCTGGCGCGTATGCACAAGGAACACAGGATGCAGCGGTTGAAATCGAGCAGATATTCGGGGTGACTGGCATCCAGCGGGCGGTCTGGAAAAAAATGATCGTAATGCGTCGACATCACGTTCAGCGCATAGGCCGTGGCCTGCAGCTGGCAGTTGCCGCTCTGCTCGCAGGATGGGCAGAAATGATTGCCCTCGACAAACAGCATCTGCAACAACGCACGCCGCTCATCGTTAAGCTCCTGGGTATCGCTTTCCACCACCGCAGCGGACTGCGCCAGTTGCGTGCAGGAGGCAGCCTGGCGGCCATTGGACTTGACCGTGCACAGCTTGCACGAACCGTGCGGTTTGAACTCCGGGTGGTAACACAGGCGCGGGATATACACTCCGGCTGCCATCGCGGCCTGCATGATGGTCTGCCCTTCAGCGTAGGGAATCGTTTTTCCATCCAGCACAAATGTCTTCTCGCTCATTCGTTTTCTCCCAGATGTGCACCTGCGTCGTCACGCCCGGTCATCTGGCGTGCCTGTGACAGCGCATAGTCCAGATCAAAGGCCGGCTCAAATTCCTGGTGTTTCATGCGCTTGTCGTAGGCAGGGCGGAATTTGGCGATGGTGTCCAGTACCGGGTTACAGGCGGCATGCCCCAGCCCGCAATGGCTCATTGAACGCAGCAGTTGATTGAGTTTCTCGATCTCACCGAAGTCGTAGGGCGAACCGTTGCCGCGCGCAAGTTTGTCCATCATGTTCTGCAGCAATCGGGTGCCTACCCGGCACGGTGTGCAGAAACCGCAGCTCTCATGCGCGAAGAAATGCACAAAGTTGCGCGCCACTTCGAACATATCGCGGCTGTGGTCGAACACCATGAAGGCGCCCGCCGTGGGAATATCTTCGAAGGCGATGCAACGCGTGAATTCAGCGGGCGCAACACATACCCCTGATGCACCGCTGACCTGCACCGCCTGCGTGTCGTGCGCGCCACAATCGGCCAGCACCTGTGCCACGGTCACACCGAACGGGTATTCGTAAATTCCGGGACGTTCACAATCGCCGGACACCGACAATATCTTGGTGCCGCTCGAAGTCGCGGTGCCGATGGCCGCATACCAATCACCACCACGCAGCGCAATCAGGCTGCTGGCAGCAAAAGTCTCAACATTGTTCACCACCGTGGGCTGATCGAGATAGCCATTGGTGACCGGGAATGGCGGACGGTTGCGCGGCGTGCCGCGCTTGCCTTCCAGCGATTCGATCAGGGCGGACTCCTCACCGCACACATAGGCACCTGCGCCGAGATGAATCTCGATGTCGAAATCGAAGCCGGCACAACCGAGTATGCTGCGGCCCAGCAATCTGTTTTCGCGGCGCTGCTGCAATACGTTTTGCAGATGATCCAGCAGGTAACGATATTCGCCGCGCAGGTAAAGAAAACCCTTCCTGGCCCCAATGATGCGGGCGCACAGCGTCATGCCTTCAAATACCTGGTCGGCGTAAGCCTTGAGCAGCACACGATCCTTGAAAGTGCCCGGCTCGCCTTCATCCGCATTGCACACCACATAGTGTTGCGTGCCAGCTGCGGCACGGCAGAATTCCCACTTGGAGCCGGTGGAGAATCCTGCCCCCCCGCGCCCGCGTAATTTTGAATTCTTGATTTCCTGCAAGGTTTCCGCAGTGCCGCGTTGCAATAGCGCCGACAGCGCCGAGCCTGATTCAAAGCCGCTGCCCAGCAGGATGTCACGGCGCCGAATATGATCTTCAATGGAAAAGAATTCACCCGGCCAGGCGGAAAGCGGCACACGCTTGCGTATCAGTTCACAAATGCTATTTATGCGTTCAGGGCTAAGGCGGTTAATGGCAAAATTATTGACCAGGAGTGCCGGCCCCTGATCACACATGCCGGTACAAGAGGTGGTGGCTATACTGACCAACCCGTCTTCCGCAACCTTGCCCGGCTCCACCCAAAGCTGCTGGCACATTTGCTCCATCAGCGCCGTACTGCCCAGCATGTGATCGGTAATATTGTCGGAAAACAGCACACGGTATTCGCCGCGCGGCTGCAGATAGAGGAATGAATAAAACGTGGCCACGCCCTCGATTTTCACGCGTGGAATCCTGAGCTGTTCACTCAGGCAAGTGATGGCATCGGGATGCAGGTAGCCGAAGCGCTCCTGTACTTCACGCAGCATTTGCAGGAGGCTGGTCACGGCGAAACCGTGACGCTCGAGTATCGGAGCCAGTATCGATCCGATAGTAGGAATGGGATAGCTGGCGTGCCTTTCCATATCTGATACCATCAAGCCGCTCCTTGATTGACGTCCTCTTGATTGAGTCGCTCTTGTCTGGGGACGTTTACGTGATAGTGAAACCGCTAAAGCCCGAGCGAATATTGCTATCCTAGTCCGTTTCATCGCGTAAGCAAAGAGGGATTTGATTGGCAGGCCAGGCTTGTGTTCTGATGAGCGTAACCAGCGCGAATTGTGGAGGGAATATGCATGAAATGTCGCTGGCCGAGAGTGTCTTGCAAATTATTGAAGATACCGCTCGTGCCCAGAAATTCGCTCATGTGCGCACAGTCGTGCTTGAGATTGGCGCCTTGTCTACAGTAGAAGCGGAGGCCATGCTGTTCTGTTTTGATGCGGTGACGCGGGGCAGCATTGCCGAGGGCGCGCAACTGCAGATAGTCGAAATTCCCGGCACGGGCTGGTGCATGGAATGCGGCAAAAATGTCACCCTGAGTGAGCGCTATGGGCTGTGCCCGGAATGCGGCGATGCACGGGTAGAGATTACCGGCGGCAATGAGTTGCGGGTCAAAGATTTGGAAGTAGAATAGCTGGAAATTTGGCGAGATTCAGGAGGCAGGCTTATGTGTACCACTTGCGGTTGCGGCAGTCATGACGTGCTGATAGGCGGCAAGGCAGCCACCAAGCGCGCTGCGCGCACGCCAACGCAAGGCGCCGTTGCATACAGGCCGCGTGCTGCAACGCTAGAACCCGCGCCCGTGCACAGCCCAGATCCAGCAACCACGCGGCGGATACAGGTTGAACGCGATCTCCTCGCCAAGAATGATCTACTCGCCGCAAGCAACCGCGCCTTGTTCAACGCACGCCACATGCTGGCCCTCAATCTGGTTTCCAGCCCCGGCTCAGGCAAGACCACGCTGCTGGTACGTACCATAGCAGCGCTCAAGGGAAAAATTGCGGTGGCGGTCATCGAAGGTGACCAGCAGACAGAGAACGATGCCGAGCGCATACGCGCCACCGGGGTGCAGGCTATCCAGATCAACACCGGCAAGGGCTGCCACCTCGATGCGGGCATGGTGGGACAAGCACTGGAAAAACTGAGCCTGCCGGAAAAATCGCTGCTGTTTATCGAGAACGTGGGCAACCTGGTGTGTCCCGCCGCTTTCGATCTGGGCGAGGCCTGCAAGGTCGTGGTGTTGTCGGTCACCGAAGGCGAAGACAAGCCGCTCAAGTATCCCGATATGTTCCGTGCAGCAACCCTGATGCTGCTCAACAAGTGTGACCTACTGCCTTATCTGAGCTTCGATGTGTCGCTGGCGATCGCCAACGCAAAACGCGTCAACCCGGATATTGCAATCATCCCGCTGTCGGCCAACAGCGGGGCAGGCATGGATGAATGGCTGGAGTGGATTGCACGCAACGCGCAATGAGCCTGCTGGAAAAGGAATGATGGGTGAGGTACGCATGGTTTGTCGGGGGTAGCCCGACAGCTACCTTGACACACGCCGCGTACCAGGAAAGTAACTAGCCGCCGGCCTGCACCGACATCTCTATCCCACAATATGCCGCGCCTGCCGGCTAGCCGGATTCGCCTGTTTATTTTTTTTCGCTGAGTGTTTACCTGACTCCGCAGGCTTCAAAAATGCAGGAGCACCTTTCGCACTAGAGTTTATAAAGTCCTGCTCCACCGCCGCATAAACCTTGACCTGCGGCACGGCCAAGGCCTCGGTCATCCCCGTGTAGACCAAGTCAAACAACCGATCCAGCGCAATCTGGTGCGTCTTGCGGGTGGTGGCATACATCCAGTCGGAGAAATTCAGGAAGCGTGCAAACGGGCTGTCGCCCAGCAATAAGGCCATTGCCAGCGGGAAACGCCCGGAGTTCGCCACCAGATCCCAATAGCGCGCGAAGCGCACCAGACGTTGCATGGTGGGAAAATCGATGCGATCGGTGGACAGTATGGTGTAAGGCGCATAGGGCGAGTAGCGCATGTCATACGCCCCGGTGTGGCGGATGATTGGCGTACCGCGCAGGCGCTTGAGCACGCCCACTTGTATCTCGTGCGGGTTGAGGCTGACCAGGCGGTCAAATCCCCTGCCGAAACTTGCCATGTCTTCGCCCGGCAGGCCGATGATGAGATCGACGTGGATATGCGCATGGCTTTCATTGCGCAGCCAGCGCAGGTTTTTTTCGGCCTTGGCCGTGTCCTGCTTGCGCGAAATCAGCGCCTGCACCTCCGGGTTGAAAGTCTGGATGCCGACCTCGAATTGCAGCGACCCGGCAGGGAAGCGCGCGATCAGTTCTTTCAGTGGATCCGGCAGATGATCGGGGATCACTTCGAAATGCACAAACAACTTCTCATCCAGGCGCGCCAGGAAAAATTCCAGTATGCGCACGCTCGCCTTGATGTTGAGGTTGAAGGTGCGGTCGACGAATTTGAATTGGCGCGTGCCGCGTTCATACAGCTTTGCCATCTCGGCCAGGAATAAATCCAGATCGAAGGCCCACGCAGTCTTATCGAGCGAGGACAGGCAGAATTCGCATTTGAACGGACAGCCGCGCGAGGCCTCCATGTACAGAATCCGGTGCGCAACATCCTCGTCGTTGTATAGCGCGTAAGGCAATTTTATTTCGGACAGTGCGGGCTGTATGCCGGCGATGATCTTCTGCGCCTGCGGCCGCCTTGCCAGCAGCTCGCGGCAAAGCGTTGGGAAGCTCACATCGCCCCAGCCGGTAATCACATAATCGGCCAGCCGCACGACTTCCTGTGCAGCATTTTCGTAGCTCACCTCGGGCCCGCCCAGCACCACGATGACTTCAGGAGCGACGCACTTTAACAACGCGACGACCCGGCTGATTTCTTCAATGTTCCAGATATACACCCCGAAGCCGACGATCCTGGGCTTGGCAGCGAGCACTGCCTCGACAATCTCTTCCGCCTTGTGCTGCAGGATAAACTCCATGATCTGAGTGTCCTGTGCCAGCTCGCCCATGTTGGCGGCGAGATAGCGCAATCCCAGCGAAGCATGGTAATAGCGTGCGTTGAGCGTGGCGAGAACGATAGCGGACATGCAGGGCCAGGGGTGGATTGGGTGCGGCATTTTACGCTAGTTCGGCAGCGTGCTGTGCGTGGCTGCTAGCGTGGACCATGCGCAGCATGGTTTGCCTGCTTCATGTTTTTGGGGTGATATAATTTTCAACCATGAGCACACCGCAAACCAACAATCCCCTGCACGGCATCACGCTCGAAGCAATCCTCGAGCAGCTGGTCGAACATTACGGCTGGGCTGAAATGGGCCGGATGATAGAGATACGCTGTTTCAACAGCGACCCCAGCATCAAGTCCAGCCTGAAGTTCCTGCGCAAGACGCCATGGGCGCGCAAGAAGGTCGAAGACCTGTACCTCGCCACGCGGAAATAACTCGCGCAAACGCCATTTCCCGTGGCAAGTTACACCTGTCGGAAGTGCAGGGTGCGCCCCCCCCTGATTTTGTTATAATCCGCGCCCTCTTTGTTTACTAAGCTGACCATGAGCGTTTTCGCCTGGATTATTGCCGCCAGCATAGGCGGCGGTGTGTTGAGCGTGCTGGGTGCGGCGCTGATCGCGCTCAATGCCCGTGCGCAGCACTATGTGGGCTCCATGGTGAGCTACGCTATCGGCGCGTTGCTCGGCGCAGTATTCCTCAACATCCTGCCCGAGGCAATCAAGCTCACATCGAATGTAGCCACGCTTAGCGCGACGCTGCTGGGTGGAATATTGCTGTTTTTCATTCTGGAAAAACTGGTGCTGTGGCGGCACTGCCATCATGAGCATTGCGAGGCGCACGAGCTGCTTCAGCATGAGGCGCACGATCACGGGCGCAGCGGCATGATGATCATGGTGGGCGATACCTTCCACAATTTTGTTGACGGCATCATCATCGCCGCCGCTTTCCTCACCGACACTCAACTCGGCATCGTCACCGCGCTGGCCATCATCGCCCACGAAATTCCACAGGAAGTGGGCGATTTCGCCATCCTGCTGCATTCCGGTTTTAGCAAGACACGTGCCCTGTGGTTGAACTTAATCTCCAGTTTCGCGTCTGTGTTGGGCGGCATACTGGGTTACTACACCCTGCAGACCATGCAGTCGTGGATACCCTCCCTGCTCGCGCTGGCGGCCGCCAGCATGATCTACGTGGCGGTGGCCGACCTGATCCCCGGCCTGCACAAGCGCGCCGAATTGCGCGATACCCTGCAGCAGGTTGTGCTGATCCTGCTGGGGGTGGGTACCGTGGCAGGCATGGGCGTGTTGCTGGCGGAGTAACAGCAGGAACATTTTTTGAATCCCCCCTGAATCCTGCATAAATATATTTAAGGCTAGAATTTAATGAGCAAGCAAAACACACCACCGCGCGTCGGTTTCGTTTCACTCGGCTGCCCCAAGGCGACGGTGGATTCCGAGCACATCCTCACGCGCCTGCGTGCCGAGGGTTATATTATTTCCGCGAGCTATCAGGAATCCGATCTGGTGGTGGTCAACACCTGCGGCTTTATCGACAGCGCGGTGGAGGAGTCGCTCGAAGCCATTGGCGAGGCGCTGGCAGAAAACGGCCGGGTCATCGTCACCGGCTGCCTGGGTGCGAAAGGCGATGTGGTGAAACAGACACATCCCAAGGTGCTGGCCGTTACCGGCCCGCATGCCACCGATGAAGTAATGGAGGCGGTACATGCGCATCTGCCCATGCCGCATGATCCCTATACCGACCTGGTGCCGCCGCAGGGCATACGCCTGACGCCGAAACATTTTGCCTATGTGAAAATTTCCGAAGGCTGCAATCACCGCTGCACCTTCTGCATTATCCCCAGCCTGCGCGGCGACCTGGTCAGCCGCCCAGTGGGCGAGGTGATGCAGGAGGCGCAGAACCTGGCGAATGCGGGCGTGAAGGAACTGCTGGTGATTTCGCAGGACACCAGCGCCTATGGTGTGGACGTCAAATACCGCACCGGCTTCTGGGGCGGCCGCCCGCTGAGGACGCGCATGACCGAGCTGGCGCAGGCACTGGGCGAATTTGGGGTGTGGGTACGCCTGCATTACGTGTATCCCTATCCACATGTGGACGAGGTGATCCCGCTGATGGCTGCGGGAAAGATCGTGCCTTATCTGGACATCCCGTTTCAGCACGCCAACAAGCGCATCCTCAAGCTGATGAAGCGTCCGGCTGATGCCGATAACGTGCTGGAGCGGATCAAGAAATGGCGCGAGATCTGTCCTGAGATTACGCTGCGCAGCACCTTCATCGTCGGCTTTCCCGGCGAGACCGAAGAGGAGTTTGAAGAGCTGCTCGACTTCATGGAGGAAGCGCAGCTGGATCGCGCTGGCGCGTTCATGTATTCGCCGGTGGCAGGTGCTGCCGCCAATGAACTGGCGGATCACATCCCGCCTGAAGTGCAGGAGGAGCGCCTGGGAAGATTTATGCAGTTGCAGGCGGAGATCAGCGCCGAGCGCCTCGCGCGCAAGGTAGGGAAAATCGTGCAAGTGCTGGTGGATGAAGTGGACGATGAGGGAGCAATTGCGCGCACTGCCGGCGATGCCCCGGGAATAGATGGCGTGGTGTATATCGACAACGGCCAGGATCTGCAAGTGGGGCAATTCGCGACTGTGCGCATTACGGATTCTGATGACCACGACCTGTGGGCAGAGCTTGAATAAGAGGGCATCCTGATTTGCGGACTAAACAGAATTAGCAAGTCTATGACAATAAAAAAACCCCGCTAGTTTTCTAGCGGGGTTTTTTGCAAGCCAACTACCGGCTTGGCAGTCTCAGCAATTACTTGAGTTCAAGAATTGCGGCTACGATCTTGCCAATTTCTTCCTTGGATGGCTTTGCAGCGTGAGGGGTCATAACCTGACCGCCAGTAACCTTGTCCCAGTTACCTTTGCCGCCCTTGATGACTTTTTCTACCAGCATATCATGAGCACCTGCTTGACCCTTGTACTTGGCAGCAACGTCTTTCCATGCTGGACCAACCAATTTCTTCTCTACAGAGTGGCAAGCCAGGCAATCACCCTTGAATTCTTTAGTCAGAGCGACTGGATCTGCAGCTGAAGCTGCGCCTGAAACCATTACTGCTGCTACTGCTGCCATCGCGACAATCACTGCTTTCATATTTATATCCCCTTTGGTTTAAAAAAACTGCTCGATGATTCTAAACAACCCTACCCGAATATGCAAACCTCTTGTTACAAATCCGTGATATCGGCAGGCAATTAACGCGTATGCCTGATTAAACGTTGACATGCGACTCACTCCCGACCCGCACCAGGTTGTGATGGGTGCGCGTTCTGCTGCACACCCATCAGCCATGACAACTAGTTGAGTTTATGTATGAAATCCACACGGCGGTTTTCCTGCCAGCATTTTTCTTCGTCGCAGCTGGCACGTGGTTTCTCTTCTCCCAGGCTGACATCTTTAATGCGCGCTGAAGGAACTCCCAGCGTGGCTAAAGCCTGATGCACGGCATGAGCGCGCTTGCTGCCCAGGGCCAGATTGTATTCAGGGCTGCCGCGTTCGTCTGTATTGCCTTCCAGCGTGACCGTGTCGTTCTTGTGGGCGCGCATCCAGTCTGCTTCATGTTTTGCAGCCTCGTGGAAAGCGGACTTCACTGCATACTGGTCAAAATCAAAGTAAATGCTTTCTTTCTGCAGCGCCTGCAGCTCGGCCGCCATTTTTTGCGCTTCTATTTCTGCCTGTGATGGTGCGCCAGTCACTGCAGCGCTGGTAGACGACGCGGGGGATTTTTCATCCGATACAGTGGATTTGGGGCCGGAAGCGCAGGCAGCGAGCAGCATGGATACGGCTACAACAATTGCTATTTTGTTCATCTTTAGAATCTCCTGAAAATTAATACCTATGAAACGTTTGCGCTCAGATTTATGTGCCCCGGCTTAATGGCAGCCGAGATGGGGTGCAGCCGGGCATTCCTACACCCATCGGATGGCATGGCTTACATGGCTTTACACAGAACGCAGTGTGGCTATGTCACCATCGTGTCCTCCCTGCGTAATAATTCGTGTATCTGCTTTGCGCGCACCGGTGCGCCGTTGATGGAATTTTGAGGAAAGCTTTTCCCATTCAATTTCCAGTTTGCCGCCGGTGATTTCATGCTGCTTTTCCCAATTTGACAACAAATCGAGACAGGCATGGTCGATGTAATCAAGGTGCTCGAAATGGATATGCACTTCCGCTCCCGCCCTCACTTCTTCCAATATGGCGGCAAGCTTGGGTAAACGTATCAGAGTGGCCGCACCCTTCAGATGGAGTTCGATGCGATTTCTGGCGATGTCATCATTCCAGTGTACTTCCAGATGCGAGAATGCCTGCAGCAGCTTGAGCAGCGACAGACCCAGCCCGAGCAGCACGCCCTCGAGCAGGTTGGTGGCGACTATCATGGCGATGCTAACAATGTAGATCGCCACTTCGCTCTTGCCAAACTTGAGCAAGCCTGGCACCGCCTTGGGATAGGCAAGCTTGTATCCTGTGTATACCAGTATTGCCGCCAGACTGGACACGGGAATATAGCTGAGGGTAAACGGCAGTATCGTGGCAAACAATAGCAGCCAGCCGCCGTGCATGATGGTTGATGCGCGAGTCATCGCCCCAGCATCCACATTGGCGGTGGAGCGCACGATAACGCCGGTCATCGGCAGCACACCCAATACGCCGCAGAGAGTGTTGCCCACACCTTGTGACGTGAGTTCCCTGTCGTAGTTGGTGCGCGACCCCTGATGCAACTTGTCCACTGCACTCGCGCTCAACAGTGTTTCGGCGCTGGCGATGAAGGCAACCGAAGCCGCAGCAGTGAGGATAGCCGGATCGAGTGCATGCTTGAAATGCTCCAGGGTGGGAAATTGAATGACGCTCCAGATCTTGTTGATGTCTGCCGGATTGGCAAGCAGGTCGGGAATGTATTTTATTTTCAGCTGAAAAACAGCGGACACAATGACAGCCACGACCACCGCGATAAGCGGTGGCGGCAATATCCTGAATTTGCCGGGAGCGTAGGCGAGCCAGAGTGCAATTACGGCTATCGTCAGCACGCCGATATACAGCGCCTGCAATGAGGTGTTGCCAGAGGTGACCGTATCCATCAGTGCAGCGGGAATGCCGAAAAAGTTTTCGATGCCTGAACCTAGCGGCTTTTTATCCAGCATGACATGGAATTGTGACGCTAGAATCAGCACGCCTATCCCTGCCAACATGCCGTGTATCACCGCGGGTGACACGGCACGGAACCACTGGCCCAGTTTAAGCAGGCCCGCGAGAACTTGCATGAGGCCTGCCATCAGCACGATGATGCCGAGCATGGGCAGCCCTTGCTGCTGCACCAGCTGCCACACCAGCACGGTCAACCCCGCCGCAGGGCCGCTGACTTGCAAGGGGGAACCGGCCAAAAATCCTACCACCAGGCCGCCGATAATGCCGGTAATCAGGCCTGCCGTCGGGGGCACGCCAGAGGCAATGGAAACGCCCATGCACAGGGGGAGTGCCACCAGAAAAACCACAACAGAAGCTAAAGCGTCGCTGCCTATCGTCGCCCGAAAACCTTGCCACCCTTTACTACACTGAGTTGTATCAGCCATTCCCTGCTTTCTTTAGGAACTTGGCCAGTTGTTGCACATCAGCAATGTGATTAACTTAACCAAGACACTTATTTTTAAGACCAAACTTAGAACATTACTGGCCGGCGCCCCTGCCTGAGGTTACCCCAAGCGCTTATAAAGAGCTTCGATTGCTTCCCGGTCTGTGGCGAAAATATTTGCATCACCGATCTCTAGCGTTAACCCGGTGCGCTCCATCACTTCCATCACCTGTTTTTTGACGCCACTGAATGACAAGATGATGCCATTGCTCTTGAATCTGCCTAGCAAGTTGCGCAGCATCTCCACCCCAGATGCGTCCAGGTCATTAATCCCGCTGCACTTGATCAGCACCTGGTTCATTTCCGGGTTTTCCCTTTCCAGCTTCAACAGCGCATCTTCGAAGTAACTGACGTTGACGAACCTCAGGGCCCCATCAAAACGGAGTGCTCCCAGCTTGGGGTGCAATGGCGGCAAGTCATGCCGTTCTGCATCACGCAAAGTGGCATCCTGATGCATGCCGAGGATGGCGACCCGTGGACGCATCATGCGATACATGAGCAGCGCAAGGGAGAGCAGTATCCCGGTCAGAATGCCGTTCTGAATGTTGGGTGCAAAAGCCAGGGTGGCGACAAATGTGATGATAGAGGCAATCCCATCGTCGCGATTGGCACGCCAGGCATTTTTGAAAACCCTGAAATTGATCAGATTGATCACAGCCATCATGATGATGGCTGCCAGCACGGGCTTGGGAAGATGATAGAGCAAAGAGGTAAAAAACAGCAGGGTAAGCAGCACAAAAACAGCCGAGATGACCGATGACAAGGCGGTCTTGGCGTCAGCCGACAGGTTCAGTGCGGATCGCGAAAACGAGCCGCTGACAGGCATAGAGTGGCAAAAAGCGGCGGCGATTTTGGCCAGGCCCTGCCCCACCAGTTCCTTGTTTTCATCCCATGGCTGGCGCGTTTTGATGGCGATCACCTTGGAGCTGGACATAGCCTCCATGAAGCTGATCAGGGCGATCACGAAGGCGGCTGGCAAGAGCGCAATGGAAGCATTCCAGTCTAGCGGCGGAATGCTGATGCCCGGCAATCCCTGCGGAATCTCCCCCACCACTTTGCCGCCCAGTTTTGCATAGCCGATCGCATAGCTGATCCAGGTCAACAAAACCACGCTGATCAACACCCCGGGCAACCTCGGCGCCCAGCGTTTGAAAGCCAGCAAAAGCACGATTGCAGACGCACCGAAAATCAGGGAAAGTTCATGCACGCCATCGAGATGGGAAACCACCTGCAACATATCAATCAGGAAATGCTCGGATTGTTGTGCGGGTATGCTCAGCAAGGTTGGAAGCTGCGACAAGCCGATGATGATTGCGGCGGCGTTGATAAACCCCATCAGCACCGGGTTCGACAGGAAATTCAGCAGCACGCCCACGCGCAGCAAGCCAAAGGCAACTTGAAACACGCCAGACAACAGCGCCAACAGGATTACATAGGTATAAAACAACTCGCTGCCGTGAGCCGCCAGCGGTGCGACACTGGCTGCGGTAAGGAGTGAAGTCATGGCAACAGGGCCGGTGGAAAGCTGACGCGACGAGCCAAACAGCGCACCGACAACGGTCGGTATCAAAGCCGCATACAATCCGTAGTACGCAGGAACGCCGGCCAGCTGGGCGTAGGCAAGCGATTGCGGAATGGCTACGAGGGAAACTGTAATACCGGCAAACAAATCATTCTTGATCGTGCCGGGATGCCAAGAAGATATCTTGGTAAATAGTCTTGCAAAAGGTGAAGGATGAACCCAGACGTTCATTATTTTATTTGTCTTTCCTGTGTTGACATGAAAATATTAACGCCGCCTGTCAAACACGCGCGCAACAGCAAGTATTAACACTCTTGATATTTGTAATTCAGCGCGCATTGCGCTGTGCATGAAATGGCGGGCACGCTGCGGCTGATAATCAATAAATTAATATGGACTAATATGGACAATCATGTTTTTCACGCAATGCCTGTGCGCCGTCCAGATCCCCGGCCTCGCCCAATGCAATGGCTGTCCCCATGTGATCCAGCTTTAAAAACAAAGTGCGCAGCGCATGGCACAGCTTGGCAAATACAGGCTCGGACACATAATGTGAATCGGACATCGGAATTACGCCGTCTGATGATCGCGAAGAGATTTTCAATTTGCCACTCCAATAGAGGACTAATTCAGGCAGGGTTACGTGCTTCCGGGGCAGGTGCTGCTTGCGCCCATCACGACATGCCGCATGAATTGTTGGGCGAGATCATAGGTCTGGCCGCGTTATGGCTGCGTCAACCCAAGGTAAAGGGAACGTCAAGACCGGGGTGCTGGTGAGGGTATACCAAAAATCAGATGCGCCGATGTACCACGCCCTGCGCTGCTTTCTATGACTGTTTCCCAGCCATATCTGTCGCAGATGCGCTTGACCAGCGACAGCCCGATACCAGAGCCGCTACTGCCTGCCCCTTTGAAATGGCGCTGGAAGACTTTGCCGATTTCCTCGCCGCGAATGCCAGTGCCCGTATCGGTAACTGTCAGCGAGTTGTCTGCGACCATGATGGACACGACCCCTGACTCGGTATAGGTGAAGGCGTTACGAATAAGATTGGCCACCACAATGCCGAGCAGCGTGCGCTCGGCAGCAATGTGCGGGGAGCTGGTGCAGTCAAGTTTCACGCGGGTGTTGGCATTCAGCAGATGGCGATGCATTTCGATAGCCGCATTCACCACTTCACACACATCGCATTGCTGTTTCACCGTTTCATCCGCAGCATCTTCCCTTGCCATCAGCAGCAAGGCTGTGGTCAGATTGACCATCTCCCTGTTGGCACGCCCTATCCTGGCGATGCGCTCCTGTTGCTTGTCATGCAACAGGCTGTCGTCTTCCATGATCTCCACGACCCCCTGAACAATGGCCAGCGGTGTTCTGAGTTCATGGCTGACATCTGCGGTGAAGTCGCGCTCGCGCTCGATAAAGGCACGCATGCGCTTGAGGTAGGCGCCAAACACATGGGCTAACTGGCCGATTTCATCGGCTGAAAATCCCTGTGCCACATCGAGCGCATCGTCTTCAGGGTGCGCCATGTTTACACGCCGGGCGAGATCGGCAATGGGCGACACCACCCGGCCCGCCAGCCACCAGCCCACACCCGCAGAAATCAGGATCATGATCAGCGCGCCAGCTACCAGATAAACCAGGAACGTTTCCTCGCGGTGGAGCTGGCGTTTCTCGTTGAACAGCATGAAATAGCGCTTGTCCCCGTGATCGGCCACAGCAATCCGGTAGGGAATCTGGTCTAGCGTTAACTGGTACTTGCCCTCACGGAGGGAGAGCAGCTCAGCAGGAATATCTTCCCCGCCCCGGCCCTGGGTGAGCACATAGCCGCGGATGCTGATCGTCGCGGGAAGCTGTGCATTCGGATTGCGCGAACGCCTGGATATATAGTCGTCAATCTCCGCGTGCAGCGTTTCATCCATCAGGCGCTCGCCCAGATTGTGCGCCGCAAAGGATAACCCCAGCGCCAGCAACAGGCTGACCATTGCGCCAAATGCCGCGAATGTCAGCGCCAGCTTGAACCTGAGGCTGTGGCGCACACTACTCATCGCTGATCTGGTAACCGATGCCGCGCAGGGTCTTGATGAGCGGCTTGTCTGAATTCTTGTCGACGGCATTGCGCAGGATGTGCAGGTGCGCGCGCAGTGCGTCGCTGTCCGGTGGCGAGTCCCCCCAGATAGCGCGCTCGACTTCTTCCCGCGACAGCACGCGGGGTGATTGGCGCATGAGCACCTCCAGCAGCTTCAGCGGTATCGGCGGCAGCTCTATGCTGCGCTCGCCGCGCATCACCCGGAAAGTGCCGGCGTTAAAGGACAAGTCGCCGACCTGCAACGTGGACATGCCTTCGCGCACCTGTGCACGGCGCACCAGCGCCAGCAGGCGCGCCTCCACCTCGCGCAAGGAAAATGGCTTGACCACATAATCGTCAGCGCCCGCCTCAAGACCGGCAATCTTGTCATTCAGTGAATCGCGCGCGGTAAGCATCAGGAGCGGAGTGTGTTTTTCCGCATCACGCAAACGGCGGCACAGCGTCAGGCCATCCATGCCGGGCAACATTAAATCCAGCACCAGCACATCATATTGCTTCGTGGCTGCGAAATGCAGGCCGGAGATGCCGTCGCTGGCAAGATCCATGGTATGGCCGCGTGCTTCGAAATAATCGAATACGGTGG
>JANYJE010000042.1 GCA_025408405.1 Nitrosomonadales bacterium | reverse complement strand
GGTATTCGGTACGCTGGATTACCAGACGGTGTTTGCCGCAGCCAAAAGTCATGTTGGTGTGTTTGCACCTATCCCAGGCATCTATGTGGACACGCTCACCGCCATCTGTATCCTGTTGTTCATCGGTGCGATGGGCAAATCGGCACAGTTCCCGCTGCATGTCTGGCTGCCTGATTCGATGGAAGGCCCGACACCTATCTCTGCCCTGATCCATGCAGCGACCATGGTGACCGCAGGTATCTTTATGGTGGCGCGCATGTCGCCGCTGTTTGAGCTGTCTGATACTGCACTCTCCTTTGTAATGGTTATCGGTGCGATTACCGCGCTGTTCATGGGCTTTCTCGGCATCATCCAGAACGATATCAAACGCGTGGTGGCGTATTCCACGCTGTCGCAACTGGGCTATATGACTGTTGCACTGGGTGCCTCCGCCTACTCGGTAGCGGTGTTCCACCTGATGACGCATGCCTTCTTCAAGGCCCTGCTGTTCCTCGCGGCAGGTTCGGTGATTATCGGCATGCACCATGACCAGGATATCCGCAATATGGGCGGACTGCGCAAGTACATGCCGATCACCTGGATCACTTCTTTAATCGGTTCGCTGGCGCTGATCGGCACGCCGTTCCTGTCCGGTTTCTACTCCAAGGACAGCATCATTGAGGCCGTCGGCCTGTCGCATCTGCCGGGGTCGGGTTTTGCCTACTTCTCGGTGGTCGCGGGCGTTTTCGTCACGGCCTTCTACTCCTTCCGCATGTACTTCCTGGTGTTCCATGGCGAAGAGCGTTTCGGCAAGGCCGAACATGCGGCGCATGCTGCACCGAAAGTAGCGGCGCACCATGATGCGCATCACAGTGACGACAAGCATGGCCATGACGACGACCATGCAAGCCATGAACATCATGGCCTGGCACCCGGACAAAAGCCGCATGAAACGCCCTGGGTAGTGTGGCTGCCACTGGTGGCGCTGGCAATACCTTCACTGGCGATTGGTTATTTCACGATCGAGCCGATGCTGTACGGCAGCTATTTCAATGGCGCGATTGTCATCAACCATGAAGCACATCCGGCGATGGAAGAGTTGAGGCACGAGTTCCACGGTGCACGGGCGATGGCCATACATTCGCTGACTACGCTGCCTTTCTGGCTGGCTGTGGGCGGCGTGTTTACCGCGTGGTTCTTCTACCTGAAGAAGCCGGCAATTCCGGCATGGTTCAAGCAGAAATCCGGCCTCATCTACACGCTGCTGGAAAACAAATATTACTTCGACCGCTTTAATGACTGGTTCTTTGCTGCTGGTGCGCGCAATACCAGCCGCTTCCTGTGGAAGTTTGGCGACGTGAAGCTGATCGACGGCTTCTTTGTAAACGGTACCGCAAATCTGGTCGGTAAATTCTCCGCTGTGTTACGCCGCATACAGACCGGTTACATCTACCACTATGCATTTGCAATGATCATCGGCGTATTTGTTTTGCTGACAATAAAAACCTGGATTAAATAATGGCATGGTGCGCGGTGCGCACCATGTGTAGAAATCAAACAGTAGAAGCAATCTGAAGGATATTGAGTATGATTTTTGGATTTCCACTATTAAGCGTTGCCATCTGGTTGCCTATCTTGTTTGGCGTACTGGTACTGGCAACGGGTAGTGACCGCAATGCGCCGTTGGCACGCATGATTGCGCTGGTTGGCGCGGTGCTGGGTTTCCTGGTGACGCTGCCGCTGTATACCGGCTTTGACAAGATGACCAGCGCGATGCAATTTGAAGAGATGCGCGTCTGGATACCCCATTTCAATATCAATTACCATCTGGGCATCGACGGCATATCAGTGCTGTTTATTCTGCTCAACAGCTTCTTTACGCCATTGGTGGTATTGGCTGGCTGGAAGGTAATCGAAAAGCGCGTGGCACAGTATATGGCTGCCTTCCTGATCATGTCGGGGATAGTAAACGGCGTCTTCGCAGCGCTGGACGCGATGTTGTTCTACGTTTTCTGGGAAGCGATGCTGATCCCGATGTTCCTGATTATCGGTGTGTGGGGCGGTGCCAATCGCGTCTATGCGGCAGTCAAGTTCTTCCTCTACACCTTGTTTGGTTCGCTGCTGATGCTGGTTGCGTTTATCTATTTGTATAAACAGTCCGGCGGCAGTTTCTCCATTCTGGACTACCACGTGCTACCGCTCACGTTGAATGCGCAGATATTGATCTTTATCGCTTTCTTTATGGCGTTTGCGGTGAAAGTGCCGATGTTTCCGGTGCACACCTGGTTACCCGATGCACACGTGGAAGCACCTACCGGCGGCTCAGTAATACTGGCAGCCATTATGCTGAAAGTTGGCGCTTACGGCTTCCTGCGTTTCTCGATGCCGATTGCGCCCGATGCCAGCCACGAGCTGGCGTGGTTCATGATCGCGCTGTCGCTGATCGCCGTGGTGTACATCGGCCTGGTGGCATTGATGCAATCCGACATGAAGAAACTGGTCGCGTATTCATCCATTTCACATATGGGTTTTGTCACGCTGGGCTTCTTTATTTTCAACGCCTACGGCATTGAAGGCGGATTGTTGCAAATGGTCTCGCATGGTTTTGTGTCGGGTGCGCTGTTCCTCGGCATCGGCGTGCTGTATGACCGCGTGCATTCGCGTCAAATTGCCGACTACGGCGGCGTGGCGCACAAGATGCCGGTGTTTGCCGCCTTCTTTGTGCTGTTCGCAATGGCGAATAGCGGCCTGCCGGGCACCAGCGGGTTTGTTGGTGAGTTTTTGGTGATTATGGGCGCGATCAAAGCCAATTTCTGGTACGCATTAATGGCGGCCACCACACTGATTTTCGGCGCGGCCTATACCCTGTGGATGGTCAAACGCGTATTTTTCGGCGTGGTGAGCAATGAGCATGTGGCGCATTTGACTGACATAACGTTGCGCGAAAAAATTATATTTTCCATACTGGCAATCTGTGTACTTGGCATGGGCATATATCCGCTGCCATTCAGCGAAATGATGCATGCGTCGGTGACTGATCTGATCGTTCACCTCGGCAGCTCCAAGTTATAAATCACAGTTTGTGAGACCAAGCAAAATGAGCAAAAGTGAATTGAGGAAGCCATGAGTTATTTGTCCACCCTATCCCCCGCCTATGCAGAGATTTTTCTGCTGGTAATGGCTTGTACCATTCTGATCGTGGATCTGTTTGTCACTGACCAGCAAAAATCGGCTACCTATCTGCTGGTGCAGCTCACCCTGGTCGGCCTTGCGCTGATTACCGTTACGACCTATCAGCCGGGTGTCGTGCATCTGTTCAAGAACATGTTTGTGGATGACCTGATGTCCGATGTATTGAAGATGTTGAGCTATATATCGGTGTCGATGATACTGGTGTACTCGCGCAGCTATTTACTGACACGCGGATTGTTTACCGGCGAATTCATGGTGCTCACCTTGTTTGCGTTGCTGGGCATGATGGTGATGATTTCGGCCAGCCATTTTCTCAGCATGTATATCGGGCTGGAGCTGATGTCCCTGAGTCTGTATGCGATGGTAGCGCTGCAGCGTGACTCCGCCGTTGCTACTGAAGCGGCGATGAAATATTTTATTCTGGGTGCGCTGGCATCCGGCTTGCTGCTGTACGGCATGTCCATGCTTTACGGCGCCACCGGTACGCTGGACGTGAACGCTGTTTCCGCGGCAATTAAACTCGGTGTGGCCAACCCAGGTTTGCTGGTGTTCGGTCTGGTGTTTGTGGTGGCGGGACTGGCCTTTAAACTGGGCGCAGTGCCTTTCCATATGTGGGTGCCCGATGTGTATCAGGGAGCGCCCACGCCGATGGTAATGATCATCGGCTCTGCGCCCAAACTGGCGGCGTTTGCGTTTGTGATGCGCCTGCTGGTTGACGGCCTGCAATCCCAGATGCCGCACTGGTCCGG
>JANYJE010000041.1 GCA_025408405.1 Nitrosomonadales bacterium | reverse complement strand
GGCGGCGGCCGTGCCGCCGTTTGTGACGCTGGTGGGGTTGTTTGTCAACGCCAGCGCAGGCACGGTGCGCGGGGTGCTGCAGGCGGTGCCGCTGGATGTGCTGCAGTTTCACGGCGAGGAAGAAGCGGCGTTCTGCGCGCAGTTCGGCCGTCCTTATTTGAAGGCAATACGGGTCAAGACAGGGGTAGATTTGGTACAATACGCGGCTGATTACCATCACGCCCAGGGATTGCTGCTGGACGCTTATGTGGAAGGCACGCATGGCGGTACCGGGGCATCCTTCGATTGGACCCTGATCCCGCGCAATCTGGCGCTGCCGGTGATTCTGTCGGGAGGCCTGCATGCAGGCAATGTGGCGGCTGGCATTGAGCAGGTGCGGCCCTGGGCGGTGGATGTGTCGAGCGGGGTCGAGGCGGCAAAAGGGATCAAGGATGAGAATAGAATCCGCGCGTTTATCGAAGAAGTTAAGCGCATTGACGAAAAAAACAGGTTAAGCAAATAGATGTACAACTTTCCAGATAGCAGCGGCCACTTCGGCCCTTACGGCGGCATCTACATGGCGGAGACGCTGATTCCGGCGGTAGAGGAATTGCGATCACAGTATCTGCGTTTCCGCGACGATGCCGAGTTCAAGGCCGAGTTCGCCTATGAGCTGAAACATTATGTCGGCCGCCCCAGCCCGATTTATCACGCCAAGCGTTTGTCCGACGACCTCGGTGGCGCGCAGATTTATTTGAAGCGCGAAGACTTGAATCACACCGGCGCGCACAAGATCAACAACGCCATCGGCCAGGCGCTGCTGGCAAAACGCATGGGCAAGAAACGCGTCATCGCCGAGACGGGGGCTGGCATGCACGGCGTGGCGACCGCCACCGTGGCCGCGCGTTTCGGCATGGAGTGCGTGGTGTATATGGGCGCGGAAGACATCCAGCGCCAGGCACCCAATGTGTTTCGCATGAAATTGCTGGGTGCTACAGTGGTGCCGGTGGAGAGCGGCTCGAAGACACTGAAGGATGCGTGCAACGAGGCGATACGCGACTGGGTCACCAACGTCGAGAGCACGTTCTATATTTTCGGCACGGCCGCAGGCCCGCACCCTTACCCGATGATGGTGCGCGACTTCCAGTGCGTGATCGGCAACGAGGCAAAAGTGCAGATGCCCGAGATGATAGGGCGCCAGCCGGATGCGGTGATTGCCTGCGTGGGCGGCGGGTCGAATGCGATCGGCATGTTCTACCCCTACATCGAAGAAAAAAATGTGCGGATCATCGGCGTGGAAGCGGGCGGACATGGAGTCGGGAGCGGAGCGCATGCAGCACCTCTCACCGCGAATGCCAAGGTCGGCGTGTTGCACGGCAACAAGGTGTATCTGATGCAGGACGAGAACGGCCAGATCATCGAGACTCATTCCATCTCCGCGGGTCTCGATTACCCCGGCGTAGGCCCGGAGCATTGTTTGCTCAAAGACCTGGGGCGCGCAGAATACGTTGCGATCACCGATGATGAAGCGCTGGCGGCGTTCGATGCGCTGTGCCGCTTCGAAGGCATCATCCCCGCGCTGGAATCCAGCCACGCGCTGGCACATGCGATGAAAATCGCGCCGGGGATGGCGCGGGACAAAGTGCTGCTGGTCAACCTTTCCGGCCGTGGCGACAAGGATATGAACACCGTTGCTCGTATAAAGGGCATTACCCTATGAGCCGTATTCAAACCACCTTCGACAAGCTCAAGCAACAGCAGCGCCGTGCGCTGATTCCTTTTTTTACCGCAGGCGATCCCAAGCCAGCCATCACCGTGCCGCTGCTGCATGCCATGGTTGCGGCGGGAGCGGACGTGATCGAGCTCGGCGTGCCGTTTTCAGACCCGATGGCCGACGGCCCGACGATTCAGCGTGCATCCGAGCGCGCGCTGAAGCACGGCATGTCGCTGCGCGGCGTGCTCGACATGGTGGCTGAATTCCGCAAGCAGGACAGCACTACGCCGCTGGTGCTGATGGGCTACGGCAATCCGATCGAGGCGATGGGCTGGGAGACTTTCGCCCGGCGCTGCGCCGAGGTGGGTGTGGATGGCGTGCTGACCGTGGACTTTCCTCCGGAAGAAAGCCATGAGGCGTTCGAGCATCTGCAGGCGCACGGCATCGATCCGATTTTCCTGATCGCCCCGACCACCAACGAGGCGCGCATCGAGCTGGTCGCCAGGCTGGCGCGCGGCTATGTGTATTATGTGTCGCTGAAAGGCGTGACCGGCGCGGGCAATCTGGATTTGTCGGACATCGCGCACAAGATTCCGCAATTGCGCAAGCATATCCGGCTGCCCATCGGTGTGGGCTTCGGCATCCGCGATGCAGCTACCGCGCATGCGGTGTCCAAGCTATGCGACGGCGTGGTGGTGGGCAGTCGTATCGTGCAGGAAATTGAGAATTCGAGTGAACAGAAAGTGCTGGAAAATGTGGCCAAGCTGGTGCGTGAATTGCGTGTGGCGATAGATCAGGCCTGATTTAATGATGTAATGGGTGACGCTGCGTGTTGAAGCACGTGGGTCTCAGTCTGTAAAGAGGAGAAGAAAATGGGTTGGTTCCAGAAATTATTGCCGCCGAAAATCAAGCGCAGGGGCAGCGAAGATGCGAAAAAAAGCGTCCCCGATGGTCTGTGGCACAAGTGCCCTTCCTGCCAGGCGGTGCTCTACCATGCCGACCTGGAGAAAAACCTCAGCGTCTGTCCCAAATGCAATCACCACCATCGCATCACTGCGCGCACACGCTTGGACTGGCTGCTGGACAGCGAAGGCCGCTTCGAGATCGGCGCGGAAATATTGCCGCTGGATACGCTGAAATTCAAGGACAGCCGCAAATACAGCGAGCGCCTGACTGCGGCCAAGCGCGACACCGGCGAGGACGATGCCCTGGTGGTGGAACAGGGCAGCATCCATGCGGTGCCGGTGATTGTGGCTGCATTTGAATTCAGTTTCATGGGCGGCTCCATGGGCTCGGTGGTGGGCGAGCGTTTCGTGCGCGGCGTGCAGCTGGCGGTCGAACAGAACTTGCCGTTTATCTGCTTTGCCTCCAGCGGCGGTGCGCGCATGCAGGAGGGCTTGCTGTCCCTGATGCAGATGGCCAAAACCTGCGCGGCATTGACTCAGTTGAGTGAAGCCAAGCTGCCGTTCATTTCCGTGCTGACCGACCCGACCATGGGCGGCGTGTCCGCCAGCTTTGCCTTTATGGGTGACGTGGTCGTGGCCGAGCCGAATGCGTTGATCGGTTTTGCCGGAGCACGCGTGATCCAGCAAACGGTGCGCGAGACCCTGCCAGAAGGTTTTCAGCGTGCAGAATTCCTGCTCGAGCACGGTGCCATCGACATGATCGTGGACCGCCGCGAGATGCGCGATCAGCTCACCACGCTGATCACCCTGCTGTGCAAGCAGCCCGCGGCAGTTCCGCTGGCGGCTTAACAACACGTGCAGGGTGCAATAAGCAACGGGCATTGCAATCATTTACCCTGAAAAAGCATTTGGCCACAAAGAACACAGAGATCACTGAGAAGAAACAATGAATGGGCCGCTTCCGGTAAATTACCTAATGGGAGAAAAGCAAAGGACAGTGTGTGCCATATATTCTCTGTGTTCTCTGTGTTCTCTGTGTTCTCTGTGTTCTCTGTGTTCTCTGTGTTCTCTGTGTTCTCTGTGTTCTCTGTGTTCTCTGTGTTCTCTGTGGCGTGAACTGCGGTTTTTAGTTTTATGGATAAAATGCCCGCAACTTTGGCCAACTGGCTAACCCATCTCGAATCGCTGCACCCTAAAACCATCGCGCTCGGTCTGGAGCGCGTCGCAGAAGTCAAACAGCGTCTCCATCTAAGCCCCGGATTTCCCGTTATAGTGGTGGGCGGCACCAACGGCAAGGGCTCGGTGTGCGCCATGCTGGAGTCCATGTTGCATGCGGCGGGCTATCGCACAGGCCTGTATACCTCGCCGCATCTGCTCGATTACAACGAACGCGTGCGTATTGCCAAGCGGCAGGCCTCTGACGCCGAGCTGTGCGCATCCTTTGCAGCAATTGAGAAAATTCGCGGCGACATTCCCTTAACCTATTTTGAATTTGGCACGCTGGCGGCGATGCAGTGTTTTATCGCGCACAACGTGGATGTCGCCATTCTCGAAGTGGGGCTGGGCGGCAGGCTGGACGCGGTTAACGTGTTCGACAGCGATTGTGCCGTGGTGACCAGCGTGGACATCGACCACACCGATTATCTGGGCGATACGCGCGAGAAAATCGCGTTTGAAAAAGCGGGAATTTTTCGCGCCGGCAAGGTGGCGGTGTTCGGCGACCCGGATGTGCCGGACGCCATTGTCGAGCAGTCACAAAAAATCGGCGCGCAGCTATGGTGCTTGGGGCAGCAGTTCAGTTTCAAGGCGGGTGCGCAGCAGTGGGATTACCAAGGTGCAGTCGGCACGCGCAGCAGCCTGCCGCATCCGGCTTTGCGCGGGGCCTTCCAGCTGCACAATGCCAGCACCGCGCTGGCCGTGCTGGATGTCATGAAGGAGCGGCTGCCGGTGAGCATGGCGGCAGTGCGGCGGGGCTTGCTGGAAGTCGAGCTGGCCGGGCGCTTTCAGGTCGTGCCCGGCCGCCCCATGCTGATCCTGGATGTGGCGCACAACCCGCATGCGGCGCGCTCGCTGGCTCATACCCTGGGGAGCATGGCGCCCTGTGCCAGGACATTTGCGGTGTGCGCCATGCTCAAGGACAAAGACATGGCGGGGGTGGTGCGGGCATTGAATCCGCACATCGATGTATGGCTGGCGGCCGGCATAGCCGCCCCGCGCGGCGCCACTGCGGACGAGCTGGTGCAGGTGCTGGAACAGGAGCGGGTTGGCGGGCAGGTGCAGGTTTTTGCCACGGCTGGCGATGCCTTGCATCATGCCTGTAACGCGGCGGGCGAAAATGATAGAATTGTCGCCTTTGGTTCATTCTATACAATTGCGGAAGTGATGCGCGCGCGCGGCATCGGTTTTTTGCATTAATCCACCATGGCAAAACAGCTAAGCACGGAAGAAGAGTCAAATTTGAAACGCCAGGCACGGCGCCGCCTGATAGGCGCTATCGCCCTGACCACGGCTGTAGTCGTGATATTGCCGATGGTGCTGGAGCGGGAGCCTGCGCCATCGACGCAGGATATCGAGCTGCGCATCCCGGACAAAGATCATGCGGGAGAATTTACTCCCAAGGTGGGCATGCCTGCGGCCAGCGCAGTTGCAGAGCCGCAGGCCGCATCCGCAGTGGTCATTGCGCCCCCGCTCGATGCCAAACCTGTAGCAGCTGCAGTCAAGCCCAAGGTGGAAGCGCCAGTCTCTGCAGCGGCAGAGGCCAAGCCCCATGTTGCGCTCAAACCTAAAGCAGAGCCTCAGCCCAAGAGCGCAGCCAAGCCAGTTACCAAGCCGGCAGAGAAGTTCGCAGTGCCGCATTCGGGTTTCGTCGTGCAGGTGGGCGCCTTTGCCAATGCAGAGGCAGCCAAACACCTGCAGGATAAGCTCGCCAAGCAGGGCTATCACGCTTATACCGAAAAAACCGGCAATATCATCCGGGTGCGTGTGGGCAGTTATTCCACGCATGAAGCAGCAGACAAAATACGCCTCAAGCTGGAGGCGCAGGGTTTGCAACCCAATGTGGTGAATCTGAATTGACAGCGTTCGACTATTGCGTCCTGGTGATAGTCTGTCTGTCGATGTTGCTGGGATGGTGGCGCGGCCTGGTGTACGAGATTCTGTCGTTATTGAGCTGGTTGGCCGCCTACTTTGTTGCGCTGGCATTTGTTGCCGAGGTTTTGCCGTTGATGCCCGATGTGCTGGGCTCGGAAGCGATGAAGACGGGTGTTGCGTTTGCCGCACTGTTTCTGCTGACCCTGATTTTGTGCGGCATCGCCTCCTGGTCGCTGAACAAGCTGGCTAAAGCTTTTGGCCTGGACTGGCGCACGGATGGCGTCATGGGCGCGCTGTTCGGTGTTGTGCGCGGGGTGTTGCTGGTGCTGGTGCTGGTGGCAGGCTTTACCCAATTGCCCAAACAGGTTTTCTGGCGCGACGCGTTGCTGAGCAAGCCCTTGCAGAATGTGGCAATGCTGCTTAAAAACTCTCTGCCCAATGATGTGGCAAAGAGCGTGCATTACTGAGAGTTTGTCGGTAAATAATTTAGTTAAGGACTTACCATTATGTGTGGCATTTTAGGCGTGGTAGCACGCAATCCTGTAAATCAGCTGCTGTATGACGGACTGCAGGTGCTGCAGCACCGCGGGCAGGATGCGGCAGGCATTGCCACGCTGGAAGGAAACACCTTCCATCTGCACAAAGGCAACGGCCTGGCGCATGATGTGTTTCGCACCCGCAATATGCGCGCACTCGCGGGCAATGCCGGCATCGCGCATGTGCGCTATCCGACGGCCGGATCGGCGGTGGACCATAACGAAGCGCAGCCCTTTTATGTCAATTCTCCATTCGGCATCGTGCTTGGCCATAACGGCAACCTCACCAACACCGCGCAGTTGCAGAAAGAGCTGTTCCTCGACGATTTGCGCCACGTCAATACCAACTCCGATTCGGAAGTGTTGCTGAATGTGCTGGCGCACGAACTGCAGCGCGAGTGCAAACAATTCCGCCTGGACCCGGGCACCATATTCGCCGCGGTATCCACAGTACACAAGCGCTGCCGTGGCGCTTATTCCGTGGTGTCCATGATCGCGGGCTACGGCCTGCTGGCTTTCCGCGACCAGTGCGGCATCCGTCCGCTGGTGATCGGCAGCAACGAAACCGAGCAGGGCATCGAGTATCTGGTTGCATCCGAAAGCGTCGCACTCGACACGCTGGGTTTCAGGTTCATGCGCGACATCGCGCCCGGCGAGGCCGTGTTCATCGATTTCGATGGCAAGCTCTACAGCAAGCAATGCGCGGAAGCGCCCGCACTCAATCCCTGCATCTTCGAATACGTCTATCTGGCGCGGCCCGACTCCATGATCGATGGTATTTCGGTGTACGAAACGCGCCTGAATATGGGTGAGTATCTGGCCGACAAGCTTGCGCGCGAATGGGGTCAGCACGATATCGACGTGGTGATTCCCATCCCCGATTCCAGCCGCCCCAGCGCCCTGCAACTGGCCAACCGCCTGGGCATTCCCTTCCGCGAAGGGTTTGTAAAGAATCGCTATATTGGCCGCACCTTTATCATGCCCGGCCAGGCACAGCGCAAGAAATCCGTGCGCCAGAAACTCAACGCGATCAGTGTCGAGTTCAAGGGCAAGAATGTGCTGCTGGTGGACGACTCCATCGTGCGCGGCACCACCAGCCGCGAAATCGTGCAGATGGCGCGCGATGCCGGGGCGCGCAAAGTGTATTTCGCTTCTGCCGCACCGCCGGTGAAATTCCCCAATGTGTACGGCATCGACATGCCCTCGCGCCACGACCTGATTGCCACTGGACGCACCGATGCGGAGATCTGCAGCGAGATCGGCGCAGACCGTCTGATCTATCAGGACCTGGAAGACCTCAAGGCGGCGGTGCTCAAGGCAAATCCCGCGATTGAGCGCTTCGACTGTTCCTGCTTCGACGGCGTCTATATCACCGGAGACATCACACCCGAATATCTGGACAGGGTAGAGGCTGCGCGCGGGCAAAGCAAAGCGGCGCAGCTTCCCGAAGATGATGACCAGATGGAGCTGGACCTGGCGATGAGCGCAACTTCAATGTAGGTTTTGGCTTCCATGTGGTGCGGGCTTCTTGCAGGCTTGACACGCCCTCATCGCGGGTGTTAATTTCCGTCTGCGCCGATTTGAGTAACAGCTTGCGGGCGCATAATAAATACAGCTAAAGCGTGGGAAACCCGGTTTAGCGTTAGTCCGGATGTTTCATAAATTGACACGTGCCCTCACTTGTCTTTTTATTGATATGAAAGATTTTGTTCAGTCGGGCGTATGGATAACTACGCCACTCCTTCTCAAAATTTCCCTATCAATAAAAGCCCTGCGTGATCATCACGCGAATTTATGAAATATCCGGACTGGCATGCCGGGTTTTTTTATTGGAGCGCAGCATGTACATTCCGGAGCATTTTGCAAAAACAGATTTGCCGGCGCTGCATGAATTCATGCGCCAGCATAGTTTTGCCTCGGTGGTCACACTGCAAGGTGGCAGGCCATTTGCCAGCCATCTGCCGATGTTGTTGGATAGCGACATCGGCACGCACGGGGTGTTGCTGGGACATATGGCGCGCAACAACCCACAGTGGCGGGATTTTTCTGCAGATGAGGTGCTGGTGATGTTCCATGGCCCGCATGCCTATGTTTCGCCTGCCTGGTACGAGCCCAATCCTATGGCGGTTCCGACCTGGAACTTCATGGCAGTTCATGCCTATGGCGCCGCGCGCATTTTGCCGGAAGAAGAGCTGAAACAAGCCTTGCAGCAACTGGTGGATGAAAATGAAAAAGCATTGTCGCCGCCTTGGGAACTCGATCTGTCCCGGGCAATGAGGGAGAAAGTGTTGCCCGCCATCGTGGGTTTTGAAATCAGGCTGAACCGCATAGAAGGCAAGTTCAAACTGAACCAGAACCGCAGCGAGCAAGATCAGCGCAATGTGGCCGCACACTTGTCGCAAAGCACACACGGCAATGAAGTCGCTCATGCAATGGGCAAAGAGCTAGAAAGGAAATAAAAATGTCAGAAGAAAACTACCAATTAGAAACGCTGGCGATACGCGCAGGCTCATTGCGCAGCCAGTTCAACGAGCACAGCGAGGCGCTGTTTCTTACCTCCAGCTTTATGTCCGACAGCGCCGCCCAGGCCGCCGCGCGTTTCAGCGGGGCCGAGCCGGGTTACATCTATTCGCGCTTTACCAACCCCACGGTTGCCATGTTCGAGGAACGGCTGGCCGCACTCGAGGGCGCGGAACAGTGCGTGGCCACGGCTTCTGGCATGTCGGCGATCCTGGCATGCTGCATGGGGGTGCTGAAGGCGGGCGACCATGTGGTGGCGTCGCGCAGCCTGTTCGGTGCCACGGTGAATCTGTTCGTAGGCATTCTCAAGAAATTCGGTATTGAAACGACTTTTGTTTCCGCCACCGATGTGAGCGAATGGGCGGCAGCCGTGCTACCCAATACGCGCCTGTTTTTTCTGGAGACGCCATCCAATCCGCTGACCGAGGTGTCCGACATTGCGGCGATTGCCGCTGTGGCCAAACAGCGCGGCGTGCTGCTGGCGGTGGATAATTGTTTCTGCTCACCCATATTGCAACGCCCGTTTGACCTGGGTGCAGACATCGTGATCCATTCGGCGACCAAATATCTGGACGGGCAGGGGCGCGTGCTGGGCGGTGCGGTGCTGGGCAGCAAGAAGGTGATGGAAGGCGTGTTCCAATTTTTGCGTACCGCAGGCCCTACGCTCAGCGCGTTTAATGCATGGGTCATCCTCAAGGGCATGGAAACGCTCAAGCTGCGCATGGAGGCTCATTCGGCCAATGCACTGCAGCTGGCGCAGTGGCTGGAAAAACAACCGAACGTTGCGCGCGTGTTTTATCCCGGCCTGCTTTCGCATCCGCAACACCGCTTGGCCATGCAGCAGCAGAAAACCGGCGGCGGCATCGTGGCGTTCGAAGTAAAAGGCGGCAAGGAAGCGGCATGGCGCGTGATCGATGCCACGCAGATGATTTCGATCACCGCTAACCTGGGCGATACCAAGAGCACGATCACTCATCCCGCCACCACCACCCATGCGCGTATCACTCCCGAGGCGCGCGCGGCGGCCGGCATCACCGACAGCCTGCTGCGCATCGGCGTGGGGCTGGAAGCGGTGAGCGACATCCAGGCCGATCTGGCACGAGGCCTGTAATGGATGATCTGGGCGCACAGCTTGGTGCAGTACTCAAGGCGCACGGCATGATGCTGAGCACCGCCGAGTCCTGCACCGGCGGCGGTGTGGCCAGTGCCGTGACGGAAATCGCGGGCAGCTCGGCCTGGTTTGAGCGCGGCTTCGTCACCTACTCCAATCAGTCCAAGAGCGACATGCTGGGCGTGTCGCCTGCCACACTGGCGCGCTACGGCGCGGTGAGCGAAGCGGTGGTGCGCGAGATGGTGGCAGGTGCCTTGCGCCACAGCCAGGCGCAGGTGGCGCTGGCCATCAGCGGTATTGCAGGTCCCTCCGGCGGCACGGCTGAAAAACCGGTGGGCACGGTGTGGTTTGCGTGGGGAGTCAAAGACGGCGAGGTTGCTGCCCGTCTGCATCGTCTTTCTGGAAATCGTGCCGAGATCCGCAGGCAGGCAGTAGAGATTGCCTTGCAAGGCGTGCTGGAATTGCTGGGCCAGCGTACGGAAACTGCCTGAATTTAACCGGCGCTAGACAGGCTTGGCGACCATCAGCCAGTAAATCGCCAGCATGGCAGCGAATGCGGGATATCCCAGTCGTTCCCAATGACTGGCATGTCGCCAGAACTCTTGCGGCAATGGAGTTGCTGTTTTAACCGCCACTTCGATCATGCGCTGCATTTTAATTTGCAGCCACACCACGGGCAGCCAGCAGAGCGCTGCCAACACATACAATGCATAAGTCCATTTCAGCCAGAGAGCATCCAGTGGCCAGCCCGACAGCTGCGCCAAGGCCAGGCCTGGAACGGGCTGGATAATGACGGCGGGTGTGGTAAACCACCAGTCCGCCTTGACCACCAGACGGCTGACCTCGGCCTGTGCCTGCAAATTGCCGCTGCGATTGACCATGAACACGTAAAACGCGCTGCCAAAGCCGGTGCCGACCATCACGACGCTGGATAGGATATGCAGCCACTTAAGCCATTCATACAAAGTCATCGCTCCTCCTCTGAGATTCTTCGCGCCACAGGATCAACAAGATTGCCAGCAGAGGCAGATTTTTAATGAGCACGGCAAACGGATGCCACGCATATTCCGGTAGGAAGATGGCAATGATGATGCTGTAAGTGAGTATCACTACGGCTTGAGCTGTCCATAGCCATTTTTGCATGGTGCGCAGCCTGATCAAAGTAAGCGTGCCCATCAATGCGTCGAGAACTATTCCCGCATGCAGCGCATTGCTTGCGGCGGCGCCGGTCAGTCCCACTCTTTCAAGCAACTCAAGGTTTTGTGCTAGTGGATAACACCACGAGGCCAGTGCGGTGAGCAGCCATACGGATGCCAGCGCTATGCGCAGGATCGAGTAATTATTGCTCACGAAGGAAGATCCGGTAGCTGCGTGGCGGGTGCACCAGCAATTCGGCAAAGTGCTTGCCGTCCCCCGTGCTACCCGCTGCCAGCATGGCGAGCGTATCCGAGCCCACAGGCAGGGCAGGAATGCGGTCACCCAGCCAGGCCATGCTGTTCAGCATGAGGCCGGGCACGGCCCATATGCTTGGTGCCTTGCCGCCACGCTGCGTGCGGTAACTCGTAATCAGCCCGCCCAGAGTAACGGCTTCCGCACCCACGCATTCGATGATGGCGCGCACAGGCTGCGTGTTGGGAGAAAGCAGTTTAACGACAGCCTGTGCAATATCGTCGATATGCACAGGCTGAAGTATCTGTTTGCCGCCCTCCGGCAGCATCACCACAGGCATGCGCGACAGCAGCATGAACATGCGGGTGCTGGCACCATCCTCACCATAGATCAGGGAGGGACGCAGAATCGCCCAATCAAGATTAAGCGTCTGCAGAAAATCATCGGCCGCCTGTTTGCTTTGCATATAAGGCACGTCGATGCCTGTGCCTGCCCCGAGAGCGGAAATTTGCACGATGCGTTTGACGCCGCATTGCGCCGCGGCTGCAAACAGCGCGCGCGGCGCCGCATCGTGCAGGCGTGCCATCGGTTGTGCCGCGCTGTCGCGCAGCACGCCGATGGCATTGACTACCGCCTGGACTCCGGTCAGACGCGGAATCCAGGTAGCAATGTCGATATCGTTGCGGTAATCGATCGCGATATCGTTGGAGCCTCGCGGGCGGCGCACACCGCGCATCACCTCATGCCCCGCGCTTAATAACGCAGCCTCAAGATGCCTGCCTACAAAACCCGATGCGCCGCATAGCAATATTTTCATTTTTCTCCGCCTTCGATTGTTGTATTGGGAATGTGGCACTGGCCGTTTGCGCATGAATGCGCGCGCCGGGCAGCGTTGTGGGCTAGGTAGTTGAACCATGCTTCAGCCAGCCCGGAATGAAATGGCGGAAGCGCGCAATCAGCGGGTAAAGTATTTTCATCATGCGCGCCACTGGTGGACGCTCCAGCCAGTCTGAGGCAAACCCGAACCCCACGCCCCGGTAGATCATCTGAAACGCGGGTACACCTGCAACCCATTGCCCGTCCGGCGTTTGTACATGCAGCAGTTTCATCATGCTGGCAACATCGGGTGCGCCCGCAGGCGCTACAAAATCTGCTGAAGAGCAGTCGAGCAGGAGCAAATTGCCATGCTGGTCGCGTTGTTGCAGCAGCCTCATTTCCCGTTCGCATATCGGGCAGCTGCTGTCGTAATAAACAGTAAGCGGATAATTGTTGCTCATATCGATCTCCGTTTGCTTCAGTAATTTCTGTCTATACAGAAATTACAATGCCAAAATAAGGCCGAGCAACCCCGGCCCCTACTTCAACTGCTGCGTATCAATTTCTGTATCTTCGCTCCCAGCTTCATCACCTTGACCATGGTGGCGGGATCCAGACGCAGCATTTCATCGCCCCATACACTGATGGTTTCCATAAGCTGCAAAGTTTCGGCGATGCGCTTCTGCGCCTCGTGATCTTCTTTTTTCAAGTCGCTGCTGGACAAGCACTCGCGCAAAAATAGAACAGTCGGGTCAAACTCGCGGTGCTTGCGCTCCTTGAAGATGGCTCTCGCCAGCGCCCACACATCGGTGGAGGTTTCAAAATGGTCGCGCCGGTCGCCCATCAAATGCACCACGCTGATCAGTCCCCAGCCTTGCAGTTCTTTCAGGCTGTTGGAAACATTGGAGCGTGCAACGCCCAGTGTTTCGGTAATTTCATCGGCGGGCAATGGTTTGCCCACGATATACAGAAGGGCGTGTATCTGTGCCACGGTGCGGTTCACGCCCCAGCGCGAACCCATCTCGCCCCAGTGCAGAATAAATTTTTCGCTGACAGGTAAAAGTTCCATGATTCGCACTTTACTGTTTTATTAATTTCTGTCAATACAGAAATTAATAAAATGCAGTCCATATGCTGTTTATGAGCGCAGATGTCGCCGTATTGGATCTTGAGGTAGATATTTATATATTTACAATCAATTTGATAGGTTGATTTGGCAATTCCATAGAACGATCGTACTATGACAATCAAGGTTGATATGCCATAATTGCACATCACAAATTTAAGGGGAAATCGCCATGGATGAGAATAAGAGCAAGGCACTCGCGGCAGCGCTGAGTCAGATTGAAAAACAGTTCGGCAAGGGCTCCATCATGCGCCTGGGCGATGCTGAAATCGGGCGCGATATCGACGTGGTTTCCACCGGCTCGCTGGGGCTGGATATTGCGCTGGGTGTGGGTGGTTTGCCGCGCGGCCGCGTGATTGAAATCTACGGCCCGGAGTCTTCCGGCAAGACCACGCTGACCCTGCAGGTGATTGCCGAAATGCAGAAGCTGGGCGGCACCGCGGCTTTTATCGACGCGGAACACGCGCTGGACCCGCAATACGCGCAGAAGCTCGGCGTGAATGTTTCCGAGCTGCTGATTTCGCAGCCGGACAACGGCGAACAGGCGCTGGAAATTGTCGACATGCTGGTGCGTTCAGCCTCGGTGGACATCGTGGTGGTGGACTCTGTTGCAGCACTCACCCCCAAGGCGGAAATTGAAGGCGAGATGGGCGATGCGCAGATGGGCTTGCACGCGCGCCTGATGAGCCAGGCATTGCGCAAGCTCACCGGCAACATCAAGCGTTCCAATACCACGGTTATTTTCATCAACCAGATCCGCATGAAGATCGGCGTGATGTTCGGCAGCCCGGAAACCACCACCGGCGGCAATGCGCTCAAGTTCTACGCTTCTGTGCGACTGGATATCCGCCGCACCGGCGCAATCAAGCAAGGCGATGAAGTGATCGGCTCCGAGACACGCGTGAAGGTGGTGAAGAACAAGGTTGCACCGCCGTTCAAGCAGGCGGAATTCGACATCCTGTACGGCGAAGGTATTTCGCGCGAGGGCGAGATTGTTGACCTTGGCGTGCTGCACAAACTGGTGGAAAAAGCCGGCGCGTGGTATGCCTACAAGGGCGAGAAAATCGGCCAGGGCAAGGACAACGCGCGCATCTACCTGAAAGAGCATCCCGATGTCGCACTCGAAATAGAAAACAAGATACGCGAGGCAGTGGGCGTGGCGGCAAGCAACGCTACGCTGCCGGAAGCAGAGGCCAAGAAAACCGGCAAGGCCGCCAAGGGCAGTGCCGTAAAGAGCCTTGAGCAAACCGCGGACTGAACCCAGCCTGCGTGTGCGCGCCATGCAAGCCCTGGCGCGGCGCGAACACAGCCGCGCCGAGCTGCATGCCAAGCTGCTGCCTCACGCCTGTGAAACCGATGACGTGGACGCAGTGCTGGATGATCTGGTCAAGCGCGGCTGGTTGTCCGATGCCCGTGCACTCGAGCAAACCGTCAGCATCCGTCGCCACCGCTTCGGCACTCAGCGCATCGCGCATGAACTGAGACAGAAAGGCATCAGCGACGACCTGATCAGTTCGGTGCTGCCGGACTTGAAACAAGGCGAACTGGAAGCCGCACGCGAAGTGTGGCAAAAAAAGTTTGCCGCCGCTGCGCAAGACCCCAAAGAAAAAGCCAGGCAGATGCGCTTCCTGCAATCGCGCGGATTTTCCATGGAAGTTATTTTCAAGGTGATGAAGCTGTCGGATTCGGATGAGTGGATTTGACGCTGTGAGGTGTGCGGAGATACATCTGCCGGTGGTAGAGAGGCGGCTCTAACCAGCCACTTAGCACATGTCTTATTGCGCTTAGTGGATTGGCTGGTCGTTGCATCAGCTACTTTGACTCCGACATAATCTCAAGCTTAGTCTCCATCGAAACTACATTTTTCTTGCTTCGCCTGTTGCATGGAAAGTAACCCAAGGCAACACAGTTGCAGAGTAGGCTAACCTTTAAGTTATGGCAGAGCTAAAAGGCGACCCCGCCGAATAGCCTTACAGTCTTCCTTTGTGCCTTAGTTCATTAAACGTGATGCTTGGCACGTCTGGTCTAAGCATACCCACTCAGTAACATAGATTTTTCTTATAATGAGCCTGTAGTCATTCAGATAGGGGCCAGCTAAGAGCTGTAGTCAAGCGCTGAGCATTATGAGAAACTGATCCCGATGACTCAGGGGGGCGAATGAGCAGTTCCGAAGAAACTACGCTGCGTCTGGTGAGTTTAGCCTACGATGCCGCATTGGATGAAAAAAAGTGGTCAACATTCCTCGAGTTTTTTGCCCAGGCGGTCGGGGGGAAATCTGCTTTTCTGCGCGCATCCAACTATGAACTGGGTCTTGCAAGTTTCACTTCCAGCGTTGGCTATGATCCGGCCTGGCAATCTGCTTACAGCAATTACTTCATCAACCATGATTATTACGCGCCATTCCTGAAATCGGTGCCGCTGAATGCTGTCTCAACGGACGAGAACCGTCAATGGGTTATCAGCCGCCCTGTGCGTAAAAAAACCGAGTTCTACAATGATTACAATGCGCCATTGGACAATGAGTATGCGATGGCAACGGTACTTGCGCGCGACGGCAATCACATGCTGCAATTCTGCACGCAGCGCGGCAAACGCGCGGGAGCATTCGGCGCGAATGAAGTGCAACTGATGAGTGTACTCGCGCCGCATGTGTCGAGGTCGGTGCAGATCCATCGCAAGATCAGCGGCATCAGCGTGGAAAAGGAGTGGGCGCTGGGCGCACTGGATCAGCTGCGTTTGGGGGTGATTCTGACCAATGCAAGTGGCGTGCCGCTGTTCCTTAACCGTGCTGCTGAACTGCTGCTGGCGACGGCTTCTGGAATCAATACCAAGCAGTGCAAATTGGCTTTGTCCAGGACAGCGGACACGGCACGGCTGTACCAACTCATTCGTGACGCGGCACAGGGCGTGCCCGGCACCACCATGGGGGGCGACATGCGCATCACACTACCCAATGGTGAATTTCTGCATTGCCTGGTCGCGCCTATACCGATCGAATTTTCAGCGCGCTGGAACATTCCTGTTGCCTCGGGTTGTGTCGCACTGTTTATGTCCCAACCCAGTGGGCTGCAACTATCGCCTCACCGTTTGGCCGTCATGTATGGACTGACCCTGGCAGAGGCGAAGGTCGCGGCTAAACTTGCAGCTTTAAGAAGCCTGGAACAGGCTGCGGCCGAGTTGAACATCTCCATCAATACTGCACGCAGCCAGCTCAAATCGGTCTTTGCCAAAACCGGGGCGCAAAGCCAATCCGAGCTGCTGATGTTGCTGGCCACCGGCGCACTCGCCCATGGCCGCGATAAAAATAACGAGTAATTCTTCCTGCGCTACCTCTTATTAGCCAGTCATACCAACTGAGCCAGTATCTCTTCCCAGTGTGGGTAGAGAACGCAATGCCCTTCATTCGGCAGCATGAAGGAAGTGCTATTGGCAAGGACTGACGACAAATATTCTGCCATCACCGGCGGTGTATTGCAGTCGGCTGTCCCGTACCAGAGATGAGAAGCAGTTTTGATTTCTTCCAGTAGGAATCCCCAGTGTCTGGAATACAGTTCGTAATCGGAGGCTATCCCCTCGACACCGCCGCGCAGCATCTGCGCATAGTCCGTTTCGAATTCTGCCTGGCGTGCCTGAATCACCGCCTTGTCCCAGTCGCTGGCCGTGGCTGACACCGCTTGAACAAGGGCGGCAGGCGCAGAAGCAAGAGCGACAAAGGTAGTTCTCAATTTTCCCGGGTCGCTGTAGGCCAGGTCGAAAAGTCCGCATACCGCAGGCGACATGTCTTCCATCACACCCGCTACATCGAGCGGAGCCAGTGTCGCCACCAGAGCCATTTTTGAGATTCGCTGCGGAAATTGATAGGCACAAGCCAGCGCGTAGGGGCCTCCACCGGAAAAGCCGATGAGTGCGAACCGGCCGATGCCCAGCTTGTCCGCCAATGCAACGACGTCATCTGTCCAATCCAGCATGGTTCGTCCCGGCTGCGCATCAGACAAACCATAGCCTGGACGTTCCAGCGCGATCAGCCTGATGCCGCGCCGTGCCGCGATGTCTGCCATGTCTGCATGAATATGGCGCGAGCCGGGTGCGCCGTGAAAGAACAATGCCGGGTGGCCATGAGGCACGCCATATTCGGCATAACCCAGCCGCCTTCCATCCGCCAGGAAAATGAATCGATCTTCATACGCTGATTCTGATTTACCCACATGACCCTCATTTTCATTATCAACATTTGACCTGTCTTCATGGTCAGGAGGTTGTGTTATTTATTTCAATTTCACCCGTTTGGGTGATGCGGTGCAGGCGGCCCTGGTCAAAAATGTACCTATTATAACTATTTGTAACAGGCCGGGCCTTAAGGTGGCATTATGGGACTAAATATTTTATTGGCAGACAAGCACGCCCTGTTCCGTGATGGGATGCGCTACATGCTGCGGCAACTCGATGCGGAGATCAATCTTCTCGATGCGGGCAATTTTGCGAGCATGATGAAAGATGTGGAAAGTAATCCGCATATGGATTTGGTGCTGATGGATTTGACGCTTCCAGGCTGCGAGGGTATGAAGTCTGTCGGGTTCTTCCAGCAGCGTTACCCGAATATTCCGCTGGTTATCGTTTCAGAATCAGAACAGCACAATGACATCGAACAGGTGATGAAATCAGGAGCGCGTGGCTTCATCTGCAAGACATCCTCGGGCAGTTCCACCTTGGCTGCATTGCGCATCATCTTGTGCGGTGGAATCTATTTGCCCCCGCAATTGCTGCAGCGAGCCGAGCGCAACCTTGATTCAACCGCAATGGATGGTTGCAAGCCAAATATCGGCCAACGAGTATTGACAGGCCGTCAGATGGAAGTGCTGCACTATCTGGCCGAAGGATTGCCCGACAAGGTAATCAGCAAACAAATGGGTTTGTCATCCGGAACCGTCAAGATACACATTGCTGCGATATACCGGGCGTTAAATATTCATAAGCGTGTGGAAGTATTACACGTTGCTCAGAGGCTGGGCTTAGTATCACAAAATTTTGGGTAATAGGCTTTGAGAACTCAGCAGGCAACAATACGGGCTGCACTTGTTATCAGGTTGTGTGCGAAGGGCATTTTATTGTGTTCAATAGCCTTTCTCTTATATTCGTTCTACAGAGGAATTATCCATGAGATCGACTCGACGCAAGTGTTCAGTAGTGTCGCAGTCCTGTTCTTGGTGGTAACAAGTTGTTACCTGGTGGAAAACCTAAGCAAGGATAATGTAACCCCGTTACAGTAAAGCATCACTTGCACAGGGGCGGTAAGTTTCACGTTAAACGGCTTGTGAAAAATCTGGGCACCGGTATGGCGATTAGTTGGCAGGTATTGATTTTGTCATGTGAGTATCTTGTCACGCCGATACTTGCGGCTGCCAGGTTGTTTTTCTTAGGGTGAATTGCTGCGCATTTGAGTGTTTGCACAACATGCAAATTCCATAATTCATTCCGAACTTGCAGTTCTGCACATTCAAATTTAGGCACTCATACACGGCACTGGTGATCCGATGTGTCTTGCAGTTGCTGCGATCAAACCCTGAGTCAGATGTGACGATTTCAATATCGCTAGTACACATGCACTCTCCGATGATGATTGGTAATGACGAAATTGGTGCCATTGTCTCCTCGCACCCAAAAAAACGTAATACGCCAAACGGCCTATGTACTATCTAGACACTTTCATAGATTTCTCCTGCGCTACGATTCCAATGTAATCTGAATCGTCTCTGAGCCAACAAACAAAGTTCATCGGCGTTATTGAGTGGCCGCAATGCCACAACTGTGCGCTTTATGGTTTGCTGCGCGCTTGCTCAAATCCTGTAAAATCAGGCCCGTTGCCTTCTGGGTGGGATCTTGTGGCTGATGGCTCCAACGCTGGCGATCTCATTTTTTCTGACAGGGCGGAAGCGCTCTGGACTGGATTGTGGTGTTGTAGCCAATCAGCCTAATTTAAATGCAAAGGAAATGCTCCATGGAATTAATTCAAAAACTTAAATGGCGTTACGCGACCAAAAAAATGAATCCTGCGAAGGCGGTGCCGCAGGACAAGGTCGAGAGAATTCTGGAAGCCGTGCGACTGGCTCCGACGTCGAGTGGTCTACAACCTTTCGAGATTATCGTGGTCACGAACATCGAGGTGCGCGAGAAAATAAAGGCCATTGCCTGGGGGCAGGGGCAAATTACAGATTGCTCTCATTTGCTGGTGTTTGTCGCCTGGCATGACTATACGCCTGAGCGTATCAACATGATGTTTGACCTGACCAACGATGAGCGCGGTTTCAAAACTGAGGATTGGGAAATTTATCGCAATAAGCTGTTGAGTAGTTATCCCCAGCGTGGCGCCGAAGCGAACTTTCAGCACGCTGCCAAACAAGCCTACATTGGCCTCGGTATTGCCTTGATTGCTGCAGCCGTTGAAGAAGTGGACAGCACGCCAATGGAGGGCTTTGATCCGGATGCACTGGATGCAATATTGAATTTACGCTCACGAGGTCTTCGTAGCGTCTTAATGTTGCCCTTAGGCTATCGAGAAGAGGGCAAAGATTGGTTGGTCAACCTGAAGAAGGTTCGCCGTCCCCGCGAAAAATTCATTACCGAAATCAAGTAAACTCCAGCTTCTTACGGGCGCGGCGTTCAGACGTGAGGCTGTGCCGCTACAAGGCGTCTGTCTGGCAGCTTGGGGCATGATTTTGTGTCCTGCCAGGGCAATGGAATGGACACCGCCCACCTGTACGGCATCGTAATGTGCCAGTGTCCATCTACGAGTTGCACGGCCGTTCCCCGTGAAGTTTCCTGGATGCCCCGGCAAACCATGCGTACAGCTCCCCACCTTGGGCGATGTGCCGCACACCCCCTGCAAATGGTATTATTCGCCCCTTGATTCCTCCCCCAATTCAGCCCATGGGGTGGTTCCCTAATTTGAATCTTTGCAGTTGATTGGTGAATACATGAAAAGCAGTGAAATCCGCCAGAAATTTTTAGACTACTTCGCCTCCAAAGGCCACGCCGTGGTCGCCTCCAGTTCGCTGGTGCCGCACGAAGACCCGACGCTGTTGTTCACCAACGCGGGCATGAACCAGTTCAAGGACGTGTTCCTCGGCTTCGACAAGCGTCCCTACACGCGCGCCGCGTCCTCGCAGAAATGCGTGCGTGCCGGCGGCAAGCACAACGACCTGGAGAACGTCGGCTACACCGCGCGCCACCACACCTTCTTCGAGATGCTGGGCAACTTCAGCTTCGGCGATTACTTCAAGCGCGATGCGATCAAGTATGCGTGGGAGCTGCTCACTGTCGTGTTCAAACTGCCCAAGGACAAACTCTACGTGACCGTGTATGCCGAGGACGACGAGGCCTACGACATCTGGACCAAGGAGATGGGCCTGGCTGCCGATCGCGTGATCCGCATCGGCGACAACAAGGGCGCGCGTTACGCCTCCGACAATTTCTGGATGATGGGCGACACCGGCCCCTGCGGTCCCTGCACCGAAATTTTCTACGACCACGGCGAGCACATCCCCGGCGGCCTGCCTGGCACGCCGGAAGAAGACGGCGACCGCTACATCGAAATCTGGAACAACGTGTTCATGCAGTTCAACCGTGACGAAGCGGGCGTGATGCATCCGCTGCCCAAGCCATCGGTCGATACCGGCATGGGGCTGGAGCGCATCTCGGCGGTATTGCAGCATGTGCATGCCAACTACGAGATCGACCTGTTCCAGGCGCTGATCAAAGCCGCCGCGCGCGAGACGCAATGCGCCGATATGGATTCGCCCAGTCTGCGCGTGCTGGCCGACCATATCCGCGCCTGTTCCTTCCTGATCGCCGACGGCGTGATCCCTGGCAACGAAGGACGCGGTTATGTGCTGCGCCGCATCATTCGCCGCGCCATCCGCCACGGCTACAAGCTGGGCGCGCGCACCGGCTTTTTTCACAAGCTGGTGCCGGATCTGGTTGGGCAAATGGGCGCAGCCTATCCTGAGCTGGCCGCCGCACAGGCTCGTGTGATAGAGGTGCTGAAGCAGGAAGAGGAGCGCTTCTTCGAGACGCTGGAAAGGGGCATGGAAATTCTTGATGATGCCGTGGCGGATATCGTCTCTTCTGAAACTGGTGCGAAGACGCGTATGCTGCCCGGAGACCTGGCTTTCAAACTGCACGATACCTATGGTTTCCCGCTTGATCTGACCCAGGACGTATGTCGCGAGATGGAGTTCCAGGTGGATGTGGCGGGCTTCAACGCTGCGATGGCGCACCAGAAAGAACAAGCGCGCGCGGCAGGAAAATTCAAGATGGCGGCGAATCTGGAATACAGCGGCGCTGCGACCACCTTCCACGGTTACGACACGCTGGAGCACAAGGGCAACATCCTCGCGCTATACAAGGATGGTGCGGCGGTAAATGAACTGCACGAAGGCGACACCGGCGTGGTGGTGCTGGACGACACCCCGTTCTATGCCGAGTCCGGCGGACAGGTCGGCGACCGTGGCGAGCTGCGCAGCGTGCATGGCATTTTCGCGGTGGAAGACACGCAGAAAATTCAGGCGACCGTGTTTGGTCACCACGGTGTGGTGAAGACCGGCAAGTTGAGCGTCGGCAACAATGTTTCTGCACGTGTGGATATGCAGGCGCGCGCGCGCACCGAGCGCAACCACTCGGTCACCCACCTGATGCACAAGGCCTTGCGCGAAGTGCTGGGCACACACGTGCAGCAAAAGGGTTCGCAGGTCGATCCGGACAAGACGCGTTTCGACTTCGTGCATACGCAGCCGCTGACCGATGCGGAAATCCGCAAGGTGGAAGCAATGGTGAATGCGGAAATTCTTGCCAACGACGCGACGCAATCGCGCGTGATGGCGATAGACGATGCGCAGAAGACCGGCGCGATGATGCTGTTCGGCGAGAAGTACGGCGATGTGGTGCGCGTGCTGAACATCGGCTCATCCATCGAACTTTGCGGGGGCACGCACGTGAAGCGCACCGGCGACATCGGCCTGTTCAAGATCGTGGCCGAGAGTGGTGTTGCGGCAGGTGTGCGCCGCGTCGAGGCGGTGACCGGCGAGGGCGCGCTTGCGCTGGTGCAGCAACAGGAGCAGCAATTGCATGAAGTCGCCAATGCAGTGAAAGCGACGCCGCAGGAAGCGGCTTCGCGCATCGCGCAGATCATTGATAACGTGAAGTCGCTGGAGAAAGAACTCGCCGCGCTGAAATCAAAACTCGCTTCATCGCAGGGCGATGAACTGGTGAGTCAGGCGCAGGACATCAACGGCGTGAAGGTGCTGGCAGCCCAGCTGGACGGCGCGGACGCGGCGGTGTTGCGCGAGACCATGGACAAGCTGAAAGACAAACTCAAATCGGCGGCGATTGTTTTGGCCTCGGTCGCCGACGGCAAAGTGTCATTGATCGCAGGCGTGACCGCCGATGCCACCAGCAAAGTCAAAGCGGGCGAACTGGTGAACTTTGTCGCCCTGCAAGTGGGCGGCAAGGGCGGCGGCCGCCCGGACATGGCGCAGGCGGGCGGTACGCAGCCGCAGAATTTGGCTGCTGCACTGGCTGGGGTGGCGGAGTGGGTTAAGGCAAAGCTGTAACTTAAGCATTTCAGTCTGCAGATTAGTTCGTAGCAATAGTGAATGAATCAGGAAGGCGGTATCTTCCTGGCAGCAAGTTCTGTCTTCAATAACACGAGGGGGAAATATGCGCACACGTATTGTTCTAACCATGGCCGCCGCAATCATGGCGGCTTGCTCCAGCCAGCCGCTGCAATCGACGACCGATGATAGCCCAAGCCAGCCGACCGCAGTATTCGAAACCCTAGTATCGAGCAGCGGCATCGCCGGCTTTCTTCCATTCGAGACGACGGACAAGCGTTACGTGCGTGCCAACATGTTGCGCGAAGAGCACTCGCTCAAGGGTACCGGAACGTTCAGCGGTTTTCTGGTAACGAAGATGGCCGGCGATAGCGACACCGGCATCTCGCGCCTGGACCGCGATGTGCGCTGGTCGATCAACAACAGCAAGAAGGAATATACCGAGTGCCCGGTGCACGGCTGTCCAACGCCCCAACGTAAGGAAAGCAAACCCGAGCCAGCCGAGCGGCAACCGCAGCAGAAGGGCGAGAAGGGTTGTGTGATGCGCATTGCGAGTTCCAAACTCGATGTCAAAGCGACCGGGCAAAAGCGCGTCTTGAATGGTTTTAATACCGAGCAGTATCAGGTTGCATGGGTTTTGCGCATGCAGGACGACGCGAAGCGCACAACCACGAGCAAGGTGAATTTCGATGTGTGGACCACGCCAGTCAGTGCGCAGATGCGCCAGGCAATAGACAGCGAGGCAGCCTATTACCGTGCTTACCTGGCGAGCGCGCCGCGTGCATCCGCTCCTCGCGGAAAGATGGATAGGGCGGAGGTGATGCCGCCGGAAGTGGTGCAGATGATGACCTCGTATCTCCGCAACCTGAGTGCGCGCGACCGCGAAAATTTAACTGGGGCACTGCGCGAGCTAAGCCAGATCAAGGGCCACCCGATATCGACCAAGATCGAGTGGCGGCTGGACGGGAACGCCTGTGAGTCGAAGAAGGGCGCAGACACGGCTAGCACATCGCAACAGGGTACAGCCGGCCTGCTCTCCGGTGTCGCCGGGTTGATGGGTTCATCTTCCGCAAAGGACGACGCGGCAAAACCTGTTCTGGATTTCACCATCGAGGTGAAGGCGTTCGGCATGCAGCAGGTGCATGACAGCATGTTTGTGGTGCCGAGTGGGTATAGTCTGGTGAAATAGCGTTAAAACGGTAATTGCAGATCCGGATCCGCCTTCAGTAACACTCTTCTGAAATCATCCTGGATGTGCTGCAGCGCAGCGACGTTGTCCGCTTCGAAACGCAGCACGATCACCGGTGTGGTGTTGCTGGCACGCATCAAGCCAAACCCATCCGCATATTCCACACGTAGCCCGTCTATGGTGATGATTTCCTGCGGAGCGGTGAACTTTGCGTCACGACGCAATTGTTCTATCAGCGCGTGACTCTGGCCTTCTTTGAGATTGATATGCAGCTCCGGCGTGTTGACTGAATTCGGCAACGCGTTGAGTGTGGCATTAGGGTCGGTGTGCCGGCTCAGGCATTCGAGCAGGCGTGCACCCGCGTAAAGCCCGTCGTCAAAGCCATACCAGCGCTCCTTGAAGAACACGTGCCCGCTCATTTCGCCTGCCAGCAATGCGCCTGTTTCCTTCATCTTGGCCTTTACCAGCGAGTGGCCAGTTTTCCACATCGTTGCCTTGCCGCCATGCGACCTGATCCAGCCGAACAGGTTGCGCGTGGACTTCACGTCGAAAATGATTTCAGCACCGGGGTTGCGGGCGAGCACATCCGCTGCAAACAGCATCAACTGGCGATCCGGGTAGATGATGTTGCCGTCTTTGCTGACCACGCCGAGTCGGTCGCCATCGCCGTCAAATGCCAGGCCCAGTTCCGAATCATTGCTGGCGAGCGCCTGGATCAGGTCGGCCAGGTTTTCAGGTTGGGATGGATCGGGATGGTGGTTGGGGAAATTGCCGTCCACCTCGCAAAACATCTCGGTCACTTCGCAGCCCAGCTGGCGGTACAGGTTGGCGGCGAAATCGCCCGCCACGCCATTGCCGCAGTCCACGGTGATCTTCAGCGGGCGCGCGAGCTTGATGTGGGAAGTGATGCGCGCGAGGTATTCCGGCGCGATGTCGTGTTGCGTGTAGAAGCCTGCGCCGTGGCTGAGATTGCCTTGTTCGATGCGCGCACGCAGCGCCTGGATGGTGTCGCCCGCCAGCGTTTCTCCCGCGAGTACCATTTTCAGGCCGTTGTAATCGGGCGGGTTGTGGCTGCCGGTAATCATCACGGCGCAGTGGGTGTCGAGCTGGTAAGCGGCGAAATAAACCATGGGCGTGGCAACGCGGCCGACATCGATGACGTTGATGCCGCTTTTCTGGATACCGCGTGCCATGGCTTGCGCGAACTCCACGCCGGAGAGACGCCCATCACGGCCGATGGCTATGCTGTGTTGCCCGCGCGCCTGGGCTTCCGAGCCGATGGCGTGGCCTATGCTCTCGACGATGTCGGCGGTCAGGGTGCGGCCTACGATGCCGCGGATGTCATAGGCCTTGAATATTTCTTTGGGTAGGTTTGCCATTTTTTCCAAACAAAAAATTGAGCCCGGCCAGAGAGGGGCTTAGGCAGGGGGTGTGGGGATATGCCGCGCAACGAATTGGGGCGTGAGCTGTTTCATGCAGTTGAAGTGCCCCAGCGGGCATTCGCGCTTGAAGCAGGGGCTGCATGCTATGTCTATCTTGATAATCTGTGCGTGTGAAGACAGCGGTGGCGTGAAGTCCGGGCTGCTGGAGCCGTACAGCGCGAGCATGGGCCGGTCGAGCGCGGCGGCAATATGCATCAGGCCGGAATCGTTGCTGACCACCAGCGCGGCGCAGGAAAGCAGGGCGATCACTTCCGACAGGTCGGTTGCGCCGCACAGGTTGCGGCTGCCGGGGTTGCCCAGCGCCACGATTTTTTCGCCGATCTCCCGGTCCTTGGGTGACCCCACCAACCACACTGCATAACCCCGGCTTTTCAGGTTTTGTGCCAGTTCGGCAAAGTAGGGGTAAGGCCAGCGCTTGGCCGGGCCATATTCGGCACCCGGGCAAAATACGGCAACCGGCTGGCTGAGCGTAAGCCCGAATTTTTCGAGCACCTGCTTGCGTTTGTCAGCACTGACTTGCAGGCGCGGCTGTGGTACCGGTCGTGGCAGGGCATCCAGGGGGGCTTCGGCGAGTTGCGCGAAGCGTTCGATCATCAGCGGCAGGGCGGTCTTGTCCAGCTTGCGCGCATCATTCAGCAAGCCGTAGCGCATCTCGCCGATGAAGCCGGTACGCACGGGAATGTTGGCAAAAAATGGCAGCAGTGCAGACTTGAACGAGTTGGGCAGCACGATGGCCTTGTCGTAATGGCTTGCGCGCAACTGTTTGCCCAGGCGATAGCGCGCGGCTAATTGAAGGGCGCCATGCGGAAACGGGTTGCTGATGACCTCATGTATCTCGGGCATTGCGCGCAGCAGTGCTTCGGTCCAGGAGGGCGCAAGGATGTCGATCAGGCAGCCCGGATGGCGCTCAGCCAGCCTTATCAGCATGGGCTGGATCAGCATGGTGTCACCAACCCAGCTGGGTGCTACGACGAGGATTTTTTTTGTTGGCATGATGTCAGGCCGCGTTTAATGGTGGCCTTGCGGGAGAGTGCCCTTGAATTTGTAAAGCTTGCTGCAATACGGGCAGCGCGCCTCCCCCAGCTTTTCCACCGGGATGACAACTTTCGGATGTGCATTCCACAGGCTCTGGTCGGGGGTGGGGCAGTAGAGCGGCAAATCTGCAGCGCTTACTTCGACGAAGTCATGGCTATCTTGCTGGGTGCCCATATTAGTTTTCTCCCGGTAAACCGATTAGACGTGTGCAAGCCAATGCGCATAGTTTGCGTTCTTGCCGCTGACGCAATCGAAGAACAGCGACTGCAAGCGGGTGGTGATGGGGCCGCGCGAGCCGCAGCCTATGGTGCGGTTGTCCAGCTCGCGTATCGGTGTCACCTCTGCTGCGGTGCCGGTAAAGAAGGCTTCGTCGGCGCAATACACTTCGTCGCGCGTGATGCGCTTCTCGATCAGCTCCAGTCCCAGGTCGCGGGCCAGCGTGAGGATGGAGTCGCGCGTAATGCCTTCCAGGCAGGAGGTCAGGTCGGGAGTGTAGAGCTTGCCTTTTTTCACGATGAAGATGTTTTCGCCGGCACCTTCCGCAACATAACCGTCCACATCCAGCAGCAAGGCTTCGTCGTAACCGTCATGCGCCACTTCCTGGTGGGCCAGTATGGAATTGGGATAAGAGCCGACCGATTTGGCCCGGCACATGTTGATGTTGACGTGGTGGCGGGTGAAACTGGAAGTCTTGACGCGTATTCCTTTCGTCATGCCTTCTTCGCCGAGATAAGCGCCCCACGGCCAAGCTGCGATGGCGACGTGTACCGACAGCGTGGTAGCGGCGATGCCCATCGCCTCTGAGCCGTAAAATACGATGGGGCGGATGTAGCAGGATTCCAGCTTGTTGGCGCGCACGACTTCGCGCTGCGCCTCCATCAATGTTTCCTTGTCGTAAGGCATCTTCATCTTGAAGATGTAGGCAGAGTTGAACAGGCGGTCCGTGTGATCCTGCAGACGGAAGATGGCTGTGCCCTGGGTGGTTTTGTACGCGCGTACGCCTTCAAATACACCCATGCCGTAATGCAGTGTATGGGTCAGCACATGCGTAGTCGCATCGCGCCAGGGTACTAATTTACCGTCATACCAGATAAAGCCATCGCGGTCAGACATGGACATAGTGGGATTTCCTTAGAGAATATTGCAAAAAAGCGATTTTAGCTTTTTCCGCGCATTTGTAGAAGCATCATAGAGTGCAATGGTTCAGTTTTTTGCTGAAATTGCAGGCGCGAGTGACAGGAAGCGATGATTCTGAGGCGGCAGAACCTGCCGGTGATGTAGTGATTGCGGCATAACCTGAAGGTTAGCCTTCACCGTTACATTACTGGCCGCTTAACCGAAGCGGCCAGTAATGTAATCTTCAGTCTCTTTACGTTTGGGATTGGTGAACACGTTGCTGGTATCGCCAAATTCGATCAGGTCGCCCAAATACATGTAGGCCGTGTAATCAGACACGCGGGCAGCTTGCTGCATGTTGTGGGTCACGATGACGATGGTGAATTCTTTCTTCAATTCGTCGATCAGCTTTTCGATGTGTGCGGTGGAAATCGGATCCAGCGCTGAAGTCGGCTCGTCGAGCAGCAGAACCTGCGGTTTCACCGCGATGGCGCGCGCTATGCAAAGACGTTGTTGCTGGCCGCCGGAGAGGCCGGTGCCGCTCTGTTTCAGCTTGTCTTTTACTTCGTTCCACAAGGCGGCCTTCTTGAGCGCCCATTCCACGCGTTCGTCCATGTCGTGGCGATTGAGAGTCTCGTACAGCTTTACGCCGAAGGTGATGTTGTCGTAGATCGACATCGGGAACGGTGTGGGCTTCTGGAACACCATGCCGATCTTGGCGCGCAGGGTGTTGAGATCCTGCTTCTTGTCCAGCAGGTTTTGACCGTCCAGCAAAATTTCACCGGTGGCTTTTTGCTTGGGATACAGCTCGTACATGCGGTTGAATGTGCGCAGCAGGGTGGATTTTCCGCAACCGGACGGGCCGATGAATGCGGTAACCATTTTTTCTGGAATGGTCAGGTTGATATTCTTCAGTGCCTGGTCATTGCCGTAGAAAAAGTTCAGGTCACTGACGATCAGTTTGGGGGTGATGGATTTTTCGGCATTCATCTTAAGTGCATCCTTAATGGGTGGTTGCTTGTTGGCGGAACACGACGCGTGCAACGATGTTGAGTGTCAGTACACTGAGGGTGATCAGCAGTGCGCCAGCCCAGGCGAGATGTTGCCAGTCGGTGTAGGGGCTCATGGCAAACTGGAAAATCACCACGGGCAGATTCGCCATAGGCTGATTCAGGTTGCTGCTCCAGAACTGGTTGTTGAGTGCAGTAAATAATAGCGGCGCAGTTTCACCGCTGATGCGTGCCACCGCCAGCATCACTCCGGTCAGTATCCCGGCACGGGCTGCACGCAGGGTTACCGAGCTGATGACTTTCCACTGCGGCGCGCCTAGGGCTGCTGCGGCTTCACGCAGGTTATTGGGAACCAGGCGCAGCATGTTCTCGGTGGTGCGGATCACCACCGGGATAACCAGGATGGCAAGCGCGAATGCACCCGCCCAGCCGGAGAAGTGTTTGACCCTGACCACATACATCTCGTACACGAACAGACCGATGACGATAGACGGCGCAGACAACAGTACATCGTTGATGAAGCGGGTAACCGGCGCCAGCCAGCCACGCTGCCCGAATTCTGCCAGATAGGTGCCTGCGAGTATGCCTATGGGCGTGCCGATCAGGGTGCCGAGTGCGGTCATCATCAAGGTGCCGACGATGGCATTGATGAGTCCGCCATCGCTGCCGGGAGGGGGGGTGGTTTGCGTGAACACGGCCAGGGTCAGGCCGGGGATGCCGTACTCGAGCAGTGTGATCAATATCCAGCCCAGCCAGAACAGGCCAAAGGCCATGGCGGCCACGGAAATCCCCAGGTTAAAGGCGTTGATCAGGCGGCGGCGGGTATACAGTGAAAACATGTCAGGCCACCTTTCCTTCGCGCTTGCTCAGCCTGTAGAGCATGAGACGAGCCAGCGACAGCACAACAAAGGTGATAAAAAACAGAATCAGTCCGAGCTCGATCAGGGATGAGGTATAAAGCTCGCCCACGGCCTCGTTAAACTCATTAGCGAGGGCGGAGGAAATGCTGTTGCCCGGCATTAGCAACGAGGTGCTCAGATGATGCGAATTGCCAATCACAAAAGTGACCGCCATGGTTTCACCCAGGGCACGCCCCAGGCCCAGCATGATGCCGCCGACTACGCCCAGTTTGGTATAAGGTAACACCACGTTCCACATGACTTCCCAGGTGGTAGATCCCAAGCCGTAGGCGGACTCCTTGAGCAGGGTGGGGACCACATCGAATACATCGCGCATCACCGAGGCGATAAACGGAATCACCATGATGGCCAGGATGATGCCGGCGGTGAGTATGCCGATGCCCATGGGGGGGCCGCTGAAAAACGGGCCGATCACCGACATATGGCCGAGATACTTGTTGATCCAGGGTTCAATATGGGAAGCAAACAGCGGGGCGAACACGAACAGCCCCCACATGCCGTAGATGATGCTGGGGATGCCCGCCAGCAGCTCCACGGCGATACCCAGCGGGCGTTTCATCCAGCGCGGGGAGAGTTCGGTCAGGAATAGCGCAATGCCGAAGCTGACCGGAACGGCGATCAGCAAGGCGATGCTGGCAGTGACCAGTGTGCCTACGATGGGCACCAGCGCGCCGAATTGATCCGTGACCGGATTCCATTCGGCGCTGCCGAGAAATTTGAAGCCGAAGGCTTTTATCGCGGGCAAGCTGCCTATCACCAGGGAAATAATGATGGCGACCAGCAAGGCGAGTACTGCAAATGCAGACAGCCGTGTAACGCTACGGAACAGGATGTCCAGCCAGTTCTGGCGCCTGAGGCGGGCTTCGCGTAAAAACGTAGGCATGATGTGCTTGTTATTTTATAGGGTTTCTATACGACAATTAATAAGGGGGCTTGCGCCCCCTCAAATTATATCTTGGAAACGTGCAGTGTCAGCGCGTTAACAAAGATAATATTTATTTCCATACTTTCTTGCCGCTTGCATCTTTGATCTGCGCTTTCCAGGAGGCGCGGATCATGTCCTTAACCTTGCCTGGCATGGACACGTAGTCAAGTGCTTCAGCCATTTTGTCGCCATTGCTGAAAGACCAGTCGAAAAACTTGAGAACGGCTGCGCCTGTCTCTGGCTTGTCCTGTACCTTGTGTACAAGGATAAAGGTGGCGCCAGTGATGGGCCAGCTGGCATTGCCTGGCTCGTCGGTCAGGATTTCGTAGAAACCCTTGTTCATGTCCCAGTGGGCGTTGGCCGCAGCGGCCTTGAAGCTGTCCATGTCGGCCTTGACTGACTTGCCGTCGCGGTTTTTCAGCTGGGTAGTGGTCATCTTGGTTTGCAGTGCGAATGCATATTCCACATAGCCGATGGCGTTGGGGAAGTTTTTAACGGCAGCAGCTACGCCTTCGTTGCCCTTGCCGCCGGTACCGACTTTCCAGGAAACTGCCTTGCCTTCGCCAACGCTGCTCTTCCACTCGGGGCTGACTTTGGACAGGTAGTTGGTGAAAATGAAGGTGGTGCCGGAGCCGTCGGAACGCTGCACGACAATGATGTTCTCATCCGGAAGCTTCAAGCCCTTGTTGATTGCTTCGATCTTGGGGTCGTTCCACTTGGTGATCTTGCCCAGGTAGATTTCTGCCAGAAGATTGCCGTCCAGTTTCAGTTGGCCGTCTTCGATGCCGTTGAGGTTGACGACCGGAACCACACCACCCATCACAGCCGGGAATTGGGTCAGGCCTTCTTTGTCGAGTTCTTCCGGGGTCATCGGGGCGTCAGTTGCGCCGAAATCTACGTTCTTGGCTGTAATCAGTTTGATGCCGCCACCGGAGCCGATGGATTGATAATTCATTTTTACGCCAGTTTGTGCCTGGTAAGCTTCTGCCCATTTGGCATAAACCGGATAAGGGAAGGTGGCGCCTGCGCCTGTGATGTCGCCAGCCAATGCGCCGCCGGCTGCCAGCATGGCAGTAGACAGGCCGATGCTGCAGATAAATGTGTTCAGTTTAGTCATGGTCACTCCAAAAGTTTAATTAACTGCTCGGGACTGCATGCCGTTTGTCAGCGGAACGCATCATAACTGCTGTTTGTTACATAATTATTACACATGGATTGTAGGATTGTAATTGGCGTGAGGATTGGGGGAGGTGGATTGAAGGTGCTCCCAGGTTGTTGTTCTGGCAGGTTTTGAGTGGTTTGTCCCCGCTTCCTAATTGACCATTTTGCGTTTCATCGGTAGGATGCCCGACTTTCGTGGCTTGGGGATATGCTCGCATGCGTCGCAAATTAGTCGTCGGCAATTGGAAGATGGTAGGTACCCTCGCCCGCAACAAGGTGCTGCTGGAAGGAGTGCTTGCCGGGGTGCGCGATTTGCGCAACGCCGATTGTGCGGTGTGTGTTCCTTTTCCTTACCTTGCCCAGGCGCAATCCCTGTTGCAGGGGAGTAGCATCGGTTGGGGTGCGCAGAATCTGAGTCAGCACGCTGAAGGCGCATATACCGGTGAGGTGTGTGCAGGGATGCTGGTCGATTTTGGCTGTAAATATGCCATCGTCGGTCATTCCGAGCGACGTAATTTGTACCAGGAGTCCGACGAGGTTGTTGCGGCGAAATTTGATACTGCGCTCAAGGCTGGCCTGCAGCCTATCCTGTGTGTGGGTGAAACCCTGGCTGAACGTGAAGCAGGCGTGACCGATGAGGTGGTGGCGCGCCAGCTCGATGCAGTTCTGAATCGTGCAGGTGTGAAAGCGCTGGCCAAAGCCGTGGTGGCGTATGAGCCCGTTTGGGCAATTGGCACAGGCAAGACGGCGTCGCCTGACCAGGCTCAGGCAGTACATGCGTTTATCCGTCAGCGAGTTGCGAAACTGGATGGTCAGGTTGCGCAAGGCTTGTGTATACTCTACGGCGGCAGTGTGAAAGCTGCGAACGCGGTTGAGCTATTTTCCATGCCGGATATTGATGGTGGATTAATAGGCGGTGCGTCCCTGATTGCCGAGGATTTTGTGGCGATTTGCCGTGCGGGACAAAAATAATTACGTGGCCTTTGGAGTAAGTTCGTGGAAAATTTAGTTTGGGTAGTGCATGTCATTGACGCTGTGGTGCTGATTGGTCTGGTGTTGATTCAACATGGCAAGGGTGCTGATATGGGCGCTGCGTTCGGTACGGGTTCGGCGGGCAGCCTGTTCGGCTCCAGCGGATCGGCAAACTTCCTAAGCCGCAGCACGGCAGTAGCTGCGACCATATTTTTCATAACCAGCCTTAGCTTGACCTATCTGTATGCGCACCCTGTTCAAGGGCAGGGCGTAATGGACAAGGTTGATGCAAGCAAGTCTGTGCAACCAGTCGTTGCCCCTGCTCCAGCAGAAAGCGATGCCGGCGGTTTGAAGTCCAAAGAAATACCCAAATAATAAAAAACAATGCGGAGTTGGCGGAATTGGTAGACGCGTAGCCTTGAGGTGGCTATGTCCGTAAGGACGTGAGGGTTCGAGTCCCTTGCCCCGCACCAGATACTGAGCTTGAAGCCTTGTGGGCTTGGCTGAAAAAACAAATAACAAGAAAAAATCGTTCTGTGTCTTAAGTTGGTCTGTGTCTTGCCATAGCGGACGAAGGGGGAGAATTCAGATGTTGGAAAATTATTTTCCGGTGCTGTTGTTTATTTGTGTTGGAATTTTGGTTGGCGTAGTCCCTATGCTCCTGGGCTGGCTGATCGCGCCCCATCGTCCTGATGATGCAAAGCTATCCCCCTACGAATGCGGCTTCGAAGCCTTCGAAGACGCGCGCATGAAGTTCGATGTGCGCTACTACCTGGTCGCTATCCTGTTTATCTTATTTGATCTGGAAATTGCATTTCTGTTTCCATGGGCCGTTGTGCTCAAGGAGATCGGCATGTTTGGTTTTGTTTCCATGCTGATCTTCCTGGCAATTCTGGTGGTTGGTTTTATCTACGAATGGATGAAAGGGGCGCTGGAATGGGAATAGAGGGCGTTCTGGAAAAAGGCATGGTGACCACTTCGCTGGACACCTTGATCAATTACACCCGCACCGGCTCACTCTGGCCGATGACTTTCGGCCTGGCATGTTGTGCCGTTGAAATGATGCAGGCGGGTGCGTCGCGTTATGACCTGGATCGCTTCGGTGTCGTGTTTCGCCCCAGTCCGCGTCAGTCCGACGTGATGATCGTCGCCGGCACGCTGTGCAACAAAATGGCACCTGCATTGCGCAAAGTCTACGATCAGATGGCCGAGCCGCGCTGGGTGATTTCAATGGGCTCCTGTGCCAACGGCGGGGGGTATTATCACTATTCCTATTCCGTCGTGCGTGGCTGCGATCGCATAGTGCCGGTGGACGTGTATATACCGGGTTGTCCGCCGACTGCGGAAGCCTTGCTTTACGGCATCATTCAGCTGCAAAACAAGATCAAACGGACCAATACCATTGCGCGCTGATTGCTGCTGTGCAGCAGCACGGCGTGATTTTATGATTAAGGTGAGACATGGCTGCTGATTTGAATTTACTGACTTCTGCGCTGCAGGACGCGTTGGGTGAACAGGCGCTCAGCCTGGAAAACAAGCTGGGCGAATTGACCCTGGTGATACGTGCAAAAGACATGCTGGAGGTGTTCACTCGCCTGCGTGATGACGCGACGTTTCATTTTGAGCAGTTGAGCGATTTGTGCGGCCTTGACTACTCTGCCTACGGCAGCGATGTAAGCGAGGGCGGCGCTTATTTTGCCGCTGCTGAGTCAGCACCGAGTGCTGCCCGACCGAGCCGTTTCGCCGTGGTTTACCAGTTGCTGTCCATGAGCCACAACGTGCGCTTGCGCGTGCGCGTGTTTGCCGAGGACGATGCCATGCCGCTGTTGCCTTCTGTGGTTGCTGTCTGGCCGAGTGCCAACTGGTACGAACGCGAAGCCTTCGATCTTTACGGCATTATCTTTACCGGCCATCCCGATTTGCGCCGTCTGTTGACCGATTACGGCTTCGTCGGCAATCCCTTCCGCAAGGACTTCCCCCTGTCCGGTCATGTTGAAATGCGCTACGACGCCGAACAGAAGCGCGTTATTTACCAGCCGGTAAGCATAGAGCCGCGAGAAGTGACCCCGCGCATCGTGCGCGAAGAGCATTACGGAGGATTGAAATGAGAATCGGTATTTCCGCCCGTTCCATTGTTCGTTGTGAACGCGCGCTGCAACAAAGTGTGAGGTAATCGGACATCATGGCTGAAATCAAGAATTACACAATGAATTTTGGGCCGCAGCATCCGTCGGCGCATGGTGTGTTGCGCCTGGTGCTGGAACTGGATGGCGAAGTCATCGAACGCGCCGATCCTCATATCGGGCTGTTGCATCGCGCCACTGAAAAACTGGCTGAGCACAAAACTTTCCTCCAATCCGTTCCCTACATGGACCGGCTGGATTACGTTTCAATGATGTGCAATGAGCACGCCTATGTCATGGCGATCGAGAAGCTGGTGGGGATCGAAGTGCCACTGCGTGCGCAATACATCCGCGTGATGTTTGATGAAGTAACGCGCGTTCTGAACCACCTGCTGTGGCTGGGCGCGCATGCGCTGGATATAGGCGCGATGACGGTGTTTCTGTACAGCTTCCGCGAGCGCGAAGACCTGATGGATGCCTACGAGGCGGTATCTGGTGCGCGTTTGCATGCTTCCTATTACCGTCCGGGGGGCGTTTATCGCGATCTGCCGGATAGCATGCCGCAATATCAGGCGTCCAAGATACACAATGCTTCTTCGGTCAAAAGAATGAATGAAAATCGCCAGGGATCGCTGCTGGATTTTCTGGATGACTTTTGCAATCGTTTCCCTGCCAAAGTAGACGAATACGAAACCTTGCTGACCGACAATCGTATCTGGAAGCAGCGCACGGTGGGCATCGGTGTGGTGTCGCCCGAGCGCGCCCGTGCACTGGGTTTCAGCGGCCCGATGTTGCGCGGCTCAGGCGTGGTGTGGGATCTGCGCAAGCATCAGCCCTATGAAGTGTATGACCGCATGGATTTTGATATTCCGGTGGGTGTGGAAGGCGACTGCTATGACCGCTACCTGGTGCGCGTGGAAGAGATGCGCCAGTCCAATCGCATTATCAAGCAATGCGTTAGCTGGCTGCGCCAGAATCCCGGCGCGGTGATCAGCGACAACCTGAAGGTGTCCCCGCCCAAGCGCGAAGCGCTGAAGCAGAATATGGAAGAGCTGATCCACCATTTCAAGCTGTTCACCGAGGGCATGCACGTGCCTGAGGGCGAGGCTTATGCCGCGGTCGAGCATCCCAAGGGTGAGTTCGGTATCTATCTGGTTTCCGATGGCGCCAACAAACCCTACCGCATGAAAATACGCGCGCCCGGCTTCGCTCATATCGCAGCGCTGGACGAGATGGTGCGTGGTCACATGATTGCCGACGTGGTGGCGATCATCGGTACGCAGGACATCGTTTTTGGAGAGGTGGACCGCTGATGCTATCCAGTCAAATTCAGGAAAAAATAGACCGTGAACTGAAGAAGTATCCGGCCGAGCAGAAGCAGTCGGCCGTGATGGCGGCGCTGCGTTTTGTGCAGGATGAAAAAGGCTGGATTGCCACCGATGACATGGCAGATATTGCCGGCTATCTGGGCATGGGGCAGATGGCCGTGTTTGAAGTGGCTACCTTCTATCACATGTATAACCTCAAGCCCATGGGCCGGCACACGTTGACCGTGTGCACCAATCTGTCCTGCCAGTTATGCGGTTCTGCGGACACGGTCGCACATCTGCAAGCCAAGCTGGGCATAGGCTTGGGAGAGGTGACGCCGGATGGGAAGTTCGGTCTGCGCGAAGGCGAGTGCATGGGGGCCTGTGTCGATGCGCCATTGCTCAGCATCAACAACAAAAAATTATGCGGGCACCTCACGTCTGAAAAAATTGATCAAATTCTGGCAGAGCTGTCTGCCGAACAAGGGGGGCAGCCATGAACGCGCCCATCATCCTGAACACCCTGCATTTTGATCAGCCATGGACGCTGGATAACTACCTTAAAGTGGGCGGTTATCAGGCGCTGCGCCGTGTGCTGGAACAAAAAATGAAGTCTGCCGACATCATCTCCGAGGTGAAAGCCTCGGGTTTGCGTGGGCGTGGCGGTGCGGGTTTTCCGACCGGACTTAAGTGGACCTTCATGCCGAGCAATTACGACGGCGACAAGTATCTGGTGTGCAACTCGGACGAGGGCGAGCCGGGCACCTGCAAGGATCGTGACATCCTGCGCTACAACCCGCACTGCCTGATCGAAGGCATGCTGATCGCCGCCTATACCATGGATGTGAAGACTGGCTATAACTACGTGCACGGCGAAATCTTCGAGGCCTATGAGCGTATGGAAGCGGCCTGCGAAGAGGCGCGCGCAGCGGGTTTCCTGGGCAACAACATACTCGGTTCCGGATTCAGTTTCGATCTGCACAACCACCTAGGCTACGGTGCTTACGTGTGCGGCGAAGAAACCGCGCTGCTGGAGTCGATCGAAGGAAAAAAAGGGCAGCCGCGCTTCAAGCCGCCGTTCCCCGCCAGCTATGGCTTGTATGGCAAGCCCACCACCATCAACAATACCGAAACCTTCGCCAGCATCCCTTACATCATCAGGGAAGGGGGGCGGAAATTTGCCGAACTGGGCGTGCCGAATAGCGGCGGGGTCAAGCTGTTTTCGGTTTCCGGGCATGTAAACAATCCCGGCAACTTCGAGTTTCCGCTGGGCACACCGTTCAAGACCCTGCTGGAGCTGGCCGGCGGGGTGCGCGGCGGGCGCAAACTCAAGGCGGTGATTCCGGGCGGATCGTCCATGCCGGTTCTGCCGGGCGAGATCATGATGGATCTGAACATGGATTTCGATTCCATCCAGAAGGCCGGGTCATATCTTGGAACGGGTGCCGTGATCGTGATGGACGAAACCACCTGCATGGTGCGCGCCCTGGAGCGCCTGTCCTATTTCTACTTTGAAGAATCCTGCGGCCAGTGCACGCCGTGCCGTGAAGGAACCGGCTGGTTGTACCGCATCGTGCGTCGCATCGAGAACGGGGAGGGGCGTCCAGAGGATCTGGATTTGTTGCTCGACCTGTGCGGCAATATTGCGGGGCGTACCATCTGTGCTCTGGGGGATGCGGCAGCGTGGCCGGTGCAGGGCTTCCTCAAGCATTACCGCACAGAATTCGAATATCACATCGAACACAAGCGTTGCTTGGTGTAACGGACGGGTAAGCAATGATCAACATCGAAATCGACGGCAAGCACATCGAAACGGAAAGTGGCTCCACCATAATCCAGGCAGCGCGCAGCGCGGGCATTGCGATTCCCCATTTCTGCTATCACAAAAAACTCTCCATTGCTGGCAACTGCCGCATGTGTCTGGTGCAGGTGGAAAAAGCCCCGAAACCGCTGCCGGCCTGTGCAACTCCGGCTACCGAGGGCATGAAGGTATTTACTACTTCCGAGCAGGCGGTCAAGGCGCAGAAGGGCGTGATGGAATTCCTGCTCATCAATCATCCGCTGGACTGCCCGATCTGCGATCAGGGCGGTGAATGCGAACTGCAAGACCTGGCAGTGGGGTATGGTGGTGTCGCATCGCGCTATCACGAAGCCAAGCGCATGGTGATGCACAAGGATATTGGTCCCTTGGTTTCCGCCGAGGAAATGAGCCGCTGCATCAACTGCACGCGCTGCGTGCGTTTCGGCCAGGAAATTGCCGGAAAAGCCGAGCTGGGCCAGGCTTTCCGTGGCGAACACGCCGAGATTATGAGCTTTGTTTCCGGCACGGTGGATTCGGAGTTGTCCGGCAACATGATAGACCTGTGCCCGGTGGGCGCGCTCACCAGCAAACCGTTTCGTTACACGGCACGCGCATGGGAGCTGTCGCGCCGCCGTTCGATCAGCCCGCATGACAGCCTCGGTGCCACCCTCGCGGTACAGGTGAAAAATAATCGCGTGATGCGCGTGCTGCCGGTCGAGAATGAAGCCGTCAACGAATGCTGGCTGTCAGACCGCGACCGCTTCAGCTACACGGCACTGAATGTGCCGGAACGCCTGACCCGCCCCATGATCAAGCAGGGCGGCAAGTGGCAGGAAGTGGAATGGCAAGTAGCGCTTGAATACGCGGCGAATGGTTTGCGCCACATCGCCAACGGGGCCGGTGCCGAACATATCGGCGCGCTGGCTACGCCCAATTCCACGCTGGAAGAAATGCACCTGCTGCAAAAACTGCTGCGTGGACTGGGTAGTCACAACGTGGATTCCCGTCTGCGCCAGGCTGACTTCAGCATGGACGGCAAACAATCGGGTGCCCCATGGCTGGGGATGGCTGTGGCAGACATCGGCCATCTGGATCGCTTCCTGCTGGTGGGCAGTTTCCTGCGCAAGGATCATCCGCTGCTGGCGTCGCGTTTCCGCCAGGCCGTCAAGCGCGGTGCGCAGGCGAATGTGCTGCACAGCACCGATGATGATCTGCTGATGCCGCTTGCCAACAAAGCTATCGTTGCACCTGATGCCATGGTCGAAGTGCTGACCCAGGTGCACAAGGAATTGAGTGGCCAACAGGCTCAATCCTCAATTCTCGATCCTCAATCCCTTGCTGCCGCACAGGCCATTGCCAGGAGCCTGGCCAGCGGCGAACGTAGCGCCATCCTGCTCGGCAACTTTGCACAGCAACACCCGCAAGCGGCGCAACTGCAATTGCTGGCGCAACAGATCGCAGCCCTGTGCAAGGGAAAGATTGGCTTTCTGGGCGAGGCGGCCAACAGTGTGGGCGGGTATCTTGCCAACGCTGTTCCGGGTGCGCAGGGACTCAATGCCAGCGCCATGCTGTCCAGCCCGCGCAAGGCTTACCTGTTGCTGAACGTGGAAGCGGAACTGGATACGCAGAATCCACAGCAGGCATTGGGCGCGATGTATGGCGCCGATATGGTGGTGGCCATGTCAGCGTACAAACACTTTGCCAGCGATTACGCCGATGTGCTGTTGCCGATCGCGCCGTTCACCGAAACGTCAGGCACCTTTGTGAGCGGCGAAGGCCGCGTGCAAAGTTTTAACGGTGCCGTCAAACCGCTGGGCGATGCGCGCCCGGCCTGGAAGGTATTGCGTGTGCTGGGCAATCTGTTGAAGCTGGACGGTTTTGACCAGGACTCCAGCGAAGCGGTGCGCGATGAGGCGCTGGGCGGTATTGATGTAGCCAACCGCCTCAATAACAATCTTCAAACCTCAATCCCCAATCCTCACTCATCGCCTGCTTCAGGCTTGCAGCGCGTGGCTGATGTGCCGATCTACTGCAGCGATGCCATTGTGCGCCGCGCGCCACCGCTACAGGCAACCTGCGATGCCCTGCCGCCAGTTGCCGCGATGCACGGTGACGAGTTGGCGAAACTGGGCCTGCAGCCGGGTGATCTGGTCAAGGTCAGCCAGGGAGAAGGCAGTGCGCAGCTCGCCGCCGTGCTGGATAACAAACTGCCCCGCGGTGTGGTGAGAGTGGCTGCGGGTCATGCAGCGACCGCCCAGCTGGGCGCAATGTTCGGAACAATTAGCGTGGAGCGCGCATGATGGATTTGCTGCATACCATAGAACAGATGGGGCTGAACCTGCTGGGTCCATTCTGGATGCCGCTGTGGACCCTGGTCAAAATCGTCGCCATCGTGGCCCCGCTGATGATAGGCGTGGCCTACCTCACGCTGGTCGAGCGCTGGGTGATCGGCTGGATGCAGGTGCGCATCGGCCCCAACCGCGTCGGCTATTTTGGCCTGCTGCAGCCGCTGGCCGACGGCATCAAGCTGATGTTCAAGGAAATCATCATCCCCACCGGATCGAACAAATTCCTGTTCGTGATTGCTCCCGTTATGGCGCTGATGCCTGCGCTGGCAGCCTGGGCGGTGATGCCGTTTGCCGAAGGCATGGTGCTGGCGAATGTGAATGCCGGGTTGTTGTATATTCTGGCGATGACCTCGCTTGGCGTGTATGGCGTGATCATCGCGGGTTGGGCATCTAACTCCAAGTATGCATTCATCGGTGCGCTGCGCTCTGCGGCGCAGATCGTGTCCTATGAAATCGCCATGGGCTTTGCGCTGGTGTGCGTACTGATGGTCTCGCAGAGCATGAATCTGGGTGATATTGTGCGCGGACAGCAAAGCAGCGCTGGCCTGTTCGGCTGGTATGTCATCCCCTTGTTCCCGATGTTTGTCGTATATCTGATCGCCGGCG
>JANYJE010000040.1 GCA_025408405.1 Nitrosomonadales bacterium | reverse complement strand
TGCAACGCAGTGGCCACGTGCCGGTTACGCCATGTGGCGGCGTAGGCTCATGCCAGTTTTATCGATGTGATGTCGGAGTGCATGCGACCTGCCTGAACGCAGTGCTACGCAGCGGAGGCGTGCAGAATAAGGAAGCTCAGTAATGCATGAAATGAAATATCTGACGGGATACCCCGAAGAGATCAAGCACCAGGTGCGGCTGCTGATAAACGAAAATCAGCTGGCAACTGTATTGCTGAAGAAGTATTCAGGCACGCATGAAATCAGAACTGACAGCGCTCTGTATTGCTACGTGCTTGCTTTGAAAAACATGTTTATCCGCAATGCCGGCCCGTTGAGCAAGGTTGTGTTTGATAATGATATTCACGTGATTCGGCGGGCATTGGGCTTGCATACTGCGATATCAAGAGTGCAAGGGCAGAAACTGAAGTCGAAAAGTGAAATCAGGATCTCATCCCTGTTTAAACATGTCCCCGCAAAATTTCTGCGGATGATAGCCGTGCACGAACTGGCACACCTGAAGGAAAAGGAACATAACAAAGCTTTTTACAAGCTATGCGTGAGCATGGAGCCTGATTACCACCAATTGGAATTTGATCTGCGCCTGTATTTAACCCACGTAGATTTGTTCGGTGAGCTTACGTGGGTTAAGGCGATGACTTAGCGGCTGGTTGGTTTTCAACAGCAGCTTTGCTGGCACTTGCAGCTTTAGCCATGTTTGCTTTAGCCAGCTTGGCAGAATTGCCACCGTTGGCGCTGCCAAAATTCAGGGTGAAGGAAGGTGTGGCATAAGGGCCGCCAACCCTCATTGGCACGCTGATTCCTTTCATGTCGGCCAACTCGCCACTGCTCTGTCGCTTGAGGGCCGGAGCAATGGTGGTATCAAGGCGATATTCCAGGTTGCCTGAATCAAGGTTGATATTTCCCTCCCCCTTGCTTGTAAACAGCGGTGATTTCAAGCTGAATTCGCTGCTATGCGCAATCCCATTACTGACTTCGAATGAGGTTTTTAGTTCTGAGAATTCCGTCTGTTCAGTGGATTTTGCGTTATGGCTGCGCTCGCCATCGGGCATTCCCAGCAGGCCTTTACCCTCCACTAGCTCTGCGGCCAGATTTATCCCGGCTACCGAGCCGCGGGCGAGTGCAAGTGTGGCATTGCCGGCCAGTGACTTGCGCAGAGCACCGATGTTGTTTCCCTCTGCGTTCAGGTCACACGCAATATTGCCTTTTCCGGCCAGTTTTGCATCGCCGCTGGCATCATGCAGCAACTGGTTGATCTGGATGGAGACAAGTTTTTGCTTGAAATTGAATTTGGCGGTTTCCTGTGCAGACAGGCCAAGGCTGGCGTTCAGAGTGCCGCCGTAAAGACTGGCGGTAATCGGCTCAACCAGCAATGAGGACGGTTCAGCCACGATTTCTGCAAACAACTTGCTGGCTTTTATTTTTGCGAATTTGACCTCCCCTGCGCGCAAAGTGCCGCGCAACTTCAATTCTTTCAGAGCGGAGAGATCAAAGGCCGTTGCATCATCGTGCAGGTGCTTGCTCCAGTCAGATTGCAGATATCGATCCACATCGAGAGTATTTACACCGATATCGAAAGTGTAAGCAGGATGGTTGAAATTCATCATGCTGAAGCTGCCGGCGATTTCGCTGTCGTCAATCTTTGCTGTGAAATTGCTTTTGACTTCCTGCGCCGAAAAATCAGTTGTGATATTGCCAGAGGCTTTCGTGGAGAGCGGCGCAGCCAATACGGGGTGGCTAAGCGTGAACTGAGCTGCAATGTTGGATAGCTGCAGCTGTAGAGTCTCAAAATTGATGTTCACAGGAGAATGAAGTTTCGCCTGCAGTGCTCGATCTGACTGTTTCATATCGAAGTCAGCAGTAATGTCAGCGCTCTGAAATACTTTGTCGGTGAATTCGAAAGCTGGAATTTGCACAGCGGCGCTCAGGCTTTCTTCTGTCTGCGACAGGCTGGTGCTGAAGCCAAGCTTGTTGCCGCTTAATTTGTTTCTGTTCTGCTGCAGCTTGGAAATGTCCAGTTTGGCTTCGATGGCGTGAGTATTCAATCTCCCTTTTGCCGCAACCACAAGCTTGTCTACGGTCAGCAATCCCAGGGTGGGAAAACCGTTTAAGGTTCCCTCAAAGTTCAGCGCAAGATCATTGATGCCTGCTGCCTCCCCTTCCATTTCGCCCTCAAAATTGGCAAATTCGTAATGGCCAGTCTTGCGTTCAAAGATCAGATGACTATTTATTTTTGTCTTGGTGTCAATATGTGGCTTGTCTGCTTCCAGGCGGAAATTTGCGCTGATATTGCTCGGTATGGCATCGGTGAGCCTGCCGGTTTCCAGATGGACATCGCGCAGGGCTAAATGCACCCCTTCTGACTCATCCTGAAAATTGATGGATGAATTGCTGATACTGACGCCATCTATGTCAAATTTGGTGGATTCCAGACTGTCATCGTGTATCAGCAGATCATCTAAATTGCTAGTGCCGTCTTTGTAGCGAATCACATTGGCATGCACCCCATCCAGCGTAACGCGATCCACCTCCAGCTGTTTGCGCAACAGTGGAAACCAGGCGATATAGAGTCGTGCATTATCAATCGATGCAAATCCCTTGCTGCTGTTGCGCTCGCTTAAAGACATCTTGCCGGAGTTCAGGCCCAGCTTGGGAAAGAAACTGACTTTAATGTCGCCTTCCAGCAATAAATCACGTTGTTTGTGAACTTTGACGTATTCGACGATCTGCGCTTTGAAATAATTGGCATCAAACGTGTAGATGAACAGGCCGATTGCGCCTGCAATCAGCATCAGGATCAACACGATCGCAACCAGTGCCTGGCGCCAATAATCCTTGGCGGCGGACTCGGCAAAGGGAACCTTAAACAATCCAAGCGTTGAGATTGTCACGCCGGCTATGCCAAACAAACCTAGCAGCGCATGTTTTATTGATTTCATAGATCGTTCTCCATACATCTGTGTGATCGTAGGCAAGAATCACAAGTGTTCTTCAGATGCCAATTTGAAAACATGACTGATTTTATCTCAAATCAGGAGCCGCTCACCTATTAGCTCGGAATCTTTAGATGAGCCCCCGGCTCTTGGGGGAAAGATAAAGTGCAGCGCTTAATTTCAATGTTCCCTAAGTCATTCATGTGGTTAAATAATCAACATGACTGATCTCTGTACAGGGGAAATGCGGCTCGGGTGGTGTCAGCGCGAATACATCAATTAAACGTTGTCAGCATGGCGTACTGGCGTTAAAGTTCGTCCGTGTAGGTACAAAAATAAGAGGGGATGAGGATGGCAGTTTTAATGGTACTGGTGGTGTTCGCCGTAATTCTGTTGCTGGCTTTTTTTCGTGCTTCAATCTGGGGCTGGTTGCTGGCGATCATAGTCATTGTGCCTGTCGTGGCGATGCAGAGCCGGATTTCCCAAGAGGCTCTCAACTCGATTTACATTGCACTGGGCATCTTTGTACTGGTGCTGGGCGTTCCCTTCCTGCGTCGCCTGCTGGTCAGCAGCATCATCCTGAAAATTTTCCGAAAGATACTGCCCCAGGTGTCACAAACCGAACAGGAAGCGCTGGATGCAGGCACCGTGTGGTGGGATGGCGAGCTATTCAGCGGGCACCCTAACTGGAGCAAATTGCTGGCGTATCCCAAGCCCTCGCTCAGCGCGGAAGAGCAATCTTTTCTCGACAACGAGACCGAGCAGCTGTGCGCCATGATAGACGACTGGGACATTACCCATGTACGCCAGGACCTGCCACCTCAAGTATGGCAATTCATCAAGGACAAGGGTTTCTTCGGCATGATCATCCCGAAGGAGTATGGCGGTCTGCAGTTTTCAGCCCTGGCGCATTCATCTGTCGTGACCAAAATCGCTTCGCGCAGTGCGACCGTTGCCGTGACGGCGATGGTGCCCAATTCACTGGGCCCCGCCGAGTTGTTGCTGCATTACGGCACGCAAGAACAAAAAGACAAATATTTACGGCGCCTGGCGCAAGGCCTGGAGGTGCCATGTTTTGCATTGACCGGCCCCTTTGCGGGTTCAGATGCCGGCTCCATTCCCGATACGGGGATCGTGTGTTACGGCGAATTCAATGGTCAGCAGAACGTGCTGGGTATACGCATGAGCTGGGAGAAGCGTTACATCACGCTGGCCCCGGTGGCCACGCTGCTCGGGCTCGCCTTCAAGCTGCATGATCCGGAGCATTTGATCGGCACGGAAGAATCGCGTGGCATTACCCTGGCGCTGATTCCCACCAACACAGCCGGCGTGCAAGTTGGCCAGCGTCATTTCCCCCTCAACTCTGCCTTCCAGAATGGCCCGACTGTCGGCTGCGATGTGTTTATCCCGATGGAGTACATCATCGGGGGCATGCCTTATATCGGGCAGGGTTGGCGCATGTTGATGGAATGCCTGGCTGCGGGGCGTTCGATTTCTCTGCCGGCGAGTGCAACGGGCGGGAGCAAAATGGCGGCGCGCACCAGTGGCGCCTATGGACGAGTGCGCAAGCAGTTCAAGCTGCCGGTGGGGAAATTCGAAGGCGTGGAAGAGGCTCTGGCGCGCATTGGCGGCAACGTCTACATGATGGAAGCAGTGCGGGTGCTGACTGCCGCCGCAGTGGATATGGGCGAGAAACCCTCGGTCATTTCAGCGATCGCCAAATACCACTGCACGGAGCGCGGCCGCACGGTGATTAACGATGCCATGGACGTGCATGGCGGCAAAGGGATTTGCCTGGGGCCTGACAACTATCTGGGGCGGGCATACCAGCAGACCCCCATCGGCATTACCGTGGAAGGCGCAAATATCCTGACGCGCAGCCTGATCATCTTCGGGCAGGGGGCGGTGCGTGCACATCCCTATGTACTCAAGGAAATCAAGGCCGCACACGATCCCGACCGCAAGCGTGCGGTGCATGATTTCGACGTGGCGCTGTTTGGTCATATCAGCTTCAGTATGAGCAATGCGGTGCGAGCCTGGCTGTATGGTCTGACTGACGGACGCGGAATCAGCGTGCCAACCGGCGCACCGACGCTGCGCTATTATCAACAGCTGACGCGCTATTCGGCGGCCTTTGCAATTGCTGCCGATGTGTCCATGCTGGTGCTGGGCGGGGGGCTCAAGCGCCGTGAGAAAATCTCTGCGCGCCTGGGTGATGTGCTCAGCAACATGTATATGTGTTCTGCCGCACTCAAACGCTTTGAAGACGATGGGCGCCCGGACGAAGACCTGCCCTTGCTGCATTGGGCCATGCAGGATGCTCTGTACAAGCTGCAAGTAGCCTTCGATGGTGTAATACAAAACTTCCCCAGCCGCATCGCGGCAATGCTGCTACGCGCATTGATATTCCCCCTGGGCAAGCGTCTTACACCGCCCTCTGATGAGCTTGGGCATCAGGTATCCGCGCTGATGTTGCAGCCAGGGGCTGCGCGTGACCGGTTGACCCAGGGCATGTATCTGCCCAAGGATGAAAACGATGCAGTGGGTGCGCTGGAAGCCGCACTCATCAGTACACTGGCGTGCGAGCCTATGCAGGCCGGTCTGGATGCGGCGCGCAAGGCCGGCAAGATCACGGCGCGCAATGAACTGGAGCGCATTTCCGAGGCGCGCGACAAGGGCCTCATCGACGCGGAGCAGGCGTTGCAACTGGAACGCGACTATGCACTGCGCCGCAAGGTCATCATGGTGGATGATTTCTCCCCATCGCAAATGCTGCCACGCTAGCGTTATTTATATGCACAAGCTGCGCGACAAAACAATTTTTATCACCGGGGCCAGTCGCGGCATCGGGCGCGAAATCGCGTTGCGCTGCGCGCGCGAGGGGGCAAAAGTGGTGATCACCGGCAAGACGGTGACAGCCCATGACAAGTTGCCGGGCACGATACACAGCGTGGCGGCCGAGGTCGAACAGGCTGGCGGCCAGGCACTCGCGATCCAGCTCGATGTGCGCGATGCTGACGCGTTGCGGGCAGCTGTAGAGCAAGCCGTGCAACATTTCGGCGGCATCGATGCGCTGCTCAACAATGCCAGCGTAATCAGCCTGACATCCACGCTGGACACGCCGGCCAAACGCCTGGATTTAATGTGGGGGGTGAATATGCGCGCCACCTTTCTGGCTTCCCAGGCATGCATTCCCTACTTAATGAAATCGTCCAACCCGCATATTCTTACCATGTCGCCACCGCTCAATATGGAGGCTGACTGGTTTGCACCGCACGTTGCCTACAGTATTGCCAAATACGGCATGAGCTTGAGTACACTGGGCATGGCCCGTGAATTTGCTGCCGATGGCATCGCGGTTAACAGCCTGTGGCCGCGCACCACCATTGCCACCGCGGCGATTGAGTTTAATTTTCCTGATGAAATTCTGCGCGCCTCGCGCAAACCGGAGATCGTGGCCGATGCGGCCCATCACATTCTTACGCGCGACAGCCGCAGCTGCAGCGGCAACTTCTTCATCGACGAAGAAGTGCTGGTTGAGGCGGGCACGACTGACTTTGATCAATATGCGGTCACGCCGGGTGTACCGCTATATCGCGATTTGTTTGTGTAATGAGCGGGGGCGTAATGTTGGATAACAATAACAACAATGGCAACGGCAACGGCAACGGGAGTCATCTCATCACTCCAGAGCAAGCGGTGACGCTGCATGGGGTGTTTGTCGAACGTGTAAAGCGCTCGCCCGAGTCTGTTGCCTACCGTTATTTCGATAATCAACAGAATGCCTGGCTGGACTTGAGCTGGGCGCAGATGCGCGAGCAAGTGGCGTGCTGGCAGGCTGCCTTGCTGCGCGAGGGGCTGGTGGCGGGAGACCGCGTCGCGGTGATGCTGCGCAACTGTCCACAGTGGGTCATGTTTGATCAGGCGGCGCTGTCGCTGGGCTTGGTTGTCGTGCCGCTGTATACCGTGGATCGCCCCGAGAATGTGGCTTATATCGTCAATGATGCGGGTGCCAGAGTGCTGTTGTTTGAAACCTCTGAACAGTGGCAGGCATTGCGCAGCGTGCGCGAAAAAATGCCCACTGTGCAGCGTTTTGTCAGCCTCAACCTGATTGCCGGCCACGATGAGGTGCGCATGCAACACGCGGTGGCATGGTTGCCCAGGCAGGCAACTCTTGCCCCGCCCCGGGGGGCCAATTCCAGTGAACTGAATTCCGCAGCACTGGCGACCATCATGTACACCTCGGGAACCACTGGGCGGCCCAAGGGAGTCATGCTGTCCCACAACAACATCCTGCAAAATGCCTATGCAGCCCTGTTGACCTGCAATATCGGCCCAGGGGACACCATGCTCTCGTTTCTGCCGCTATCTCACACCTTCGAACGCACTGCCGGCTACTACATGGCCATGATGGCGGGCCTGACAGTAGCCTATGCGCGTTCCATCCCGCTGCTGTCCGAAGACCTGCAAAGCATACGTCCAACAATTCTGGTTTCTGTGCCGCGTATCTATGAGCGTGTGTACGGGGTGATCTTGTCCAAGCTGGCGGACGGCCCACGCTTGCGGCGCGAGCTGTTTGCCCTGGCGGTCAATGTCGGCTGGCATCGTTTTGAACGCCAGCAAGGCCGCGCGGCCTGGCATCCCAAGCTGCTGTTGTGGCCGGTACTCGATCATCTGGTCGCCAGCAAAGTCATGGCGCGCCTGGGCGGGCGTTTGCGCCTGTCGGTGAGCGGCGGCGCGGCACTGCCAGCCGAAGTGTCGCGTGTGTTTATTGCGCTGGGCCTGCCAATCCTGCAGGGATACGGCATGACCGAAACCAGCCCCATCGTGAGTGTCAATCGCCAAGGCAACAATTTCCCCGCCAGCGTCGGTACCACTTTGGAAGGTGTTGCCGTGCGCATAGGCGCGCAGGATGCATTGCTGGTAAAAGGGCATGGCAATATGCTGGGCTACTGGAATAACCCGGAGGCTACGCGCGCCATCATCGATGCCGAAGGCTGGCTGAACACCGGAGATACTGCACGCATCAGCGAAACCGGCCATATCTATATCACCGGGCGTTTGAAAGAAATTATCGTGATGTCCAATGGCGAAAAAATTCCGCCGGCCGATATGGAGCTGCACATAGCGCGCGATGCCTTGTTCGATCAGGTCATGGTGTATGGTGAAGGGAAGCCCTTCCTGGTGGCGCTGGCCGTGGTTAATCCGGAGGGCTGGAAGCGCTTTGCAGAGCAACACGGCATACGCGCTGACATGCCTGAATCGCTGCAGGACACTCGTGTCGAGCAGCAGATACTGGCGCGCATCGCCGATCAGATCTCCGAGTTCCCCGGTTACGCGCGCATACGCCGGGTGCGCCTGGTGAGCGAGCCTTGGACGATAGAGAGCGGGCTGTTGACGCCGACCCTGAAAATCAAGCGTGATCAGGTGGTGGTTAAATTTTCTGAAGAAATAAAGAGGCTATATGACGGGCATTGATCTCAGCAAACCCCAGGTTTTCCTGCCGCAAGGCTCACCGACCATACGCGTGGTGGCCATGCCATCAGACTGCAATTACTCCGGCGACGTATTCGGCGGCTGGATCATGGGGCAGGTGGATGTTGCCGGCAGCATCCCCGCCTTGCACCGTGCCCGTGGGCGCGTGGTTACCGTGGCGGTTAACTCATTCGTATTCAAGGAGCCCATATTCATGGGCGACATCGTGAGCTTCTATGCTGAAATCGTTAAGGTCGGAAATACTTCGATCACGGTCAGCGTGGACGTATATGCACAACGTGACCCCGCCAAACCCGTTTGCGTCAAAGTGACCGAAGCCTGGCTGACCTATGTGGCCATAGGGGATGATCGCAGGCCAAGGCTGGTGCCGCCAGCGGATTAAAACAAATCAGATTGTTGCTGTAGGAGTGCAACTTGTTGCGCGATGCTCTATGGCTCGCCCGACAAGTCGGGCTCCTACAAAACCAGACAGGAGAACCTAGATGAGCGAAAACTTTTTTATCCGCAAGGTTGCAGTGTTGGGCGCTGGCGTCATGGGAGCGCAGATAGCGGCGCATCTTTGCAACGCCAACGTGGAAACCTTATTGTTCGAGTTGCCGGCCAAGGAGGGCGACCCCAACGGCAATGTGAGCCGCGCGCTCGAAGGCCTGAAAAAGCTGGAACCCAGCCCCCTGGCGTCGCCCGCCAAGCTGACCTTTATCCAGCCCGCCAATTACGAGCAACATCTGGAGCAACTGCGCGGCTGTGACCTGGTGATCGAGGCCATTGCCGAGCGCATGGACTGGAAATCCGACCTGTACCGCAAGGTCGCGCCATTCCTGGGCAAGCACGCCATCTTCGCCAGCAACACCTCCGGCCTGTCCATCAACCAGCTGGCGGATGCCTTTCCCGAAGCGCTGCGCCATCGCTTCTGCGGCATCCATTTCTTCAATCCGCCGCGCTACATGCACCTGGTGGAGCTGATCCCGTGCAAGGGCACGGATACCGCACTGCTCGACCAGCTGGAGAGCTTTCTGGTGTCCACGCTGGGCAAGGGCGTGGTGCGCGCGCAGGACACCCCCAATTTTATCGCCAACCGCATCGGCGTGTTTTCCATGCTGGCCACCAAGCATCATGCGCAGGCCTACGGCATCGGCTTCGATACCGTGGATGCGCTGACCGGCCGCTATCTCGGCCGCCCCAAGAGTGCCACCTTCCGCACCCTGGATGTGGTGGGGCTGGACGTGTTCGCGCATGTGGTCAACACCATGCGCGAAAACCTCACCGAAGACCCTTGGCACAGGCATTTCGAACTGCCGAGCTGGTTCAACTATCTGGTCGACCAGGGCTCGCTGGGGCAGAAGACCAAGCGCGGCATCTACCAGAAGATCGGCAAGGAAATCCACGTGCTCGACCTGCACACGAAGGAATATCGCCTGTCCGATGCCAAGGTGGACGATGGCGTAAAAGACATCCTGCGCGAACGCGACTGGGCCAAAAAGCTGGCCGGGCTGCGCAGCAACCCGCATCCGCAGGCGCAATTCCTGTGGGCTGTGTTCCGCGACGTGTTTCACTATTGCGCACTGCATCTGGAAGCGATCGCCGACAACGCGCGCGATTTCGATTTCGCCGTGCGCTGGGGCTTCGGCTGGGACAACGGCCCATTCGAGATCTGGCAGGCGGCAGGCTGGCAACAAGTGGCGGGCTGGATCGCCGCCGATATCGCCGCAGGCAAGGCGATGGCGGCGACACCGCTGCCGGCATGGGTCACCGATCCGGCGCGTCTCGCCGTGCATGGCATGCAGGGTTCCTATGCGCCGGCCGGCAATACTTACCAAGCGCGTTCCGCATTGCCGGTCTACCGTCGTCAAATCTACCCGGATCGGCTGCTGGGCGAAGTAGCGCTTTACGGCGAGACCGTGTTCGAAACCGATGAAGTGCGCCTGTGGCATAGCGGCGACAACATCGCCATCCTGAGCTTCAAGAGCAAGATGCACACCGTCAACAATGAAGTACTGGACGGCATCCTGCGTGCGGTGGACGAGGCCGAGGCGCATTTCAGTGCGCTTATCCTGTGGCAAACCGAGCCGCCGTTTTCCGCCGGTGCCAACCTGTTGCAACTGATGCAGGGCGCGCAGGAACCGGCACCGGACGAAGGCATGTTCGGCAAATTCAAGCAGGCCGCAAGCCGCGTCAAATACACCATCGCGGGCGGTGGCGGATTGGGCGAGATCGTCAACGCTGCCACCGGCAACGTGCCCAAAGTGGAAGCCGTGGTCGCCAAATTCCAGCAGGCCTCGCAACGCCTCAAGTACGCACAGGTGCCCACCATCGCCGCAGTGGACGGACTGGCGCTCGGCGGCGGCTGTGAATTTTCCATCCACTGCACACGCATCGTCGCCACGCTGGAAAGCTACATCGGTTTGGTCGAAGTCGGCGTAGGGCTGCTGCCCGCAGGCGGCGGCTGCAAAGAGATGGCGCAACGCGCGGCGCAGGAAGCGCAGCGCTTCGCCAACGACAACCGCATCGACGTATTCCCTTATCTGCGCCGCTACTTCCAGAACATCGCCATGGGCGAAGTCGCCAAGAGCGCCGAGATGGCGCGCGAGATGGGCTACCTCAGGCAGTCCGACCGCATCGTGCTGAATCGTTTCGAGCTGCTGCATATCGCCAAGGAAGAAGCCAAGGCGCTCAACGCCACCGCCTATCGTCCGCCGCTGCACCAGCGCCAGATCGCCGTCGCCGGACGCACCGGCATCGCCACCCTGCAAGCCGCGATGATCAACATGCTGGAAGGCAATTTCATCTCCGAACACGACTACAACATCGGCTGCCGTGTCGCCGAAACCCTGTGCGGAGGGGATGTGGAAGCGGGCAGCCTGGTGGATGAACAATGGCTGCTTGATCTGGAACGGCGCAACTTCATGGAACTGCTGTCGACCTTCAAGACGCAGGACAGGATCGAGCATATGTTGAAGCATGGGAAGCCGTTGAGGAACTGATATGTGGGAATTACATGTCGTTATCCCTGAAAAACGAACAGACTGAGAAAAAGAGATGTGATGGCTAAGAAAGCTGATGAGAAGGCATACTCTGGGTTCGTGGTTGAGTTTGAACCAGAACGTTCGAATCGTTTAGCAGAGTGGATGAGTGCTGGTTTCGACATTTCAGATTCGTACTCTTCGGATGATTGGTACTTACGGAAAAAAGAAATATTTTTTGTGCTTTCTCCCAAACTGGATGATGGAAGCCGAACATTGTTGGGGGCTGTTTACGTAGAACGCATGCACGGCACTGGTGGGGTTCGTAAGCCAAAATATAAGCTGACTAGGCCGGTATTGTTTGAGGGGGCAATTAGTTTTTTTGAGTTGGAACAAGCAGGGATTGATTTTTCTGGCGTCATCAGTAACTCAGCAGGGGGAATTCGGTTGCCCTTAGACTTTTGGAACAGACTGGTTATTACAGTCTGTTTGTTGCGAGCAGGACAGGCAGAAGAATTATCTCACCTCCTAGTTCTTGTCGGGCGTGATACACAATTGCTCGGCGGAACTAACAGGCTTGACCGCTTGGCAGAACAGCGTGATGCAGTTGGGATGGTGTTGGACTTGGCAGGTTTAGATCGTAGTGCCATGTTAAAAACAGTAGATGCCGAAAAGTCGGAAGATGCGGATGTGTTCTTTGATCTGCTAACGAATCATCCTTACCAAGAAAGATCGCTTATCGAACATGATGAATATTGGTTACAACAGTTGCTAAGTGATACCAAGCGTGAAATGCAATTTCAGGATAGCGAGAGTGGCGCGAAAGTTAAAGTTAGAATTACTGACAAAGAGCCTTTGGAGACGGCATTAGGCGTTGACCTCCTGATTTATCAATCGCTATATAACAGTCTGATATTTGTTCAATACAAGGCTATGGAAAAAGATGCTCAGGACGGATGGTTTTATCGTCCAGATGCTCAACTTAAGTTGCAACTTAATGCAATGGGGGCTGCTCGTAAGGCAATGCGCAAGAGAGCTGTTAATGTACCGACGCTTGAGGGACAGCGACTGAACGATGAGCCTTTTTATTTCAAGTTATGTGAACGTAGAAAACCAGATGCTGCCGAGGCAAGTCTTGTTCAAGGGCTGTCGATGAATGCCATTCATCTTGAGGAGTTCTTGGAAATGCCACAGGCAAAAAGTGGCCCGAAAGAGGGAGTCAGGATTGGCTATAAAAACTGCCATAGATATTTTAATAATACAGAATTTGTAACCTTAGCCAAAGGCGGGTGGATTGGCACAACTGCAGCAGGGAGTGAGTTTATGAAAGAAGTAGTAACGGCAAGTTTTGAGCGTAAGCATGCTGTTGTTTACGCCTTGATTGAGATGCCAGAGCAAAGTACTGCTCAGTTAAGAAAAAAGCGAAAAGCATAAGCATCATGACGACACGGCTTAACCCACATCCCGATTTCAACGAGATCACGCAACTGATCCACGCCGCACGGCAGCGTGAGGTGTTGGCGGTGAATACGGCGTTGATTGAGTTGTATTGGCAGGTAGCGCAGTTGGCCGAGCATCTGGTGTGAACTCAGCCGGGATTGCGCGGTTTTACCCGTTCCAGCTGTTTCGGATGCGGCAGTTTTATGTGGCTTATCAGAGGTGTGAAATTGTCGCGCCACTGGTGAGACAATTTTGATGAAGGCGTTTACATGTCGTTTGCATACAGCATATGCAATGCCATTTTTAATGTTTATTCTCCATTCTTGAAATAAGAATATTGACCAATTTTCACTTTAGGTATTAGTATTCAGCCATTCATTCTCATTTCAAGAATTAAGAATATGGCCAAAATAAGCAGTAAGCAGCCAGTGCTCAAGCCGCAAGATTTGTATGTCTTGCTGGCGTTGCTGAGTCGGGGGGGCGGAAGTGTCGGTTATCCCGAGTTGGCGGAGCAGACGGGTTTGGCGGTGTCGGCGGTGCATGCGGCGTTGAAGCGCGCGGCGGCGGCGCAGTTGGCGATGTTCCAGGATCGGCGCCCGGTGGTGCTGAAAACGCAGTTGCGCGAGTTTTTGCTGCATGGGGCGAAGTATGCTTTTCCTCCGGTGTGGGGTTCGCTGACGCGCGGTGTGCCGACCGCTTATGCAGCCGCGCCATTGAATAAGGTGATTGCGCCCTCTGCCGACCCTGTGCCGGTGTGGCCGCATCCAAAGGGGGCGGTTCGCGGGGTGAGTTTGGCGCCGTTGTATCCGTCAGTTCCCGCCGCGGCGCAAAAGGATGAACGTTTGCATGCCATGCTGGCATTGTTCGATGCGCTGCGCAGCGGCCAGGCGCGGGAGCGCAATGCGGCGCAAAAGTTACTGGAGGAATTTTTCCAGTGAAGCCGCAACGCTCGAATGTGCCGAAGATGGAGCTGGTGGCGCAGACTTTGGGTGATTTGCGCGAGCAATTGATATTCGTGGGCGGATGTGCGGTGGATTTGTTGTTGACCGATGCCGCGGCTGCACCGTCACGGGTGACTTACGATGTGGATCTGGTGGCGCAAGTGGCCGCGTTGTCGGGTTACCACCAGTTGGAGCGTGAGTTCGTCAAGTTGGGCTTCAAGCGCGATACCTCGGACGGTGCGCCCATCTGCCGCTGGAGGTTGCAGGGGCTGGAGGTGGATTTGATGCCGACGGAAACGCACATTCTGGGTTTCGCCAATCGTTGGTATCCATTGGCGGTGCAAACCGCACAGCGGGTCGAGTTGCCGAATGAGCTGCAGGTGCGATTGATTGCCGCACCTGTGTTTTTGGCAACCAAATTCGAGGCGTTTGCGGGTCGTGGCAAAGGCGATTTTCTGGGTAGCCACGATTTGGAAGACATCGTGAATGTGCTGGATGGCAGGCCGGAGTTGGTGGATGAGGTAAGTGCGGGTTCGATGGAGTTGCGCGAATATTTGGCAGAGCAATGTGCGGCATTGCTGGCAATTCCAAAATTCAGAGATGCGTTGCAGGGAATGGTATTCCCGGATGAAACATTGGATGAGAGAGTGCAGATGCTGGTTGAGCGGTTTCGGCAGATCGCAGAAATGAAGCGTGTATAAATAAATTGTCAGATTGTTGTACCGGATAAGGAGAGCACCATGAGCAAACAAATTCAAGAAGCCTACATCGTCGCTGCTACCCGTACGCCGGTGGGCAAGGCGCCGCGCGGCATGTTCCGCAACACGCGCCCCGACGATCTGCTGGCGCATGTGTTGAAGAGCGTGCTGGCGCAGGCGCCGTCGCTCGACCCTGCGAGTATCGGCGATGTGATCGTCGGCTGTGCGATGCCGGAGGCGGAGCAGGGCATGAACGTGGCGCGCATCGCGCTGCTGCTGGCGGGGTTGCCGAACACGGTGCCGGGAATGACGGTGAACCGTTTCTGTTCTTCCGGTGTGCAGGCGGTGGCGCTGGCGGCGGATCGTATCCGGCTGGGCGAGGCGGATGTGATGATCGCCGCGGGTGTGGAGAGCATGAGCATGGTGCCGATGATGGGCAACAAGATCGCGTTCAACCCGGCCATCTTCGAGCACAACGAACATTACGGCATCGCTTACGGTATGGGGCTGACGGCGGAGAAGGTGGCGG
>JANYJE010000039.1 GCA_025408405.1 Nitrosomonadales bacterium | reverse complement strand
TAAACTTCCCCCAAAATAGTTGACACCTTCCCCTAACAAACGGAGGTGTTAAAAATGGCCAAATCAGGTCTACCCAAAGTGCATCGATACAGCATGCATTTCAAGGCAACAGCAGTACGACTCAGTGATCTCCCCGATGTTCTGATTCAGGATGTAGCCGATGCACTGGACATCCACCCCTTCATGCTGTCACGCTGGCGTAAACAGGCGAGGGAGGGATTGATTGTGACCAAGGGTGTGAAGCTGGATGACGAGACCGTCGCCGAACTCAAGCGACTGCGTGACCTGGAGAAGAAGTACAAGCTGCTGCAGGAGGAGCATGAACTCCTAAAAAAAGCCATCCGGTTTGCTTCCGATCAAAAACGGAAATCTTCGAATTCATCGAAGCAAACCGGGAAAGTCACGCCATCGCGCTAATGTGCCGCGTGTATGGGGTAACCCGTGCAGGCTTCTATGCGTGGTTGGGGCGCGAGCCCAGCTTGCGTGCGCAGGAGAATGCCGCCTTGGCACAGCATATCAAGCAGGTGCATCAGGCCAGCCGCGGCACCTATGGCAGTCCCAGGGTATATCGCAAGTTGCAGCAGCAGGGCGTGAGGGTGAGCGAAAATCGGGTTGCCAAGCTCATGAGCCAGCTTGGTATCAAGGGGCGATGGGCGACCCTGCGCTATACCTCGCCCAACCTGAAGAAGTTCTATGGCAGCTTGCCCAATCAACAGCTGGAGCACCCAGCGGAAGCGCTCAATCAAGTGTGGGTGGGCGACATTACGTATCTCAAGGTGGGTGCGATCTATCGCTATCTGGCTGTGGTAATGGATCGTTGCTCACGGCGCATAGTAGGTTGGGCCTTTGGGCAGCAGAAGAATGTTGCGCTGACCTTGCGTGCGCTCAACCATGCTGTGAGCAAACGTAGGCCGCCTCCCGGGTTGATCTTCCATACAGATCGGGGGATTGAGTATTACGCCAATGCTTTCCGGGCACGGCTTATGCAATTACGCATCACCCAGAGCATGAACCGGCCGGGCAAGGTGACGGACAATGCCTTTATGGAGTCGTTCTTCCACTCAATGAAGGCTGATGTCATTCACGGTTGCACTTTTAGCGAGGATCGCCAAATGCTTGCTGTTCTAAGAAGCTATATTCCTTTTTACAACCGCAGTAGAATCCATTCGTCATTGAATTACGTATCGCCAGCAACGTATGAAAATCAGTTGGCTTAATCAGGTGTCAATTAAATCGGGGGAAGATTCCTGTGCAAAAGCGCGCAGCCCCTCACTTTTACGTTAGACCTCACCATCCATTCTCCGAGAATCTCATATGGCACATTCAATAAAATCTTCCTTCTATTGGCTTAAGCGGTTCTTCTTCAATTATGTTTGGATTGGTATTGCACTATTGCTTGTCTCAATAATCCTCGATCTCGACAATCCATCTGGCACGAGAACATACGCATATTCAATCCTAATCAAGGGCGTTGAGGCGATTGGGCTATCAGTTCTCATCGCCGCGATCTTTTCATTTGCATCGGGTACGTCAGAATTTATTGAAAAGATCCGAGGTTTGCTCGAAGATATTATTGTCCGTAGAAATTTCTTGGCCAACATTGATCCAGATGGAAAAAAAGAAGCACTGAAAGCTCTAATTCAGCCGTCGGCGAGCGAGATCAATAAATACCCGAACATTGGAGACTATTACGGGTACTTCATCAACAAGACGCTTGAGATTGCGAAAAAAAGTGTCCGCAGCAATTATCAAGTCATTTCCCGTGCGTATTTCGACTCAGAGAAGGGAAAGATTGCTGTTGAAGGGATATACAGCTATCGCCTGTTTCCAAGCTCTGATGGGTTCAATGACATTACCGTAGGATTCGAAGATGCAGATTCAGGCTGCGCATACGTTTCCGTTAGCGATCCCAATGGGGAGCGCAAGACGTTTGAAAATCCTTCCTTGTCTGAACATAACGAAGGCGGGGATATTTCACGGAGAGCTACTTTAGCAATAAAAGAATTTGGGGATCGAAAAAGCCACCTCGACGTTGAACTGAAAGTTACGGAATTTGGTACAGATCATTGGTCACTTGTTCAGTTTAAAGCCCTGCAACCGACAGATGGGTTCAAATTTCACATGCGTTGCGAAGGTGACATAGAGATACGTGAGCATGCAATTTTTGTTGTTGGCGCTAAGTATTACCTCACACTCCCCGACGGCAATAAATCAATCACGGTCGCATGCAATCAGTGGATTAATGAAGGTAGCGGGCTATGTGTGCTGGTCTCAATACCCCAGACATCAGCGAAAGCCAGTGAAGTCTAACCTGGCAGTCGAGAGGGACTGCGCAAAAGCGCGCAGCCCCTCACTTTTACGTTAGCGATCATATGAAAATGGATTGCCCCTATTGCCACATGCCGCTCGGTAAAAGACTGTTGCGCTCGAAGCCGGCTCCCGGAGAGCGCCGTTTCTTACCCAACCGCGCAATACCCTATTGTTCAAATTGCGGCGGGGAACTTGAGCATCAGGGTCAGGCCTTACGTTTGACATGACTTAACGTCGTAAGCCGTGAAATTGCGGTGCCATGTTTTGCTTTTTTCTTCTGAGCACTATTATTGTTATTGCCGGTCTGCCACCTGCAAGCCGCGCACATCTCACTCTCTATTAATTAAATATCAAGGCTTCGTCGCCCATGCCGAATCCGGTACCTGATTTTTCGTTGATGAAAACTCGTTGCATCCGCCGCAATGGACGGAGTGCCGCTTTAAATAGACCTTGCATTTATATCGCGGCGTGATATATTGCAACCACGCAGGCATGAGGTTCGCCTGCCACCATGCTGCATGCCACTGTGCCGGGTGCGTGGGGTCGTTGATTGCAGCATCTTCCAAACCTCTTGTATGGAGACATATCATGAGACCACTGGACTATCCGAAAATGATGTTTTCATTTCACGCTGGCTGGGATGAGCTGTGCGTGATTCATCCCTCGATCGTAAAAATTTCTTTGGGTTTGGTGTTGCCGCTATCCCTGGTGCCCGCGCTGATGATTGCGCTGACTGGCTACTTGCATAGCGACTATTACGAACCGGGTGTCGCCCTGCAACGCTGGTATGATGTGGCTGGCCTGTTTTTTCTGGCCGAACTGGCAACTGTGCCGCTGATGGCAGGGATCATTCATTTGATCGCCAAGGATAAGGGACATTCCATCCGCTTCCACGACAGCTACATGCTGGCGGCCGTGACCCCGATTCCGCTGTGGCTATCCGCGCTGTCGCTCCTGCTGCCTAATCTGCTGTTCAACGCGGTGATCGGCGTCGCCGGTTTGGTGGCGTCGGCCAGCCTGCTCTACCATGGCGTGAGTACCATTCTGGGTATTGAGGAATCTTTGGACGTCCAGGATGTGACCTACAAGGTTCTCTCCGTCGGCGCCATTGCCTGGGGGTTGCTGGTAGCGTTGGCGGTACTGCCTACCATGGGAATGTAGGCTGGAACTCCGGCCGCAGTGTATGCCGTTTTGTGTCTTCCCCAAGCATAAAACGGCAGTGCAAACGTAGCGGGGTCTGGTCTATTGCCCGCCTCCTTGGCGGCAGACGTTCCGCACGGAGGCCTTGCATCTGACATGTCAAATGCAAGGCCTCGCAATCCTGCCCCCGCAATCATCACTCACGATTTTTGCCGGGGCAGCCCGACAAGCCGCGCACATCTCACGCTCTAATTAAATATCAAGGCTTCGTCGCCCATGCCGAATCTGGTATCGTTAGCCTCTTGTTGATTTGCGCGCAGGCATTGCCTGCATGGCGCATGGCCGCGTTGGCTTATTTTACGGAGTATGAAATTGAACCTGGCTTTATTTGATCTGGACAACACGTTGTTAAGCGGCGACAGCGATTTCGAGTGGTCGCAATTTTTGATCGAGCAGGGCGTGCTCGACCGCGAGCTGTTCGAGGCCAGGAACCAGGCCTTCTACGACCAGTACAAGGCCGGCACGCTGGATATCCACGAGTTTCTCGATTTCCAGTTGAAGCCCTTGTCGCGCCACTCGCGCGCCGAACTCGACGCCTGGCATGGCGATTTCATGCGGAAAAAAATTCACGGCATGATAGGCAGGCCCGCGCAGGAGCTGGTTGCGCACCACCGCAGCGCGGGCGATGTGTGCGTCATCATCACCGCCACCAACAGCTTTGTAACTGCACCGATTGCGCGCGCCTTCGGGGTGGAACATTTGATCGCCACCGATCCGGAGCAAAAAAACGGCGCGTTCACCGGCGGCGTGGCCGGGGTGCCGTGCTTCCGCGAGGGCAAGATTGCGCGCCTGCAGTCCTGGATGGCGCAGCGCGGCTGGAACTGGGACAGCTTTGCCGATACCACTTTCTACAGCGATTCGCTCAATGACCTGCCGCTGCTGGCCCTGGTGAAAAAACCGGTGGCTGTCGACCCGGATGCCACTCTGCGCAGCCATGCGGAGCAGCATGGCTGGCGCATCATCAGCCTGCGCTGAGGCGGTGCCGGTTGCGATTGTGCGCGGCGGTACTTATACTCCAAGCCGGTTTCTGCGCAAGAAATCCGGTTTCGGTTGCTACGCAAGAAATAAATTTAGACCCGTATTAAATCAACAAACCCCAGAGGAGATAGAAATGAAGAAATTTGTTATTGCTGCCGTCGTATCCCTGTTTGCCGCCAATATGGCGTTTGCCGCCGATGCCGGCTGTGCAGCCAAGGCCGCCGAGAAGAAGCTGGCAGGCGCGGCCAAGAGCAGCTTCATGACGAAGTGCGAGAAGGATGCGGCTCCTGCTGCAGCGTCTTCCTGCGAAGCCAAGGCCGCCGAGAAGAAGCTGGCAGGCGCGGCCAAGAGCAGCTTCATGACGAAATGCGAAAAGGATGCGGCTCCTGCTGCCGCTCCTTCCTGCGAAGCCAAGGCTGCCGAGAAGAAGCTGGCTGGTGCTGCCAAAAACAGCTTTATGAAGAAGTGCTCTGGTGAAGGTGCTGCCAAGTAAGTCTGGTTGCCCCTAAGGGTAAAGGGCTGGCGCGTGCCAGCCCTTTTTTTATGCCTTTTGAATGAGTTGCTTGCTGGCGTGTCAGAGTTGCTTTATCCCCAGTGTATAATCCCGCCTTCCTGTTTGATGCGGCATCCCTCTGAATATAGAAAGCAATGATTAAAAAACTGTTTAAACGCGTCCTTTCCATGGGACGCTCCAGCAAGATTAAAACCGTAGGGGCGTGCGAAGTCATTCCCTTCAAGGTGCATGGCGTTCAGCGTGAAGGCATCAGCTTTGCCGCGCGCCGTGTGACCGATGGCCTGCAGGCTGCGGGTTTCCAGGCCTACGTGGTGGGCGGAGCGGTGCGCGACCTGTTGCTCAAGCGCCAGCCCAAGGATTTTGATGTGGCCACCGATGCCACGCCGGAAGAGGTGCGCCGCGTATTTCGCCGTGCCCGCATTATCGGGCGCCGCTTCCGCCTGGTACATGTGATGTTCGGCGAAGAGACCGTCGAGGTCTCCACTTTCCGCCGCATGATAGAGGCGGTGGATGCGCAGACCGATGATCATGGACGCCTGTTGCGCGACAATGAATTCGGCGACCAGGGGCAGGATGCCGCGCGCCGCGACTTCACCGCCAACGCGCTGTTCTTCGATCCCAGTACGCAGGAGATTTTCGATTTCCATCATGGCTATGCCGACATCCGTGCCAATTTATTGCGCATGATCGGCGACCCGGCCACGCGTTACCGCGAAGACCCGGTGCGCATGCTGCGCGCGGTGCGGCTCTCGGCCAAGCTGGGCATGAAGCTGGAAGCCGCCACCGCCGAGCCGATCTTCAGTATGAAGGGATTGCTGGGCAACGTGCCCGAGGCGCGCCTGCTGGACGAGATGCTCAAGCTGCTGATGTCGGGCCACGCCGTGGAATGCATCAAGAAGCTGCGCGCCATGCATCTGCATCACGGCCTGCTGCCCATGCTGGATGTGATTCTGGAGCAGCCGATGGGCGAGAAATTCGTTATGTCGGCGCTGGCGAATACCGACCAGCGCCTGCGCGAAGACAAACCGGCATCGCCCGCCTTCCTGTTTGCGGCACTGTTGTGGCACGAGGTGCTGGCCGCCTGGAATGCACATCTGGAAGCGGGGCAGCCCGCCATCCAGTCGCTGCATTTTGCCATGGACGAAGTGCTGCAGAAGCAACGCGCGCACATGGCGATCCCGCACCGCCACGATGCGATCATGAAGGAAATCTGGCTGCTGCAGCCGCGCTTTGAGCATCGCGCCGGCCAGCGTCCCCTGCGTTTGCTGGAGTTGCCGCGTTTCCGTGCAGCCTATGATTTTCTGCTGCTGCGTTGCCAGAGTGGCGAGGCGGAGATGGAGCTGGCTGACTGGTGGACTGAATTTCAGGAGGCTTCCGGCGAGCGCCGTGAAGAAATGCTGCTGCCGGACAAGGGCCCCAAGAAACGCCGTCGCCGCAGCAAAAAGCCGTCCGCAAGCGCATCTGCGGACCAGCTGGTGGAGTAGTGAAGCCGGCTGGAATAATCAAGCCCGCTGGAGCGATGAAACATCGCGCTTTTATCGGACTGGGCAGCAATATTACAGATCCGTCCGCGCAGGTTTTGCGCGCCATGCTAGCCATAGACCGGCTGCCGCAAACACGCGTGCTGGCGCGTTCATCCCTATATCGCAGCGCGCCGATAGGTTACCTGGAGCAGCCGGATTTCATCAATGCGGTGATCGAGGTGGAAACCACTCTCGCGCCGCATGATCTGCTGCAAGCCTTGCTGGAGCTGGAGCAGGAGCAGGGGCGCACGCGCGAGTTTGTGAATGCGCCGCGCACGCTGGATCTGGATGTGTTGCTGTATGACGAGCTGCAGCATCACGAGCACGGCTTGACCGTGCCGCACCCGCAGATGCACAGGCGTGCGTTCGTGTTGCAGCCGCTACTGGAGATTGCGCCGGACTGCATCATCCCCGGCGTGGGCCCGGCACAGCAGGCGCTACAGCAGTGTGGCGGTCAGCAGTTGCAAAGAATAATTTAGCCACAGCGTACACAGAGACCCCGGAGAAACCCGCATACGATGAATCAATGGCAACTTCTCTGTGCACTCTGTGATCCCTGTGGCAATGTCTGGACGGGTTGTTGAGAATGGCATTTGAAAAATATCGTTATATCGTGGTGGAAGGGCCGATAGGGGCGGGCAAGACCAGTCTGGCGCGGCGGCTGGCCGAGCATCTGGGGGCCGAGACCCTGCTGGAGAAGCCGCAGGACAATCCGTTTCTGGAACGCTTCTACCAGGATCCGCGGCGCAATGCCTTGCCCACGCAATTGTTTTTCCTGTTCCAGCGCATCGAAGAGGTGCGTGAGCTGGCGCAGATGAATCTGTTTAACAGCCGCACCGTTTCGGATTACCTGTTCGACAAGGATGTGCTGTTTGCGCGCCTGAACCTGAGCGATGACGAGTTCAAGCTGTACCAGAACATTTACCAGAGCCTGGCGCCGCAAGCGCCCGCACCCGACCTGGTGATCTACCTGCAGGCTCACGCCGACACCCTGATGGAACGAGTGCGCCGGCGCGGGCACAGCTATGAACGCGCCATCACGGATGACTATCTGGCGCGCATTGGCAACAGTTATGGCGAATTTTTTCATCATTACGAGAGTGCGCCGCTGCTGGTGGTGAATAGCGAACACATGAATTTTGTGGATAATGCAGATGATTTTGCGCTGCTGCTGGCGCGTATCGAAGGCATGCGCGGGACGCGTGAGTTTTTCAGCATGGGGGCATGATGCTGACAATTTTAAGAGGTATCCATACATGCGAACAACACTGACTACTTTGCGGGCGCTGTATGACAAGGGCGAGAAAATCGCCATGCTGACCTGCTACGATGCCAGCTTCGCGGCGCTGCTCGAAGCCAGTGGCGTGGATGTGCTGCTGGTGGGAGACTCGCTCGGCATGGTGTTGCAGGGCCATGAGAGCACCCTGCCGGTGACCATGAGTGACATGGTTTACCACACGGCCTGTGTCGCGCGCGGCGCGCAGCAGGCGTTTATCGTTGCCGACATGCCGTTCGGCACCTTTCAGGTCAGCCCGGAAAAAACTTTTGAACATGCTGCGCAGCTGATGGCGGCGGGCGCGCAGATGGTCAAACTCGAAGGTGGTGCGGCGATGGCCGACACCATCGCGTTTCTGACCGGGCGCGGCATCCCGGTGTGTGCCCACATTGGCCTGACGCCGCAGTCGGTGCACCAGCTCGGCGGCTACCGCGTGCAAGGCAAGAGTGACGCCGCCGCCCAACGCCTGCTGAACGCTGCCGCTGCCGTGGCCGAGGCGGGCGCGGGCATGCTGTTGCTGGAAGCCATTCCAGCCTTGCTGGCGGCGGAAATCACCGCGCAGCTGACCATTCCCACCATCGGCATCGGCGCGGGCGCAGAATGCTCCGGCCAGGTACTGGTGCTGCACGACATGCTGGATATCTACCCGGGCAAGAAGGCGCGTTTCGTGAAGAACTACATGCACGGCGCGGCATCCATCGGCGATGCGGTGGCGCGTTATGTGAGTGAAGTGAAGGCCGGCGCTTTCCCCGCAGCGGAACACTGTTTCTGATGCAAGTCATCCACACTGTCGCGGAATTACGCCAGCGCCTGAGTAAAGAGACCCGCGTTGCCTTCGTGCCCACCATGGGCAACCTGCATGAAGGCCATCTCGACCTGGTGCGCATTGCGCGCCAGCACGCCAAATGTGTTGTGGTGAGCATCTTCGTCAATCCATTGCAGTTCGGTGTCAACGAGGATTTCGGCAAGTATCCCCGCACCTTGCACGCCGATTGCGACCAGCTTGCGGCGTGCGGTGTCGAGGTGGTGTTTGCGCCAAGCGAGGCGGAGCTGTACCCGCAGCCGCAGCAGGTAACCGTAGAGCCGCCGCCGATCGCACAGGAATTATGTGGCGCGTTCCGCCCCGGCCATTTTCGCGGCGTGGCCACGGTGGTGCTGAAGCTGTTGAATATCGTGCAGCCGCAGGTGGCGGTGTTCGGCAAAAAGGATTACCAGCAATTGCATGTGGTGCGCCAGATGGCGGCGCAGCTGAACCTGGCGCTGGAAATTGTTGGGGCCGAAACCCTGCGTGCCGCAGACGGCCTGGCGCTGAGTTCGCGCAACCAGTATTTATCTGCCGCCGAGCGAACCGAAGCGGTTTTTATGTATCAAACGCTGGCAAATATACGGCAGGCCATACAAGGTGGCGCGCAAGATTATGCCTTGCTTGAGAAAGATGCCGCCGCAGCCCTGGCGGCACGGGGCTGGCAGGTGGAATATGTGGCCGTCCGCGCGCAGTCCACTCTGGCGCTGCCGGCACAGGGTGAGCGCGCACTGGTCATACTGGCTGCGGCCAGGCTGGGGGTAACCCGGCTGATCGATAATTTGGAAGTTTGTCTTTAGGCGGGGCGGCCTTATAATGCGCGCCCTGATTTTAATCGGCGGCCCGGATTAAATTGCCGGGCCGGATTGCGGAGGTAAACATGCAACGAACCATGCTACAAGCCAAATTGCACCGCGTGCGTGTGACGCAATCGGAATTGCATTACGAAGGCTCGTGCGCGATTGACGATGACCTGCTGGACGCCGCCGATATTCGCGAATATCAGCAGATCGACATTTACAATGTCACCAATGGCGAGCGCTTTACCACCTACGCCATCCGTGCGTTGCGCGGTTCGCGCACGATCTCGGTGAACGGCGCTGCGGCACACAAGGCCAACCCCGGCGACATCCTGATCATTGCCGCCTACGCGACTTACTCCGAACTGGAACTGCACAAATTCCACCCCCGCCTCGTGTATGTGGACGAGCACAACAACATCATTGCCCAGCGCGACCAGATACCGGTGCAGGCAGCCTGACGCACAGTTAGCTGGAGAGAATTAAAAAAACCCGCAGTGCGGGTTTTTTTATGGTGTCCTTAAACCCGTGCAAAATATCCAGAATGAGCCGAGCTAATGGGGCAGGCGTTAAAGCGAACTTCTGTCACCATTTTTGTGGTGAAGTGAAATAGGTATTTCCCCTATTATCAATTCGGACTTTTCTTACCCCAAGATCAGTTTTTCCTGAAATACTTTTCAATCCTATCTGGGCATCATGCGCCTACCGCATCTGCAATAAGTTGGTACAAGGGTGCGCAATGAAACAGATGTTCCATGTGAAGTTATTGCAGGCTAATTGATAGGAGATTGAGATCATGAGTATTCTACAACCTGAATCAAGATGGAATGGACTACAGCCAGAAGACCGCGAATTTTTTGTTGAGTTGGGGGCGAGTGCCGTTTTGGCATTGACGATTGTACTTCTGGCCGCTGAGATAGTCTGAAGATGACGAATAGTTGGTGTTAATGAGAAGGGCAGCATGGCTGCCCTTTTTTTGTGTGCCGCTCCAGGCTGGGCCTTAAATATATTGCTGCGCGAATAAGAAAAGGCGCAAACTTTTAGTGGCGGGTGATTATGCAGCAGATCGTCGGCACCATAGACGGTCTTTTGGCGCCATGGTGATTGAACTGGGGCATGAAATGCAACTCGGAAAATTGAAATTCGGCGGGCAGAATGCAACCAATGACGCATTGTCATGCAGCAGCATAAAGGGAGATGCTGGCAGCGCCATGCAAATAAATGCGGCGCCTTGTCCTTTATTACACGGGCTCCAATGTTGATCGTGCGCATGCCTTCAAAATTGATCTCGATCAGATTTTTGCCCTGGCTGGTGCTGGCAATAGCCCTGGGTGTCACCTATCAGTTGTGGAAAAATGTGCAGCGGGTAGCCGTGTTCGATTTGCAGAGTAATTTTGACTACCGGGTGCTGGATGTCATCAGCCGTATTAATGAGCGCCTGTTGTCCTATGAACAAGTTCTGATTGGGGTGCAGGCTTTGTTTTCCGTCTCTGGTAATGTAGGGCGCGATGAATTCAGTTCCTATGTCAGCGCGCTACACTTCGATCATAATTTCCCCGGTATTCATGATGTAACGCTTGCCTTAATTGCTCCTTCGGCACAAAAAGGCAAGCGTGCAACGGTTTACATCGAACAGTTTCCCGGGCGCAACCAGCTCGCCTTTGGCTACGACGTTTTTGCCAAACCAGAGAGCCGGGCAGCTATGCAGCGTGCGCTTAACACGGGCCAGCCCGCTGTGACCGGCAAGCTGATTATGGCTGCGGGGAGTGACGGGCGCAGAAAATCTGGATTCCTGATGTTTGTGCCCATTTACAAACAGGGAGCTGCTCACGACACCCTGGCTGAGCGACAAGCTAATGGTATAGGTTGGGTAGCAGGTACTTTCCGCGTGAACGATATTATGTTCGGAATCCTCGGGGAAAGCGCTGCGGATCTCGACATTGAAATTTATTACGGTGAGGGCGTGGCGGACAAGGCGCTGATGTACGACACCGACTACAGTCGCACCGAAAGCGTGTTAAAGAAGGCGTGGTATAAAACCGTCAAACACATCGATGTCTCCGGCAATCCATGGACGCTGGAGATTAGCTCGTTGCCAGATTTCGAGTCGCGCTTGGACAAGGATAAGCCGCTTCTGATTGCCGGTGCCGGTAGCGGGATCAGCATTCTGCTGGCAATGCTTACCTGGCTGCTGGTGCGAGGTCGTGCACGCTCTCTGGCGGCGGCGCATGCAATCAGCGTGAGCGAGGCAAAGTTGCATGCCATCCTGGATAACTCTCCTATCGGCATCTGGCTGGTAGGGTTGGATGGTCGCTATCGCTTCGTTAACAGGGCCTTTAGTGATGCACTGGGTGTTACCGAACAGCAGTTCCTGAGCAATCAGGCTGCAGATATTCTGGGGGCTGCGGTAAGCGCTAACTTTGCGACGACGGATCGCGAATCCATGCGACGTGAACTGCCGTGCCTGTCTCGTGAAACGCTGATTTTCGCCGACGGCAAGCCGCATCTGCTGGAAATCACCAAGGTCAGGCTGGTTGATAACGACGGCAAGGTCTCCGGCGTTATCGGAATCATGATAGATATTACCGAGTCCGCCGCACTCCAGGAAGCGCTGCAAAAGTCACGCGACGAGCTGGAGGTGCGAGTGGAGGAACGTACGCGGGATCTGGCTGCGACAGCGATCAAGCTGGGGCAGGAAATGCAGGCGCGCAAAAAACTTGAACGCAGCATCCTCGAAATCAGCGAAGAGGCGCAGGCGAGCATCGGTCGCGAGCTGCATGACGATTTGGGTCAGCTCTTAACCGGCGCCGCCTATCTTGCCGGGGCATTGGCAAGCAGGTTGGCAAAAGTTGACCAGGAAGCCTTCCAGCAGGCGGAAGGCATTAAAAAAATCGCCCAGGACGCCATCAAGCGCACGCGCTATATTTCGCACGGCCTTATCCCGTTCAATGTGTCTAGCCAGGGGCTGAAACAGGGGTTGGAACAGCTGGCGCACAATGTCTCGACCCTGTCTGGAATGGCCTGTGAGGTGCGCTTCAGCGGCGACACCGAGGTCACCGATTTTATGATTTCCACCCATCTTTATCGCATCACTCAGGAAGTGATAAATAATGCGGTTAAACATAGCTCAGCCAGCAAGATAGTCATAGAACTCGCCGCCAATAGCAACGAAATTTGCCTGAGCATAGCCGACGACGGGGTGGGATTCCAGGGCGATTTGCAGGATACAGGCAAGGGCTTGGGGATGATGAACATGAAATATCGAGCCCAGATCATCGGCGCCACAATCTCGCTGGACACACATGAAGGGACGGGAACCCGGATTACGCTAGTCCTGCCATTGTCGTAGCCGTCCCGCAAGGCAGACGGATGGTTGGTTGGATGGATATTAAGTTAAGCCTGGGTCAGGCCTTGCTTGATGGCGTAGCGAACGAGGTCAGCATTGCTATCTATACCCAGTTTTTGCATCAAGTTGGCTTTATGCGTGCTGATGGTTTTTGCGCTCAGGTGCAGTGACTCGGCAATGCCGGTGGGGGTCTGGCCGGATGCGAGCATTTGCAGCACCTGCAGCTCACGGTCTGACAGAAGCGCATGGGGCGGAGCATCACCGTTGCTGCCGATATTCATAATGGCATCGAGCAGAGCAGGATCAATGAACTTGTTGCCAGATGCGACCTTGCGTATTGCCAGCAGCAGAATTTCCTGGTCGCTATCCTTGGTGACATAACCAGAAGCCCCCGCTTTCAGGGCGCGGCTGACCACCTGCGATTCGTTATGCATAGACAGCACCAGTATAGGTATGGAAGGATTGTCGGCGCGCAATCTCCGGATAAGGTCGAGACCGCTCACCCCGGGCATGGTCAAATCCAGCAGCAATACATCAAATTCAAGCTTGCGTGCCATCTCCAGAACATCAGAGCCATTCGATGCTTCTCCGGCCACAACCATGTCAGGGTTACCGGCAAAAATCTGCTTTAGGCCATTACGCACAATGGCATGATCATCGGCAAACAGAATGCGAATCATGATGGAGTTGTACCGCTAGTGATTGCCAGAAATTACAAAAGAACACGCTTCCGGCAAAATGCTACAGATTGTGTCAGGCAAGTGAAATAGGGATTATTCCTATATTAAATAGTATTTTCCCTACCCAAAAATCAGCTTCTCCTGAAATAATTTTTGGGTTTGTAAGCGCATTATGCGCTCATAGTGTGAGTGGAGTTTTATAAGTGAAGTAAATAAGCCGGTGCGAGTTGAGAGGGGTGCTGTCTGAACGCGCAGCATGAGCTGTTTTTTATTTATTGAAAGGAAATTATAATGAATTTCCATGAGCCATTGTGGATGAATGAACCGGATGCGGATCAAGCCAGCATCAGGTTTTCGTGCCCGTACTGTAATGAGTGGATACGCAAACGCGAATTTGAGCGACATATACAGGAGCAGCATCTACAGGGGCAGCCCGACAAGTTGCTAGCGTTGCGAACAGAGACGCTTTATGTTCGAACAGAACGCCGCGTTAGCCAATATCACGGGTTGCCGCAACCCGAAAGGCGTCATGCTGCGCAAGCCGGGATGGGAGGGCATTGAGGGCTGTTGAATTGTTTAAGCGGATTGTGGCAGGCTGCAAGCCTGCCCTTTTTTCGAGCAGGATCGTCCTAGATTCTATGCGCCAGCACTCCGGCCTTGCCTGTGTAGGTCTCGGGGGTGAGCTGGTACAGGCGCTGTTTTTCCTGCTCGGGGATATCCAGGGTGTGGATGAAGGCGCGCAGGCTTTCACGGTTGATGCCGCCCTTGCCCCGGGTCAGGTCTTTCAGTTTGTCGTAGGCATTCTCGATGTTGTAGCGGCGCATCACGGTCTGGATTGGCTCGGCCAGCACTTCCCAGCTGTTGTTGAGGTCGTCGGCCAGGCGTTGCGGGTTGGCTTCCAGTTTATTGAGCCCCTTCAGGCACGACTCATAGGCCAGCAGGGTGTAGCCCAGTGCCACGCCCATGTTGCGTAACACGGTGGAGTCGGTGAGGTCGCGCTGCCAGCGCGAGATCGGCAGCTTCTCGGAAAAATGCCGCAGCAGGGCGTTGGCCATGCCGAGGTTGCCTTCCGAATTTTCAAAATCAATCGGGTTGACTTTGTGCGGCATGGTGGAAGAGCCCACTTCGCCCGCCACCACTTTCTGCTTGAAATAGCCCAGCGAGATGTAGCCCCAAATGTCGCGGTTGAGATCGATCAATATGGTGTTGGCGCGGGCAAAGGCGTCAAACAGTTCTGCCATGTAATCGTGTGGCTCGATCTGGATGGTGTAGGGGTTGAAGGTAAGTCCGCGCGCTTCCACAAAGCGATGCGCAAAATCTTCCCAGTCTATGTTGGGGTAGGCCGCGAGATGGGCGTTGTAATTGCCCACCGCGCCGTTGATCTTGCCCTGGATGGCGACGTCGGCCACGCGTTCGCGTGCGCGCTCGAGGCGGTACACCACGTTGGCCATTTCCTTGCCCAGCGTGCTCGGTGTGGCAGTCTGGCCGTGGGTGCGGCACAGCATCGGCAGGTCGGCGTGCGCATGGGCCAGGCCGCGCAAGCGGTTGATCAGCACATCCAGCGCCGGCAACATGACGTCTGCGCGCGCATGCTGCAGCATCAGGGCGTGGGAGAGATTGTTGATGTCTTCCGAAGTGCAGGCGAAATGGATGAATTCCAGCTTGTCGGCGGTTTCCGCGTGTCCCGACAGGTTTTCGCGCAGCCAGTATTCAATGGCCTTCACATCGTGATTGGTGCGCCGTTCTATGGCTTTGATCTGTTCGGCATCTGACTCGCTGAATGCGCTGGCAAGCTGGTCCAGCAGGGTCATCATGGCAGGTGAGAACGGAGGGATTTCTGTAATGCCGATTTCGTTGCTCAAGGCCTTGAGCCATTCGATCTCAATCAGCACGCGGTAACGGATCAGCCCGTATTCGCTGAAATAGCTGCGCAGCGAGGTAACCTTGCCTTGATAGCGGCCATCGAGAGGGGAAAGGGCGGTGAGAGCGGAAAGAGTCATGGTGAGTGTGGGGTGAGTAATTGTTCGCAGGTGCTATTTTACGTGAAAGCGGCAGGATGGGTATTGCTACGCGTTCACCCAATAACCCATAAATTGCCACAGAGATCACAGAGAAGCCGATGCACGGCTTGATCTGGTGAAATCTCTGTGTGCTCTGTGGCTATGGCCTTTGGGGTGGCTTAGGTGATGATGCCGCCGCCCAGGCATACCACCCCGTCGTACACCACCACCGACTGTCCCGGCGTGACCGCCCATTGCTGCTCGCTGAAAGCGAAAGTCGCCGTGGCGCCGGACAGCGCGGTGATGCGGCAGGCTGCGTCACCCTGGCGGTAGCGTGTCTTGGCCGCATAGTCGCAAGTGATGTCGGGCGCGCTGCCGCTGATCCAGTGCATCTCCATCGCTTCAAGGTGCGGCGTCAGCAGGGCGGGATGGTCGTGGCCCTGCACCACGATCAGGCGATTGTGCGCCATGTCTTTGCCTGCCACGAACCACGGTTCGCCCGAGCCATCCTTGCCGCCGCCTATGCCCAGGCCCTGGCGCTGGCCGATGGTGTAGAACGACAACCCCTGATGCTGTCCGACTTTCTTGCCTTCCGGCGTGAGCATGTCGCCCGGCTGGGTGGGCAGGTAGCGGTTGAGGAATTCGCGGAAGGGGCGCTCGCCAATGAAACAGATGCCGGTGCTGTCGCGCTTGGCGTGATTCGCCAGATGATGCTTGCGCGCGATTTCGCGCACTTCCGTCTTCAGCAGATTGCCCAGCGGGAACATCGCCTTTGACAGTTGTTCCTGGTTCAGCCGGTGCAGGAAATAGCTTTGATCCTTGCTCGCATCATCGGCCTTGAGCAGTTGAAACAGCCCGTCCTGTTCACGCACTTTTGCATAATGTCCCATGGCGATCGCATCCGCACCCAGGCGCATGGCATGGTCGAGAAAGGCCTTGAACTTGATCTCGGTGTTGCACAGGATGTCCGGGTTGGGGGTGCGTCCCGCCTCGTATTCGCGCAGAAAGTAGCTGAACACGCGATCCTTGTATTCCTTGGCGAAGTTCACCGCCTCGATCGGAATGCCGATCACATCGGCCACCGAAACCGCATCTATCAGGTCTTCGCGCGAGGAGCAGTATTCGTCGTCATTGTCGTCTTCCCAGTTCTTCATGAACAGGCCGATCACGTCAAACCCTTGCTGTTTCAGCAGCAGGGCGGTGACCGAGGAATCCACACCGCCCGACATGCCCACCACGACGCGGCGCTTAGTCATAATGGGTGATCAGTTCCAGCGGGTAGCGTTTGCCGGCCAGATAATCTTCCACGCAGCGCAGGATGAGCGGGCTGCGGTGGCGGGCTTGGGTGGCGCGAATTTCATCCGGTGTCATCCACACGGCGCGCACGATGCCTTCGTCCAGAGGGCGAGCTGCATGATGTGCCAGCAGGCGGCCGCAAAAGGCAAAGCGCAGGTAGGTGGTGTCTGAAGAGGATGAGTGCCAGCGATAGATGCCGAGCAGATGCTGCGGTTCAAAATCGTAGGCAGACTCTTCCAGGGTTTCGCGCACCACTGCGGTAAGCAGCGATTCGTGCGCTTCCAGGTGTCCCGCCGGCTGGTTAAACAGCAGGCCTTGCGAGGTGTGTTCCTCCACCAGCAGGAATTTTCCATCCTGCTCGATGACCGCTGCAACAGTGGCGTTAGGTTTCCAGATCATGGACAGATGAGACGCTGTAAGTTCGAAAGTTGGCTATAGTAACGCCTGATGGCCGCTACAGGCTAGTTTGAATGCAGGCGTAGAAGGTGGGCTGAAAATAAAAAAAGGCAGGGTTGCCCCTGCCTTTCTTGGTGTTGCGGATATTACTTAGCTGCGTCAGCTTTTTCAGCTTTCTTGGCTTTCTTGGCTTTCTTAGCTTTCTTAGCTTTCTTGGCAGGCTTAGCAGCTTCTGCCTTAGCAGGAGCAGCCATTTCTGTTTTGGCAGGAGCAGCAGCGCCTTCGGCAGCAACAGCAGTGAAAGATACCAAAGCGAATACAGCGGCGATCAGTGTAGAGATCAATTTCATGTTAAAGCTCCAATTCTTAGTAGGTTGATAAACGTTTACGACACTACTGGGTGTCGAAGCCATTAACGTTGCTAATTCTGGTTGCGTTGACAAGCGACGCAACTATTTGTTTGGTGCCGGGAGGGGGAATCGAACCCCCATGAAGTTGCCTTCGCTGGATTTTGAGTCCAGTGCGTCTACCAATTCCGCCATCCCGGCCAAATCTGAAGGAACATCCAGATCAGGAAGGCGCGAATTATCCACGAAACCCACCTCTTCATCAAGTTACAATGCGCGTTTTTGCCAGATATATTTGGCGGACACACAAGATTTCAGGACATGCGCACCGACGAATTTACCTTTGAATTGCCGGAACGGCTGATCGCACAACATCCGCCCAAGCAGCGCGGCGCCAGCCGTTTGCTGCACCTGGGAGAAGGGGGCTGCGAGCATCGCATGTTTGCCGACCTGACGACTTTGCTGCGTGAACGTGATCTGCTGGTGCTGAATGACACCCGCGTGCTGAAGGCGCGGCTGTTCGGGGTCAAGGAAACGGGCGGCAACATTGAAGTCATGGTCGAGCGTGTGCTGAACGATCACGAAGCGCTGGCACAGGTGCGCGCCAGCAAGTCGCCCAAGCCGGGAAGCAGGTTGTTGCTGGGTGCGGAAGGGGCGCTGCGTACCCCGGTAAAGGGGACGCAGCCAGACGCCCACCCTCCGGGTGGTGTTGGCGCAGGCAGCGGGGCTGTCAATTCCACAGGGGATTTACCCCCTGGTGGCTTGCGCACCTTGGGTGAACCCACCTGCCTACCCCTTGCGGTGACGGTGTTGGGGCGTGCAGGCGAGTTTTTCCATCTGCGTTTTGAGGGCGAGCAGGACGTGGGCAGCCTGCTGGAGCAATACGGCCAGTTGCCGCTGCCGCCTTATATTACCCACGCGGCCGATGCCCTGGACGAGGCGCGCTACCAGACCGTGTTTGCGCGCGAGCCCGGTGCCGTGGCTGCACCCACTGCCGGCCTGCATTTCGATTCGGCCATGCTGGCCAAGCTGCAGGGGCAGGGCGTAAAAACCGCCTACGTGACCCTGCATGTGGGGGCTGGGACTTTTCAGCCGGTACGTGCGGAGCATGTGGCAGATCACACCATGCACAGCGAACGCTATGAAATTTCGCAGGCGACGGTTGCGGCGATTGCCGAAGCCAGGGCATGTGGCGGTCGTGTCATCGCGGTGGGGACCACCAGCCTGCGCGCGCTGGAAAGTGCGGCTCAATCCGGCGAGTTGCACGCCGGAGCGGGCGAGACACGCATTTTTATTACGCCGGGCTATCGCTTCAGGGTGGTGGACGTGCTGCTGACCAACTTTCATTTGCCAAAATCCACGCTGCTGATGCTGGTGTGCGCGTTTGGCGGCAAGGACCGTATGCTCGCCGCCTACCGCATGGCGGTAGAGAACGAGTACCGTTTCTTTAGCTATGGCGACGCCATGCTGATCGAGCGCGCCTGAAAATTTAATAACTGTTAGGATTGCGCATAAACTTGGAAAAAGCATGTAGCCGCATAACCAGCGACTTGGCTGGCGTTTTTTGACAGCCTAGTCGAATGGCTAGAGGTTGCATCAGAGATCACAGAGAACAAACAGTGAATTAGCCATTCGTAATGACTCATCCATTGGGTGAAAAGCGTAAACCTTTGAGTGCCACGCATTCTCTGTGTCCGCGGTGGCTTGAATTGTGGTTTTAAGGATCAACACACAGGGGGAATTCATGGCATCTTACATTTACTGGTTTTTGCTGGCCTTGATACTGATAGGTCTGGAGATGGTGACAGGGACGTTTTACCTGTTGATGCTGAGCATCGCCATGGTGGTGGGTGGCTCGGTTGCCTTGCTATATGCGAGCCTGGTCTGGCAGTTTGCACTGAGCGCGCTGGCGGTGGTCGTCGGTACCATCCTGTTGCGGCGCTGGAAAGGCAGTCGTGCCCAGGGAGCGGCGACTACCAATCTGGATGCAGGCCAGGCGGTGAAGGTGCTGAGCTGGCACGATGATGGCACGGCGCGCGTGTTTTACCGCGGTGCGGAATGGGATGCCGAAGCCGAGGCCGCTACTACTCCTCGCGATGTACCTCTTTACATCAAGGCCATGCGCGGCTCAACCGTGATTCTTACCAATCATAAATCTCATCAATAAGGAGGCTCCATGCAAATCGCACTGTTCATTCTGATTGCCGCCGTTATTTTTGCCATCAAGGCACTCAAGGTTGTGCCGCAGCAAAACTCCTGGGTGGTCGAGCGCCTGGGGCGTTTTCATGCCGCCTTGTTGCCGGGACTGAACATCGTTATTCCCTTTATCGACCGCGTTGCTTACAAGCACCTGCTCAAGGAGGTGCCGCTGGATGTGCCAAGCCAGGTCTGTATCACCCGCGACAACACCCAGTTGCAGGTGGATGGCATCCTGTATTTTCAGGTGACCGACCCCAGGCTGGCCTCCTACGGCACCAGCAATTACATCATGGCGATTACCCAGCTGGCCCAGACTACATTGCGTTCTGTGATCGGCAAGATGGAGCTGGACAAGACCTTTGAAGAGCGCGACGACATCAACCGTGCGGTGGTGGCGGCGCTGGATGAGGCGGCGACGAGCTGGGGCGTGAAAGTGCTGCGTTACGAGATCAAGGACCTGACCCCACCCAGGGAAATCCTGCACGCCATGCAGGCGCAGATCACCGCCGAGCGTGAAAAACGCGCCCTGATCGCCGCCTCAGAAGGGCGCAAGCAGGAGCAGATCAACATTGCCACGGGCGAGCGCGAAGCCTTTATCCAGCGCTCCGAAGGCGAGAAACAATCCGCCATCAACCGTGCCCAAGGCGAGGCTGCGGCGATTATCGCCGTGGCTACCGCCAACGCGCAGGCTATCCAGCAGGTTGCCCAGGCGATTCAATCCCCCGGCGGCATGGATGCCGTCAACCTCAAGGTGGCGGAGAAATATGTGGAAGCTTTCGGCAATGTTGCCAAGCAGGGCAACACCCTGGTTCTGCCCGGCAACCTGGCCGACATGGGCGGACTGGTGGCGACGGCGATGAGCATCGTGAAGGCGCAGAAGTAGGTGAACCGCACGCCGTTGATCGACGAGACGGGGTCAGGCTGCAGATGATTGCCCTCAACTTGCGCAAAACTTAAGGATAGCTACGCATCAATGAAAACGCTCATGGCTTTCTTGGTGGGATTGTTTATCTGCCACACCGCATATTCGGCAGAATTGTTTGGAACTGTTGATGCCATGTCTGGCACAGCTTCTCTGTCGGGTGTTTCCGGAAAAACTGACAGTGTTTATATCGGCCAGCAGATACTTGCAGGGCAGACCCTGAATACTTCAGTAGATGGTGAGGTGCATGTTGTAACCGTGGACGGCGGCTTCATCGCCTTGCGCCGGAATACATCGTTTCGCGTAGATGAGTACAAGGCCGAGGGGAATTCTTCTGACAAGATATTCATGTCACTGCTCAAAGGTGCGATACGCTCAATCACCGGCTGGATTGGCAAGCACAACACGAGTGCTTACCAAATTACTACGCCAGGCGCCACCATAGGCATACGTGGAACTGACCACGAAACCACGGTGATTGAGGCAGCTAACGGAGATGAACCGGGCACCTATGACACAGTTAATGAAGGCTCAACTGTGCTGAAAACGCCGCATGGCGAGGCAGAAGTGCATCCGGGCAAATTTGCCTTTGCACCCAAAGGCAGGGCAGTGGCGCCGCACTTGCTTGAGAAGCAGCCTGACTTCCTGGCGAATCGCAAGCTCAAGATTGAGGATCGCATTGAGCAGCGGAAAAATTTCTTGCGCAGCAATATGGAGAAGATGCGAAACGAACGTATCGAGCGGGTTAAACAACTTCACAGTGGGACAAACGGGCAAGCCAGAGAGCAGACAGCCAGAGCGCGGGAACATAAGCCGGACCAATTAGAGAGAAGCGGCGAGGCCCGCAACAAGTGGTCAGGACAAGCCGGACAGCGCCGGGAAAATATGCGCAATGAAGCTAAGCGCCGTCATGATAACGAGCACAGCAAAACGGCTGAACGGCCTAAACGAAAATACGCACAGAATCACCGCAAGCAGAGCAGCAAAGAAGCTAATCAGTAATAAATTCAATGTGTCTGCGCCGAGACTGGACGCGGGAGTTCGCGTATGGCCCAATTGCCGCAGAAGTAATTCGGGCGCACATACTATTCGTTTGAGATATGGCTCTTGGTGAATGGGATCTGAATTACCCAATGGCCGGTGCTGTCGCGTTGGATAAAACGATTTCCCAATGTTGATGCATCCCGCACGGCGGGTTTCGGTTTTTCAGCGTAATGCAGTATCTCTGCAATACGGGTAAATTTGTGCGCCAGGGCAATCTCCATCGGCGTTTTTCCTTCCTTGTTTATTACGCGCGACTTTGCGCCATGGGAAAGTAGAATTAGTACAATATCTGCATAACCTTTTTCCGTGGCGAGAAAGATGGGGGAGGTGTCATTAAGGACAAAATTTATTTCCACATCATTGCTTAACAGCTGATGGAGTGTAACCAAGTCCCCTTTTATTATCGCTGTTAGCACGGCATGTCTAGATTCGCTGGTATCCAGCATTTTTTTCTCGATTTTCTCCGTTGGCAGCAGTTTCAGCAGCTGATTCAGCAAAGAAGCAGAAATGAGCAGGCCGAGGGATGCAATCATCACGATTGGGCTGACACCCAGATGGTTGGCCAGTTCTTCGGGAAGATTGGCTCCTATGGCCAGAACTGAAATTGTGATGAACAGCATTACTCGGAGATAACGGAATAACGCAATAACAACGGAAACCGTTAGCGAGATTAACAGCAGTTTCCGGTCAACCAAATCCCCAAGCAGGTTTTCAGGAAGGTTGGCAGTAAGTGCCATCAATGACACAAGACACAGAATGACTATGTCGCTGAGATTTGCTTGCTCTCGCATATTTCTTCCTGTTAACAATAGTAACTAGCTATATAGGAGGCAACAAAGAGATCGGCAGGGGGAGGTACAAAAGGAGATTCAGATAGCCGCAACAATAGATGGCTAGCTGGCAATCCCGCTGTCATAGACTCCATATGGATCCCTTAGACCGGTAACTTTGCGTCCCTACCTTTCGATAGGTTTGCCTTGTACAGCATAAACTTTCTTACAATACTTACTGGCTGAATACTGGTGTTAAGTGGAACATGGACTGCGAGGATTGTCAATCCGGACATTTCTATTTGCTCGCAACATCCGGTATTTCATTTTGGTGGTAAAGCCATCGTAGGATCATTTTGTTGGCAGCAAAAAGCGCGGTGTCATATCTTGTATTTCGACATTCCCAGTCAGCGCTACTGCGTGGCGGAATTAAGGTGGTTCGCAATCAAGTGCTAAGGAATCATTTTTGACTAAACCCGCATTATCTTACCCCGTAATAAATTCGTGCAGCATCTTGCATCGAGTCAGTTGTGCATTTGGTGCAACCAATAAAGCTGGAGTTGTTTTCAGATATATATATTTCGGCCTAGATAATTTGTCTTATATCGTTTCAAGAAATTTTGCTGTTAAATAACCATTGCACATACCTCTTTGATTCACTTGTACGCCTTCCCCGCCTACTTTGGCACTTGGCTGTTTTGATAGGTAATGAGGAGGGGCTTTCGCTACAAGTAATGGTAAGTGTCACTGATTTCTAGCTGCAAAACAATTCAAATAGGCTGAATGTGGTTGTTTTATCCGCATCGGAACAATAATCGGCGAACTGCGCGTTGCTTTGTTTGCGATAAGTCACGGTTGGATATTGAAGCGCGGTTGTTTTTCAATTGCTGGGCTATCAATAGGGCAATCTATGAGATTTACCTTTGTGCGGACATTATTAATCGCCTCAATGGTGCTCACTATGATGATCCTCTTCTCCCGGAATATATCGGCACAAGCGCTTGAAACGCCTGATGCAGTGGAACAACGCAATCGCACAAAGGAAGAAGCTGCAGAGCGAGAGCATCAGCAGCAAGCACCTCGCGTCGACTTGCAGGGAGAGGCAGGTAAAGCTGCTGCCGTGCTGGCGCTACCGGAAGAAACACCCTGTTTCAAGATTG
>JANYJE010000038.1 GCA_025408405.1 Nitrosomonadales bacterium | reverse complement strand
GCATGCGCAACAGCGTCATGGTGAAACCGGCATATTCATCCGGTGCCAGATCGATCTCGTTGCGCCCATGAATGGCGATCTGGTAATACAGCTGTGTGTCTTCGGCACTGAATTGCTGTGCCAGTTCCATCAGGCGCACGCGTTCCGGCTCGTCATCCGGTATCGCCTGCGGCACCGTCTGCGCCAGGGCAACGCGATGCAGCAGGGTCGCCAGTTCCTGCAACGCCGCATCAAAGGCCATGCTGCGTAGCGCCATGTCGTCGGCGATGCGCAGCAGCCCGGCACCATCGCGCGCCAGCAGGGATTGCAGCAGATCAAACAAATAGCTCTGGTCGATCGCGCCCAGCATATTGCGCACCGTGGCTTCTTCCACCTTCGAGTCGGAATAGGCAATCGCCTGATCCGTCAGGCTCAGCGCATCGCGCATGCTGCCCTGCGCCGCACGCGCCACCAGTTTCAGCGCACCTATCTCGAACGGAACCGCCTCCTGCTCCAGCACATACTGCAAATGCGTTAGGATCAGCGCTGGCGGCAACTGCTTCAGGTTGAACTGCAGACAGCGCGACAGCACCGTCACCGGAATCTTCTGCGGGTCGGTGGTGGCAAGAATAAATTTCACATGCGCGGGCGGCTCTTCCAGCGTCTTCAGCATCGCATTGAAGGCCGACTTCGACAGCATGTGCACTTCGTCGATGATATAAATCTTGAAACGCCCGCTGGTCGGCGCATACAGCGCGCTTTCCAGCAGTTCGCGCATATTGTCCACCTGGGTGTTGGATGCCGCGTCCAGCTCGATCAGATCGACAAAACGCCCCCTGTCGATTTCGGTGCAGGCGCTGCATGTGCCGCACGGCGTGGCCGTGATGCCGCCCAGGCAATTCAGGGATTTGGCGAAGATGCGCGCGATAGTGGTCTTGCCCACGCCGCGCGTGCCGGTGAACAGATAGGCGTGATGCAGGCGGTTCTGCGTCAGCGCATTGCTCAATGCCTGCACGACATGCTCCTGCCCCGCCAGTTGGGCGAAATTTTTGGGCCGCCATTTACGCGCTAGGACTGAGGTTGCTGACAAGATTTGGACCGTATCAAAATGTTTGAGAAATGAAGCCGACCTGCTAACCACTGAACAAACGAGCGCAATCAGCCGCGCTTATTTCGAATAGGAGGCGAGCCTTACCCCCGGCACTTGCAGAAATAGCTATGGCTGCTTCCTTCCGGACCTGACCAGGTTTGCTACACCGCAATGCGGGGAGACCCGCCAAACTTGTTTCAACCTACTGTTAAAGCGACTAGCCATCTGACTAAGTTGCCAATAAACGGCAACCAAGTCATTGCTTATGCGCGCCACGATAGTTGCGTTGCTCTCGCGGCGCTCGCTACGGTTGAATAAATCTTAAAATTTGCTAACTACACTGAGCGTATCGGAATCATCCCGATGCGCTTCTTCCATTCTGCCGGGCCGATTTCATGCACCGAGCGCCCTTGCGCATCCACGGCCACCGTCACCGGCATGTCTGCCACTTCAAACTCGTAGATCGCTTCCATACCCAGATCGGCAAAAGCCACCACGCGCGCAGCTTTGATGGCCTTTGCCACCAGGTAAGCCGCGCCGCCTATCGCGATCAGGTACACCGCGCCGTGCTTCTTGATCGCCTCGATGCCAATCTTGCCGCGCTCTGCCTTGCCCACCATCCCGATCAAACCGGTCTCGGCCAGCATCTTTTCGGTGAATTTATCCATGCGCGTCGCCGTGGTGGGGCCTGCGGGGCCGACGACCTCATCGCGCACCGGATCAACCGGCCCGACATAATAGATGAATCGGTCGGTAAAATCCACGCCGGCAGGCAGTTTCTCGCCCCGCGCCAGCATATCCACGATGCGCTTATGCGCCGCATCGCGCCCTGTAAGCAGCTTGCCGGACAACAGCACGGTTTCGCCCGGCTGCCAGCTTGCGATATCCGCGCGCGTCAGCGTGTCCAGGTTCACCCGGCGTGCATCCTTGGCCGCCTGCCAGTGCACCTCAGGGTAATCCTCCAGTTTCGGCGGCGTGAATTGCGCCACCCCGCTGCCATCCAGCTCGAAGTGGATATGCCGCGTCGCCGCGCAGTTGGGAATCAGGGCGATCGGCTTGGACGCCGCATGGGTGGGGTAATCCAGTATCTTCACATCCAGCACCGTGGTGAGCCCGCCCAGGCCCTGCGCGCCTATGCCCAGCGCATTTACCTTGTCGTAAATCTCCATGCGCAATTCTTCCTGGCGATTCTTCGCGCCGCGCGCCTTCAGTTCGGTCATATCGATGGACTGCATCAACGCCTCTTTCGCCAGCAGCATCGCCTTCTCCGCCGTGCCGCCGATGCCGATGCCCAGCATCCCCGGCGGACACCAGCCCGCGCCCATGCCCGGCAATTGGTTGACCACCCACTCCACCACATCGTCGCTGGGGTTGAGCATGGCAAAGCGCGCCTTGTTCTCGGAACCGCCGCCCTTGGCGCCGATGCGCACATCCACCTTGTCGCCCGGCACCAGCTCGAAATGCACCACCGCTGGCGTGTTGTCGCCGGTGTTCTTGCGCGCCCCGGCCGGATCTGCCACGATGGACGCGCGCAGCACATTGTCCGGCTGCAGATATGCCTTGCGCACACCCGCATTCACCATCTCGGTGATGCTCATCGAAGCATCAGCCCAGCGCACATCCATGCCCACCCGCACAAACGCCACCACGATGCCGGTGTCCTGGCACACCGGCCGGTGCCCCTGTGCGCACATGCGCGAGTTGGAGAGTATCTGCGCCATCGCATCCTTCGCCGCAACCGATTCCTCACGTTGATACGCCGCCGCCAGCGCGCGGATGAAATCTGCGGGATGGTAATAGGAAATGAACTGCAAGGCGTCGGCAATGCTGTCGATAAAGTCCTGCTGGCGTAGGGTGGTCATGATGGACTCTTGCTGAGAGTGGTTGAGGCGGATGATTATGGGATGACGGGCGGCGCGCGTCAATTTTGAATTCTATTTTTCATTTGCGCCCCGAATGAATCGCTGACAGGGATTACTTCCAAGCATGCTGTTGCGCTTGATCCTGTAGCTAAATTACAAAACGATAGCCGACGCCAGTTTCGGTCAAAATATGTTTGGGTTGCGACGGATCGTCCTCAATCTTCTTGCGCAGATGCCCCATGTAGACGCGTACATAGTGGCTGTCTTCAGCATGTGATGGGCCCCAAACGTTCTTTAACAGTTGGCGATGGGTCAATACACTATCGGCATTGCTTGTCAGGTAAACGAGTAGTCGAAACTCGATAGGTGTCAGATGTAGTGGCATGCCTTCACGCTCGACGATGCGACGGCCAAAATCGACCCTGATTTTCCCAAACTCGAATACGCTCTGTGCAGCCCCATGAACATGCGCCCGACGCCGAAGTTGCGCGCGCACGCGAGCAAGCAATTCAGCGGCTCCGAAGGGCTTGACGAGATAATCGTCAGCACCGGCGTCGAGCGCTTCCACTTTGTCAGCTTCCGAGGTACGCGCGGAAAGAACGATAACGGGAATATCAGACCATGTGCGCAAGTCGCGGATGAAATCCACCCCGTTGCCATCCGGCAATCCAAGATCCAGCACCACCATGTCCGGCTTGCGCGTGCCCGCTTCAATCAGGCCGCGCCGGATGCAATCAGCCTCGAATACCTGACAGCCCTCGGATTCCAGCGACAGTTTGACGAAGCGCCGAATCGTCGGCTCATCTTCAATCACGATGATTACCGGCAACGGTTCGCTCATGAGCGCATTCCCTCGGGTGGCAAAATATCTTCCGAGCTATCGACGGCTGGCGGATTGCCGCGTGGCAGCGAGAACACAAAGCGTGCACCACCGCTCTCGCAGTTTCTGGCATGAATTTCCCCACCGTGCGCCTCGACAATGGCGCGGCAGATCGCCAGCCCGAGGCCTACGCCCGGCGTGGCGCTCTCCTTCTGCCCGCGTTCGAATTTTTTGAAAATATCCTCTTCCTTTCCGGCCGGTAAGCCGGGACCGTTGTCCTCGACCCAGATGTCAATATTGCCACGCTCACCGAGTGCGGCACCGATCTCGATGCTGCTACCGGACGGAGTGTACTTCGCCGCATTATCAAGCAGGTTCGCCAACACACGTTCGATCAGCACCGCATCGAACTCCAGCAGCGGCAAGTCGTCGGGCAGGCGCACTGACACGCGATGTTGCGTAAGGATGGCAGCCATGGCCTTGATCGAGCTGCCGACGACTTCTTCGAGAAGCTGCCACTGCCTGTTGAGCTTGACCGCCCCAGCTTGCAGACGCGCCATATCCAGCAGGTTGCTTACCAGGGCATTCATGCGCAGCGCCTCTGCACGCATCGCTGCGGCGATTTCCGCCTGCTGCCCGCTGGGTTGCGGCTGGGTCAGTAACATCGAATCGGCGAGCCCGACCAGGGCCGAGAGCGGTGTGCGCAGATCGTGGGAAATCGCCGACAGCAGCGAGTTGCGCAGGCGCTCCGATTCCATCTGCACGGTGGTGGTCTGTGCTACATCCACGTAGTGCACGCGTTCCAGGGCGATGGCAATCAGCCGCGCCAGCGTGTCCAGCAGGCGGCGCTGCTCAGGCGCCATGAGGCTGCGCGGATGTCGCGGCTCCAGCGCCAGCACACCGCGTATGCGCATCGGCGCCTTGAGGGGAATGTACAGGAGCGGGCTGCCGGGAAGCGTGTCGGTGCCGCAGCCAGCCTCGGCGCCGTGGTCAAAGGCCCATTGGCAGATTCCGAGGTCGATGGACGGCACGCCGCCGGGCACGTCGACTGGTTCGTGCAGGCGGCCTGCGTCATCTGCCAGAACAATGGCGGCGCGCGCGCCGAAACCTGTCGCGGCGAAACGCTGGGATATCTCCGCAATTTGCTCAGGCATCAGCGCGCCGGAGAGGTCGCGCGACATCTCGTAGAGGGCACGCATACGCTGTTCGCGACTGCTGGCGACGCGAGCCTGAAATTTGAGGCCCGCTGTCAGTTTGGCAGTGACGAGGCCGACGACGAGCATGACGACGAAGGTCATCAGGTACTGCACATCGCTCACTGCAAAAGAGAAACGCGGCGACACGAAAAAAAAGTCAAACGCGGCGACATTGAGGAAGGCGGCCGCAACCGCCGGACCAAGGCCATAACGAACGGATGCCAGCACCACCGCCAACAGGAACAGCATGGCGATATTGGCGAGTTCGAACACCGTATGCAGTGGCATGGCTATCAGCGTCGTCAGGGCGCAAAACAGCACACTCATCGCAAACGATTGCCATGGCGCCTTCAAGCGATCCAGCAGCGACTCGTCAGTCGGATCTTCGCGGCGCTTGTCGGACGGACCTTCCTCGCGTGCCAGCTGGATGACGTCGAGATCGGGCGCGCGTTTTCCAATGCTATCGGCGAATGATCGGTACCAGGGGCGCCAGGCACGCGCGTGGTCGCGCCCGACGACGATCTTGGCCAGGTTATGCTCGCGTGCATAGTTGATGATCATCTCGACGGCATCGCCACCGGAAAGGCTGGCGGTCTCGGCCCCGGCTTCCTGGGCCAGCTTCAGGCTCTTGAGAATACGCTGGCGCTGGCTGTCGGAGAGTTGCCGCAGCTCCGGCGTCTCGACGTAGACAGCATGCCAGGGGACATCCAGCTTCGCCGCAATGCGCGCCGCACTGCGAATGATACGGTCGCTGCCTTCACCCGGACCGATGCAGGCGAGCAGCGACTCGCGCGTCTGCCACACCGGCGTCACGAACTTCTCGCGCCGGTACTGGATCATCTGGTTGTCCACGCGATCGGCAGTGCGGCGCAGAGCGAGTTCACGCAGTGCAATCAGGTTGCCCTTGCGGAAGAAATTCTGGATCGCCCGCTCCGCCTGGTGCGGCAGATAGACCTTGCCCTCCTTCAAGCGCTGCAACAGTTCGTCGGGCGGCAGGTCAACCAGCACCACTTCGTCTGCGCCATCGAACACATGGTCGGGCACGGTCTCCCACACGCGGATTCCGGTGATGCCGCCGACCACGTCATTGAGTGTTTCCAGGTGCTGGACATTGACCGTCGAATACACGTCGATACCGGAAGACAGCAGCTCCTGCACGTCCTGCCAGCGCTTGGGATGGCGCGAACCTGCGACGTTGGAATGGGCCAGCTCGTCGATCAGGATCAGCGCCGGCTTGCGCGCCAGGGCGCCATCGATGTCGAACTCCTGCAACATCTTGCCGCGATAAGGGATCTCCTTGAGTGACAGGCATTCAAGGCCTTCGAGCAGCATTTCCGTTTCCTTCCTGCCGTGAGCCTCCACCACGCCGATGACAACATCCGTACCCTGCTGTACTTGCTGGCGTGCAGCAGACAGCATCGCGTAGGTCTTGCCGACACCCGCAGAAGCACCGAAGAAGATCTTGAGCTTGCCCCGGGCGGCACGGATTTCCTCTTCCTTGATGCGGGAGAGAAGTTCGTCAGGATTGGGTCGTTGATCGGTCATGTCAGCGCATGCTGTCCAGTGCAAGGTTAAGTTTTAGCACATTAACGCGAGGCTCGCCAAAAACACCCCATTGACGGCCTTGCGTATGCTGTGCGATCAGAGCGGTCAATCTTTCCAGAGGTAATCCGCGCGTCTTGGCAACACGAGCGATTTGGTACGCTGCGGCAACCGGGCTGATGTGCGGATCAAGGCCACTTGCCGATGCAGTAACCAGATCGGCCGGAATCGGATTATTGTTGGTCGGGTCGGCCGCCTTCAGGGCATCGACCCGCCCCTTGACCGCATCGGTCAGTGCAGGATTCAGCGGCCCCTGGTTGGAACCACTGGAAGCTGCGGCGTTGTAGGACTGCGGTGAAGTGGCGGAAGGACGCCCCCAGAAATACTTCGGGTCGGTGAAGCTCTGCCCGATGAGGGCGGAGCCTATCGGCTTGCCGTCCTTGACGATCAGGCTGCCGCCTGCCTGCTCCGGAAAGGTGACTTGGGCGATGCCGGTCACCACCAGAGGATAGACAATACCCGTCATCACAGAGAGCAGTACAAAGAGCGAGATAGCGGGACGCAATAGGTTGTTCATGAGTTTCTCCTTGTTCAGACCAGGCCGGCAGAGGCAATGATCAGGTCTATCAGCTTGATGCCGATGAATGGCACGACGAGGCCACCCAAGCCGTAAATTAGCAGGTTGCGGCGCAACAGCATGGCCGCACCCTGGGGCCGGTACTTGACGCCCTTCAGTGCCAGCGGAATCAGGAACATGATGATGAGCGCATTGAAGATTACCGCCGCGAGAATGGCCGATGCCGGGCTCGCCAATCCCATGATGTTGAGCGCCCCCAGCTGCGGGTAGGTCGTGACAAATGCCGCCGGGATGATGGCGAAATACTTGGCAACGTCGTTGGCGATGCTAAAAGTGGTGAGCGAGCCGCGCGTCATTAACATTTGTTTGCCGGTCTCGACGATTTCGATCAGCTTGGTCGGGTTGGAGTCGAGGTCGACCATGTTGCCTGCCTCCTTCGCCGCCTGGGTGCCGGTATTCATCGCCACTGCCACATCGGCTTGCGCCAGCGCAGGGGCATCGTTGGTACCGTCGCCGGTCATCGCCACCAGCCGTCCCTCCGCCTGATGCTGGCGGATCAGCGCCAGTTTGGCTTCCGGCGTGGCTTCGGCGAGGAAGTCGTCGACACCCGCCTCGGCAGCAATGGCAGCCGCCGTGATGCGGTTGTCGCCGGTAATCATCACCGTCTTGATGCCCATACGGCGCAATTCCGCAAACCGTTCCTTGATGCCGCCCTTGACGATGTCCTTGAGTTCGATGACGCCGAGCACTTTCGCGCCGTCGGCCACCACCAGTGGCGTACTGCCACGGCGCGCCACTTCGTCGACAGTTGCCGACACCGACATGGGAAAGCTGCCACCGAGCAACTCGACATGACGACGGATAGCTTCGGCTGCACCCTTGCGGATTTGCCTGTCGCCGAGATCGACGCCGCTCATGCGCGTATGGGCGGAGAAATGTACGAAGCTGGCGTTGAGCGCATGGATGTCGCGCTCGCGCAGATTAAACTTCTGCTTGGCGAGCACAACGATACTGCGCCCTTCCGGCGTTTCGTCGGCCAGCGACGCAAGCTGGGCGGTATCTGCGAGCTCTGCTTCTGTCACCCTTTCCACCGGGAGGAAGGCCGCAGCCTGGCGGTTACCGAGGGTGATGGTGCCGGTCTTGTCCAGCAAGAGCACGTCGACATCACCCGCCGCTTCCACAGCACGGCCGCTCGTTGCGATGACGTTAGCCTGCATCATGCGGCTCATGCCAGCCACGCCGATGGCGGAAAGCAGCCCGGCGATGGTGGTCGGAATCAGGCATACCAGCAGAGCGATAAGCACAGTGATGCTGACGGGTGTTCCCGCATTCGCCACGGCAACACTGAACATCGAGTAGGGCAACAGCGTCACCGTGACGGTCAGAAAGACAATGGTCAGCGCCACCAGCAATATGGTCAGCGCAATCTCGTTCGGCGTCTTCTGGCGCTTCGCATTTTCGACCATGGCGATCATGCGATCGACGAAGGTCTCGCCGGGATTCACCGTCACGCACACTATGATCCAGTCGGACAGCACACGCGTGCCGCCCGTGACGGCGGAGAAATCGCCGCCTGATTCGCGAATCACCGGTGCCGATTCACCGGTAATGGCGGACTCGTCCACCGAGGCCACACCCTCGATCACCTCGCCGTCGGCGGGAATGGTTTCGCCGACATACACGATCACCACATCACCCTTGCGCAGCTCGGTAGCCGGGATGGAGCTCCATTCGGCCTCGGCATTGGGTTCTTTCAACCTTTTTGCAAATGTCTCTTTTTTCAAACCGCGCAAGGAAGCTGCCTGCGCCTTGCTGCGTCCTTCAGCCAGCGCTTCGGCAAAGTTGGCGAACAGCACCGTGAACCACAGCCACATGGCCACAGCGAGAATGAAGCCCGCCGGAGCTTCCCCGGCACCGCCCAGCGCCTGCATCCACAGTGCAGTCGTCAACAGGCTGCCAACATACACGACGAACATCACCGGGTTGCGCCACTGCACGCGCGGGTCGAGCTTCTTGAAAGCGTCCAGAACGGCCGGCTTTACCAATACCGGGGCGAACATTGTAAGTTTCTTGTGAGTCATCATTTTCTCCTTGAGCTCAATGAGTGGTGAACAGCACGAGATGCTCGATCACCGGGCCGAGCGCGAGCGCAGGAACATAATTCAGGGCGCCCACCAGCAACACCGTGCCGATCAGCAGTGTGACGAACAGCGCTCCGTGCGTCGGCATCGTGCCGGCGCTAACGGCAATGCGCTTCTTCGCCGCCAGTCCACCGGCCAGGGCCAGCACCGCCACGATGACGCCAAAGCGGCCGAACCACATGGCAATGGCGGTCATGATATTGTAGAACGGCGTGTTGGCCGAGAGCCCGGCGAAGGCGCTGCCGTTGTTATTGGCAGCCGAAGTAAAGGCATAAAGGATTTCCGAAAAACCGTGTGCGCCCGGGTTGGCGATACCGGCAATGCCGTCCGCCACCATCACGGCCACGGCGGTGCCGAGCAGCACCAGCAATGGCGTGACGAGAATGGCAATGGACACCATCTTCATCTCGTAAGCCTCAATCTTTTTGCCCAGGTATTCAGGTGTGCGGCCGATCATGAGTCCCGCGATGAACACCGCCATGATCGCGAATACCAGCATGCCATACAGTCCGCTGCCGACACCGCCGAACACCACTTCGCCCAACATCATGCTGGTGAGCGGCACCAGGCCGCCCAGCGGCATGAAGGAATCGTGCATGGCGTTGACCGCACCGCAGGAAGCCAATGTGGTGATGGTCGCGAAGAGCCCCGAATCGGTAATACCAAAGCGCGCTTCCTTACCTTCCATATTGCCGCCCGCCATGTCCACACCGAGCTTGCCCAGCTGTGGATTGCCCTGCTGCTCGAAATACATTGCAGCGACGGCCATCACGACAAACATCAGCGTCATGGCGGCGAGTACAGCCCAGCCCTGACGCGTATCGCCGACCATGCGACCGAAGGTAAAGCACAGTGCCGCCGGGATCAGGAAGATGGCCAGCATCTGCAAGAAGTTGGCGAGTGGCGTCGGGTTCTCGTAGGGATGCGCCGAGTTGGCGTTGAAGAAGCCGCCACCATTGGTGCCTAGCATCTTGATGGCTTCCTGTGAAGCAACCGGACCCATCGCCAGTGTCTGTGTCTGCGTAGTCGCGGGCGCGGTGACAGCGTTGCCTTTCTCGTCCTTGAGCGGCTGTCCGGCGGCGTCAACTTTCGGATTGTCGTACTTTGTGACTTCGATGGTTGTGACATCCTTATAGCCGTCGAAATTCTGGATCACCCCCTGCCCCACCAGGAAAATTGCGAAGACCAGAGACATCGGCAGCAGAACATACAGCGTAATGCGCGTGAGATCGACCCAGGCATTGCCGATGGTCTTGGCGGTGTGGCGTGCGAAACCGCGAATCAGCGCGATGACGACGACGATGCCGGTGGCAGCCGAGAAGAAATTCTGTACCGTCAGCCCCAGCATCTGGGTCAGATAACTCATGCTTGACTCGCCGGCGTAGCCCTGCCAGTTGGTGTTGGTGGCAAAGCTGATGGCGGTATTGAAGGATGAGTCCGCGCTGACATTGGCCATGGACTGCGGATTCAACGGCAGCCAAACTTGCAGGCGCTGCAGGGCATACACGGCCAACACGCCGAGGACATTGAAGATCAAAATGGCAAAGACATATTTGAGCCAGCCCATTTCTTCATCCTTGCGGATGCCGCACAGGCGATACAGCAGCGCTTCAAACCCGCCACCGAGTCGCGGCGCGAAACCGCGCCCCTCCATCACGTCGGCAATATAGCTGCCCAGCGGTTTAACGGTTAGCAACAGAATCGTCAGGTAGAGCCCCAACATAAGCCAGGCATGGTTGTTCATGAAAAATCCTCCGGATTGAGCAGTGCCGCGATCAGATAGATGAGCAGCGCGACCGCGATGACAGCGCTGACGATGTGAAAAATGCTCATTGGGTGCCTCCCAGTCGCTTACAACCGATGGCAAGTCCCGCCATCATGACAAAGAACAGGGCTATGCCTGCGAGATAGTAGATATCCATGTTTACCTCCAATATTTAGGTGAGTCGAACACCAGGCATCATAGGTAAACAAAGTTAAAGATTATGAAAAATGTGGGGGATTGGTTGTAAAATTTATATAAAAATAAGCGTTATATAAAAATAAGCGCCGGCGGACTGGAGAAAATCAGCCTGAGCCAGTCTTTCATCTCGCCTTTACCGCGCCGAGTAATGCCGGTAGAAAAAGCGCTTGGCCATCTCCACCGCCAGCAGGTAGCACAGCACCATCGCCAGCAGGATCAGGTAGAACAGCGGCGGCGGCGCGACGAAGCCCAGATGCGCGGCGAACGGCATAAAGGGCAGCACTGCGGCCACGGCCACGACGGCCAGAGAAGTCAGCGCCAGCGCCATGCCGGGGCGGCTCATGAAGGGGTTGTTGCGGGTGCGGATGACGAAGATCACCAGCACCTGAGTGGCGATGGACTCGATAAACCAGCCGGTGTGGAACAATTCTTCTCCCGCCGAAAAAACCTTGAGCATGATGAAGAAGGTGAGGAAGTCAAACAGCGAACTCACCGGCCCCACCACCCACATGAAGTTGCGGATGAAATTCATGTCCCAGTGCTTGGGGTGAGCCAGATATTCGTTGTCGACCTTGTCCAAAGGGATGGGCAATTCCGAAACATCGTAGAGCAGGTTGTTGAGCAGTATCTGCACCGGCAGCATCGGCAGAAAGGCGAGAAACAGCGTGGCGCCGGCCATGCTGAACATATTGCCGAAATTGGAGCTGGTGCCCATCATGATGTATTTCATGATGTTGGCGAAGGTGCGGCGGCCTTCCAGCACCCCGGCGTACAGCACGTTCAGGTCCTGCTTGAGCATCACCATGCCGGCCGCCGCCTTGGCCACGTCCACCGCGCCATCCACCGAAATGCCGACATCCGCCGAATGCAGCGAAGGGGCATCGTTGATGCCGTCGCCCAGATAACCCACGGTGTGGCCCTGTGCCTTAAGCGACAGGATGACGCGATTTTTCTGCGCGGGGGTGACGCGGCACAACAGGTTGGCTGCCTTTACCCGCACCGCCAGCGCCTGGTCATCCAGTTGCTGTATCTCGCTGCCGGTCACCACGCCCGTCACCGCCATGCCCAGTTGCGCGCACACGTGGCGGGTGATGAGCTCGCCATCGCCGGTGACAATCTTCACGCTCACCCCGCTCGCGGCAAGCAGATTCAAGGCCTGTGCAGCACTGGCCTTGGGCGGGTCGAGGAAGGCGGCAAAGCCGGCAAAGATCAGCTCGCTCTCGTCGTCCACCACGGCATGCGGATGGTCCAGCGCCACCCGGCGCCAGGCGATGCCCAGCACGCGAAAACCCTCGCGTTCGAGATCATCGTGCAGCGTTTGTATCTTCGCGCGCGCCGCTTCGTCCAGCACTTGTGCGCCCTGCTTCTCGCCCAGCGCATATTGCGTGGACAGCCTGAGAATATCGTCAGGCGCGCCCTTCACCACCAGCAGGCGCTTGTCGCCCTGGTCTATCAGGGCCCGTTTCTCGTCCTTACCCAATAACACCGAGACGCGCCGCCGCTCGAAGTCGAAGGGCACCTCATCGATCTTGTGCCAACCGTCGATGGCTATCTCCTGGTGCGCGAGAATCGCATCGTCCAGCGGGCTCTTGATGCCGGTCTCGAAATAGCTGTTGAGGTAAGCCATCTGCAACACCTGCGCGCTGTCCTGCCCCTGTGCGTCCACATGGCGCTCCAGCTTGATGCGCCCCTCGGTGAGGGTGCCGGTCTTGTCGGTGCACAGCACATCCATGCTGCCGAGATTGTGAATGGCGGCAAGCTGCTTTACGATCACCTGCTTCTGCGCCATGCGCATGGCGCCGCGCGACAGCGTCACCGTAATCACCATCGGCAGCAGCTCGGGCGTGAGTCCCACCGCCAGCGCGATGGCAAACAGGAATGATTCCAGGAAAGGCCGATGCAGCACGGCGTTGACCAGAAACACGAACAGCACCAGCATGAAGGTCAGGCGCATGATCAGCATGCCGAAGCTGTTTGTGCCCAGCTCGAATGCGGTGGGGGGCGCTTTGGCCTGCAGCGTGTCGGCGATCTTCCCCACTGCAGTGTCGGAACCGGTGCGGCACACCATGGCGCGCGCCATGCCGCTGATGACGGAGGTACCCATGAACACAGAGTTCGCGGCCTGGCTGAGATCATCCACCGGTGCCGCCAGTTCGCGCGCAAATTTCTCCACCGGGTAAGACTCGCCGGTGAGCAGCGACTGGTTAACGAAGAAGTCACGCGCCTCCAGCAGGCGGCAATCCGCCGGCATCAGGTCGCCCGCGCTCAGCAGCACCATGTCACCCGGCACCAGTTTTACCATCGTGATTTCCTGGGGCTGACCATCGCGCAGTGCCGTCGCGCGCACCGCGACAGCCTGCTTCAGGCGTTCCGCCGCGCGGCCCGCGCGGTACTCCTGCACAAAATCCAGCGTCACGCTCATCAGCACGATGGCCCAGATAATCACAAAGCCGGCGAACTCTCCCGTCAGCGCGGACACCGCGCTGGCCGCGAGCAAGATCAGCACCAGCGGACTCCTGAAATGGCTGAGATACTGCACGATCAGCGCGCGTTCGCCCTGCACCTGCAGCGTGTTGGGGCCGAACCGCAGCGCGCGCGCACGCGCCTGCTGCCTGCTCAAGCCGGCAGGCGTTGCCTGCAGATGCGACTGCAGCACATCGAGCGGAAAATTCCAGAACTGCGGGTCAGTACTAACCATTGCGCTCCCCTTTACCGCGCTGTCGAGGCAATCATACTCGCACAGGGTAACAACTGAACATGGGGTTGGGTGCGCAGTGAGGAAGAGCAAGTGTCAGGCTTTACGCTTTACACTGGTTGGAGGAGTAAATGAATCTGCCTCCTTTCTTATGCGGCATTCCGCCGAATGCACTTTTGTTGTTGCCTTGTGATTTATATATTACATATCGTCGCATGGTCACTGTGCTGCGATATTTAACGCAAGCAGGATGCGGACATTGATCGGGCCGTCCAATATCTGGCCGATTGCAAACGGAGAACAAAATGAGCAAGCTCAAAAATGCCAGCATCACCAACCACGAGGCGTCCGTGCGCGAACTGCGCGCCGATCCGGAATATGCCGCCGAATTCGTAAAGGTCGCGCTGGAAGAAATGGAAGACCCGGAAACCTGCGCCACAGCCCTGCTCGCGCTACGCGCCGTCGCGGACGGCCTACGGCCTACGGCATGGCAAAGGTGGCGGAAGACGCTGGCATTCAGCGCGCGAGCCTGTACCGAGCCCTCTCCCCTAGCGGCAACCCGACGCTAAAACCTTGATGGCAGTCATGAAAGCGGTCGGTCTACGCATCTCAGCCGTGCCGGACAAGGCACATTCGCACGCTTGAGGGGCAACAATGGAAAGTATTGGAATGTTAGACCCCGTGATTCGCGCTGATTTCGGGTGAATCGATGCCTCAGCCTGACCCCATCGATTCTTTTTATTCGCGTGGTTCCCTATTTGATACTACTGTAGGCAAGGCGCGTCTTTCCCATCGCTCCATTGTTTATTAATTTCCCACCAATCTTTCCATCCCCAAGCACGCGAATACCAAGTAAGCTTGGTTTTGTTTCCTGGTGCACGCTCAACATCAAGCGCAACTATATACTCTCCTCCAGCTGGCACTTTGTTGAGCATCTTCATGCTTGTTGTCATTTGAAGTGTCATTTCGTTAAAAGAATTATTTTTCTTAACGAAATAAGGGTGAAATGTATCAGTATATCTAGACCTTGGCATACCACCTTCAGTCCGTGTTGTTGTTACGTCTAGGTCATAGCATTTATGCCACTTTTGTTGAAGGTTGCCAACCACATCCTCAAAGTGACGGCTCGTCGTGTATGTCTCGTAAACCATCACTGTCGGATTCTCTTTGGCGACAGATTTTAATTCTTCCCGCGTTTGTGGCGAAGTTGCGCAACCCATTAGCAAAGTCACCACAAAAAACAAACAGATAAATCGCGTCATATTTTATTGCCTCCTAAATAGTATTGTGAGACATCAAGGTCAGACTCTGAGGTCTCCCCTCAAAGTTGCAGCGCAGGATGATCATACCGCAGCCGTTTAAGGGCTACACCAAACTCTCGTGGCGGGAATGCCGCCATGCCATGTTGCACCAGCATCAATGCCAACGCAATCACCGAGAGTACTGGTCGCGTGCGCCGCGTGTTGCTTTGGAACTGGAATTCCATCTGTCGTGCTTTAGCCATCTCGCCAATCAATCGCAGCACGAACGAGGCAAGACATGCGACCAGCAGCAACACCCCCAGGCGGTTTCTCTGCGTTGAACGATTGGCAGAGTGGACAGAAAGTTTTGAAGAGGGAACCTTCGTCTAATGGCCATACATACCGTTGCCAACGACTATGCCAGCTAACAATTCTGAATTGCTCGAACCGGCCGCTATGGCCGAAGTCCTGTCCTCGGCCATTGCTGTCGGTGGCATCTATACCGGCCAACGACCGGTATGTAATCTTCACCAGTCATAGGCGCGGCAATAATCCAGAATGGCAGCTTTCTCGAAACGCGACTGCGTACTCTCGACCCGAAGCGGCCAAGCCCGTTTGTTGGAATCATTACTCAAGAAGAATGAGACGATATTTTTAAGAGATTGGGTGAAGAAGAAAAGCAAAGTTCTGCCAGTAGACGGTTCTAAAAATCGACCTACAACTTGCTTAACAAACCACCAACACAAGCCCGCACCTTCAGTATCTCCGTCCCCAATACCTTTTACGGGAGCGTCCAGTTGAAACTGATCTAGGCCGAGGTGCTGTCTTGGGCTCGTTCTTGCAGCTCATACAAACACGACCATAAGCCCCAGCGCCTTTCGCTAGTTCCGGGTCAAAAAAATCGGCTAGCGGCAAAATATCTTCACACCTGCTACAGACTTTGGAATCGCCATTTGCAAGGCCCTCGGTGTGAGCCATGATCTGGTCAAGACTCTTCAACGGCTTTCTTATCGAAACATCTTCGACCAGTTGGTAGAGACGATCCGAGAGTGTCGCGATTGGGTCATCGCCCAAATTGAATCGATTGAGGCGCAGGAACTTGTAGCCGTAGGACTCGATGATGAACTGGCGCTCGATGTCCGAGGCTTTGTAGAACTGATCGTAGTTCGCTGACGTGACCTTGTCGCGGCTCACGAAATGCTCGGCAAAGCCGTCATACTCAATGATCACACGAACCTGCTCATCCTCCCCATAGTAGGTCAGGAGGAAGTCGGCACGGAACGCTGGATGGTGGTAGTTGGGGTCGAGCTGCTTGAGGTAATCGCCAACGGGGAACTGCGGCATTAGCTCAAGCTGGTCGATGTTACTCTGATAGAAGGCGGTTTTCTGAACCCAGTCCAGCACTTTGGCTTCCATCGGAGATTCGACCACGGCATCTTTCAAGTCGGCGCGACGGATCAACACGTTTTCGTAATGGCGAAGCGCTTTCCCAATGCTGCCACGGAACGCTTCTATGGGCTTGGAGAGAACGAACATCATCCCTTCCTGGGCACGTGAGAATCCGACATTTAACCGCTGAACCTTCAGGGCTTCTTCGATGCGATCCTTATCCTGTTCTAGAGAGGCAGGGAACACGTAGTTCAGTACGTCATGATCCTTGGTTGCGACCATCGAATAGATGATGAGCTCTCGCTCTTCGCCCTGGCAAGTATCGAACGTCATAATCTTCAGACGCAGCTCTTGCTCGAAGCGATCTCCATCCGAATCATCTTTCAGGAAGTGAGATAAATAAACTTGCTGTTCAGTGAAAGGCGTGATGACTCCAACAGTTGGCGGAGACTCTATCGCCAACAGCTTTTTCAGTTCCGCAAGAATGAACTCCGCCTCCACCGTATTCGAGTTGCGCTTCTTCTCAACCCGACCATCATGATTCAAAACCTCGAATCGGATAACTTCGGTGATGGGCTTGGAGCGGATTTTGATGGCCTGTAGACGCCCCTCGTAGAAGTTCACCGATGAAAAACTGATGAGCTCCTGGTAGCCACGAAAATGTTTCTTCAACATGATTTCGGCATTGGCGATCAGCTTGAAGAAATCCAGCACCGATTTCTTGACGTCGAACTGCTTGAGCCGCTGGATCCGATCCGCCGAATCCGAGACCTTGCGGCGGAAGAAAGTTTCGAGCTCCGTAGTATAGGTCGCATTCCGTTCTTTGGATGCCTGTTGGGATTTCACGTTCGAGAACTGCTTCTCATCACCAAACACAACAACCCGTTTGGCCCTCAGCAGCGCGGGAAGAGCTTGGGCGATTGATACCTGTGAAGCCTCGTCGATTACCACAACATCGAAAGACTGATACTTCAGGGGAACGTATTGGGCGTATTCGCGGATCCCCGCAATGATGCATGGAAACGCCTGACTGAAACGGTCGAACTCCTCGGTGGGAAACTGCTTTTTAGCTTTTATAACGGCGCCAAGCGAACGCGCTAGAGCTTTGTTGTTTTCAACGAACTTGATGAACTTGTGGTCGATCTCGCGGCTCATACGCGAGGCGTGCAAGGTTTCTAGGCGCGTCTTGTCGTTCACGTAATCGAAAGAAGGTGCCGAGGCCAGCGTATTGGATATTCTCTCCCATTGAATCGCATAGTTGGCGATCATCCGCACCAGATTCAGAATCTGATTGAGGCTGCCCATCTGTTCCTTGGAGGGCCAGCCTTCAGGCATGGCCTTCTGGTAGTTCGCAACCAGTTCTCCTAGATGGGAAAGCCCGTCTGGAGGATTGGCCCCGCTAATCAGGTGTTGGTAGACCAAGTTTTCGTGTTCGTGCTTTACCTTGTGCTGGATGGCGCTCTGTTTCAATGCCTCTAAGACTGAAACAATCTTTCGTAGTTCGTTGACACGAAGGTGGAGGTCTAGGTTGTTGGAGCACTCCAGTTTCTGGATTAGCCGTTGCGTAATCGCATTCGCTTTCCCCTTGACGAAAAAATATCCGAATACGGGCCATTTGGCTTGTTCGTATTCGTTGATGAACTGGGATAGGACGGAAATTTCACCAGAATGGATCGCAGGAAACAAAGCCAAACTGGGATGACTGTGACCGTTTGAAATCATATGCCGAACCGAACTGGCAATACAAACCTCTTCAAGCAGAACAGTTGCCGAGCGCCAGTCATCCCCGAGGAAGCTCATACATTCCTTGATTTTGTCCGAAGAAATCCTCTCTAGGCTGGCTATGATTTTCTGGAAATGCGGTAGCGACTCTTTCTGTTGGCGGATTTTTAGGGTGATGCCCTTAGATGCTTCTTCGATCTGTGCTTCGAGTTGATGGAGCTCTTCCACATCCTTCAGACTTACCGAAGTGTACGCTCTGATGGTCTGCTCGACTTTGCTCCTCAGGTCGGCGTGAGTATCCTTTGTTTCCGCATCTAGGTGTGCGGCATTGGCCTTCTGGGCACGATCCTGCTCCTTTATACGTTCGAGCGTAGCCGTTGCCATCAGTTTCGGATAGGAATTGGTCTTACCTAGTCGCAAGATCGGGTTGGGGAAATCTCCTCCCGCATGGCGAACTTTCTCCAGAGTCTGGGCCAGCTTATCTTCCACCACATCCAGAGCCTCGTTCTTATCCGACAGAATGAGGATGTTCTGTCCATTAAGGATGGAATCGAAAGCGATGGCCGAAATAGTGTGGCTCTTCCCGGTGCCTGGCGGGCCTTGGACAATGATGTAGTTACAGTCTGGAGTTTTGAGAGCGATCTGGATTTTCCGTTGCTCTTCATTCATCGGAATGGGCGAGGCAAAAATCAGCCGGTCGGGCGTTAAGACTCCATCCCACTCGGCTTCGATAGCGGGAATAGAGTTGTGAGGTTCTTCGAGGATCATGCCACGCACGATGTTGGTAAACATCTGCTGGGCCTGCAGGTTGTCTTGCTCAACTGCAGTCAGCAACGCCTCGTAGTCGGACAGAATGGATTCATCGGAGCGGTCGAAGACGGCAAAATACATACAGGTAGACATCTGCAGTGTCGAGTTGCTCACCTTCTTCATTCGATCCGCCGTGAAATCGATTTCCGAAGCCAGGTCGATGGCTTTTACCATGCCTTGTGTCAGGCGTTGTGCTGCACTGGAGAAGGAATCGGTTTCATCCAGATAGAGGATACGATCCAGTGCCGGTGATATGAAAGTCCGGCCATTCTGGGCGCTGATCTCTTGTGCGATCCAATCCAAAGCTCGTTTGTTCACATAGAGGTGTGGATCGGCGCGAAGATTGAAAGCCGAGCCACTTCCCGTGAACTCTACTTCCAGCGGGATGTAGAACATCGGAAAGTTCGTTGTGCCAAAGCGGATGTCACCCAAGTATAAGTAGAGTGCCTGATTCTCCGTCGTACTCAGGGTATTTTCCAGGTCGCGGAGTTCGAGGAAAACATCTGCGGTCGCAAACTCGTCAAAGAATCTCAATACACTCTGGCGAACTTCAGGCGGCGAAAAAAACTCATCCAGTACGGCGGTAAATGCCTTATTGTCGCCAGTAGTTATCAGCGTATTCAGAGCAGTCGGAAACTGCTCGATAGCGGGAATGGTGATGGTGTCAGAGAGATCGGCCTCGATGTCGTACACCGACTCCACGGCTGAATATGACCATTGCTTGAACGGCTCTTCCAGCAGGGAGAGCAGGAGCAGAACGATTCTCTGTCCCGCTTCTTCAACGAAACGGATTGACACGTCATCGACATATTTTTCAGCGTGCTTGGAGCCATCGATACGTTTGCTTTCTGCATAGGTCAATGTGCTGGCTCTGATCGCCGCAAAAGCCTCGTCGGGAATGGCCTCTACCTGTTGCCGGATGAGATCCCGCAATGTCGGCGATAACGGGGATGTGTATCGTCCCTTGGGAATGGAAAACTCGAACCCCTTGGAGATGGGGGCTTGTATTTTCTTGATGAGTGCTTCGTAGAGCGCAGGATATTTGCGGAGTGGCACCCCCATTCGGAAACCAGTATCACTCTTGAAAACGATTCGCCTTCTGGGGGCTTGTTGACGCTTGAAATCGGTCTGGATGAAATCCTGAAAATACCGGAGTACCTGTTTGGCAAAGCCCGCGATGCCGTCTTTCTCGACAGTAGGTTCTTGCTCTGGGATTTTGGATTCTTTATCCACGATTGGCTGAAATAAGTTGAACTTGTTTTTATGAAATAAAACGAATCATGTCATCTAGGGGGCGGAAAGAAGACATGGTACTTCGCTATCGCTTCGATGGGAAGCAGGCTGGCTCACATGATGACTTTGGCGATGCTCGGGACGATTTCCGTGCCTATGACTGGTGACGAATCCATACCGGTCGCTCCCCGGTCTAGCTGTCACCGGCAGCAATGGCCGAACTGCTGCCTGTCGTGGCACCTCCATTTACCGTCATGTTTGGGCACGTAGTTGATATCCTGAAGGCAAAAAATTTCACGCTCCAGAATTTCACTACTTATTTTTCCCCTGTCTGCAGCCGCCATAAAGCTGCATAAGTTCCGCCCTTGGCCAGCAACTCATCATGAGTGCCCGACTCCACGATGCGGCCGTATTCCAGCACATGAATGAGGTGGGCGTAGCGCACCGTGGACAATCGGTGCGCGATGATCAGGCTGGTGCGTCCTACGACCAGGCGGTCCAGCGAGCGCTGGATGGCGGCTTCGGTCTCGTTATCCACGGCCGAGGTGGCTTCGTCGAGAATAAGTATGGGCGGATTTTTCAGGATGGCGCGCGCCAACGCCAGGCGCTGGCGCTGCCCGCCGGACAGCTTCATGCCGCGTTCGCCGACCTGGGTGTCGTAGCCTTGCGGCAGTGCGCTGATGAACTCGTGCGCTTCCGCCGCTTTCGCTGCACTTACAATTTCGTCGTGTGAAGTATCGCTGGCACCGTAGGCGATGTTCTCAGACACTGAAGCGTCAGCCAGAAACGTGTCCTGCGCAACGTAGCCGATGGCGCGGCGCAGATCCTGCAGATTGATCTCGCGGATGTTGCGGCCGTCCAGGCGTATCTCGCCTTGTTGTGGTTCGTAGAAACGCAACAGCAGTTTGGTCAGCGTGCTCTTGCCACCGCCGGTGCTGCCGACAAAGGCCACGCTTTCTCCGGCCGCTATGCGCAGGCTGATGCCATCGATAGCGGTAGCGCCGCCGCCTGCGTAGGCAAACTTAACCTTGTCGAATTCCAGTTCGCCTTGCACCTGCGCTACCGGCAGAGGCTTGCCCTCGTAGGGAATGGCGATCGGCGTCAGCAACAGGTCCATCACGCGCTGGATCGATGCCATGGAGCGCTGGTACAGGTCGCTCATGTCGGCCAGGCGAGTCAGCGGCCACAACAGGCGCTGGGTAAGGTACACCAGCACCGAGTAACTGCCCACGCCGATCTCGCCGTTCAGCGCCATCAAGCCGCCATAGAGCAAGGTGACAGTGAAGCCAGCCAGGATGCCCATGCGGATAATCGGTGTGATCGCGGCCGACCAGCGTATGGCCTCGCCGTTGCGCGCGCGATAGGCATCCGAGCCTTTGCGGATATGCTCGGCCTCAAATTCTTCTGCGGTGTAGGCCTTCACCGTGGCGATGCCCGTGAGGTTGTTGTTGAACTGTGTCGCCAGGGCGCCTGCCGCTTCACGCACCGCCGTGTAGCGCGGTGCCAGCCGCGACTGGAACCAGAAAGCGCCGTAGAGGATGAACGGGATGGGAATGAGTGCTAGAAATGCCAGCTTGCTGGTGATAAAGAAAAACACAGCGCCGACCATCACCGAGCCCACGAATACCTGGATCAGGTCATTCGCTCCGCCATTGAGGAAGCGCTCCATCTGGTTGATGTCTTCGTTGAGAATCGCCAGCAGGTTGCCGGTGCGGTTGCGCTCGAAATAGGCCAGCTCCAGCTTCTGCACATGGCGGTAGGCCTCCATGCGCATGTCATGCTGGAGATTCTGCGCCAGCCTGCGCCATCTCAGGTTATAGAGATATTCGAACAGCGACTCTGCCACCCAGATCGCAACCGTCAGCAGCGCCAGCAGCATGAGCTGTTCCTTGGGTTCGGTGATGCCGATGCGGGCAAGGAACGAGGCCTTCTGGTTCACCACCACATCGACGGCAACGCCGATCAGAATCTCCGGCAGGATGTCGAATATCTTGTTGAGCACGGAATAGACCGACGCGATCACTACATCGGAGCGGTAGTGGCGGGCGTAGCTGAAGAGTCTGGACAAGGGGTGCATGTATTGATCAACCTTGAAAACAAAATTGGCCACAGAGATCACGGAGCACACAGAGAGGTGTGTAATAAACGCCTACGCTCTCAGCCCAACCTCTGAGTACGGCTACGCATCAGATTCGCTGATTCACTCTCTCTGTGTTCTCTGTACCCGTAGTAAAGGGCAGGCCGTGGTTGTATGGGGCTAAAGCCCCAACAACACACGCTCTGTTCTCTGTGGCTAAAGCATCAGTCCTGGTGATGGCGCGCATGCCCGGGGAATATCCGCCGGATCACCACAAAGAACACCGGCACCAGGAACACCGCCAGCAGCGTGGCCGCGACCATCCCGCCCATGACACCGGTACCAATCGCGTGGCGGCCATTGGCGCCGGCGCCGGTCGAGATCGCCAGCGGCAACACCCCCATCACAAAGGCGATGGAGGTCATCAGAATCGGGCGGAAGCGCAAGCGGCAGGCTTCCAGTGTGGATTCGATCAAGTCATGGCCCTTGTCCTGGAAGTCGCGGGCGAATTCGATAATCAAAATCGCGTTCTTGGCCGACAGCCCAATGATGGCAATCAGCCCCACCTTGAAGTACACATCGTTGGGCAGGCCGCGCAGGGTGACCGCCAGCACCGCGCCGAGTATGCCCAGTGGCACGGCAAGCAGCACTGCCGCAGGAATCGACCAGCTTTCATACAGCGCTGCCAGGCACAGGAAAACCACGACCAGCGAAAGCGAAAACAGGAACGGCGCCTGGCTGCCGGAGAGGCGTTCCTCCAGCGAGGTGCCGGACCAGTCGAAACCGAAACCCGGCGGCAATTGTTTCGCCACTTCTTCCATGGCATCCATCGCCTCGCCGCTGCTGCGACCCGGAGCCGGCGAACCGGAAATTTTCATCGACGGCACGCCGTTATAGCGATCAAGCTTGGGCGCGCCGACTATCCAGCGCACGCTGGCAATTTCGGACAGCGGCACCATGCCGCCCTGGTCATTGCGCACCGGCAGGCGCAGGATTTTCTCAGGCGTGGTGCGGGTATCCGGATCAGCCTGCATCTGCACGCGCAGGATGCGGCCCTGGCGCACAAAGTCGTTGATGTAAGCAACGCCCAGCACCGATTGCAGGGTATCGTTCAAATTTGCCACATTGATCCCTAGCGCACCCGCCTTCAGGCGGTCAATATCGAGGAATAATTGCGGGCTGGCCTCCTGCCCTTCCGGGCGCACCCCCATCAGTGCCGGCTGCTTCCCCGCGAGCCCCAGCGCCATGTTGCGCACTTCGAGCAATTTTTCGCGCCCCTGTCCGGACCTGTCCTGCAGGCGGAAATCAAAGCCGCCGAGTGCGCCCAACTCGGGGATAGGCGGCACGTTGACGGCGAAGATCATCGCCTGTTTGATGCGGAATAAAGTCATGTTGGCGCGCTTGACCAGCGAAGCCGCCGAGCTATCCTGATTCGGCCGCTCATCCCAGCCCTTCAGGCGCACAAAGTTGATCGCCGCATTCTGGCCGCGACCGAAGAAGGAGAAACCCGCGACACCGATGACATGTTCCACTTCGGGCTGCTTCAAGTAGAACTGCTCGGCCTCGGACAGCACCTCCAGCGCACGCTCACGTGTGGCACCCGGTGGAAGCTGGATCACGCTGATGAAGTAACCCTGATCTTCATCCGGCAGGAAGCTGCCGGGCAGGCGCGAAAACAGCCAGCCCATCGCCACCACCATGACGGCAAAGATGAGCATGTAACGTCCGGTGTTTTGCAGGATTTTGCCCACCCCCGCGCGGTAGCGCAGCGTGGTAGCGGCAAAGAAATTGTTGAACCAGCCAAAGAACCCGCGTCTGACTTTCTGGTTCTGGCCCAGGTCATGCTTCAACAGCGTCGCGCACAATGCCGGCGTCAAAGTCAGCGCCATCATGGCGGAGAACAGCATGGTCAGGATCAGCGTAACGGCAAACTGGCGATAGATCACCCCCACCGAGCCGCCAAAAAATGCCATCGGCACAAACACTGCGGATAGCACCACAGTGATCGCAATAATTGCACCGAAGATCTGATCCATCGCCTTGCGCGTCGCATCGCGCGGCGACAAGCCTTCCTCGCTCATGATGCGTTCGACGTTCTCCACCACCACGATGGCATCGTCCACCACGATACCGATGGCCAGCACCATGGCGAACAGTGTCAGCACGTTGATCGAATAGCCAAACACGTAAAGGCCGACGAGTGCGCCGGTCAGCGCCACCGGCACGACAATAGCGGGTATCAGGGTGGCGCGCAGATTGCCCATGAACAGATACATCACCAGGAATACCAGCACCATGGCTTGCAGCAGGGTCAGCATCACTTCGTGGATGGATATTTCCACAAACTTGGAGGTGTCATACGGCACCGCCCACTCCACCCCCTTGGGAAAGCCCTTGGACAACTCAGCCATCTTGGCTTTCACCGCCTTGGCGGTATCCAGCGCATTGGCACCGGGCAGCAGGCGTATCGCCACGGAAGCGGCCGGCTGCCCGTCGAGGCGCGCGGAAATCGAGTAATCCTGTGCGCCCAGTTCCACCCGAGCAATATCCTTGACGCGCACGGTGGAACCGTTCGCGTTGGAGCGCACGATCACATCGCCAAATTCCTGCGGAGTGGACAAACGGCTTTTGGCGACGATCACCGCATTCAACTGCTGGCCGGGAGCCGCTGGCAGCTGTCCCAGCTCACCAGTGGCCAGCTGGGTATTTTGCGCGCGTATGGCAGCGCTCACATCGGCAGGCGAAAGATTGTAGGCATGCAGTTTCTCGGGCTTCAGCCACAAGCGCATGGAGTACTCCGTGCCAAACAATATGGCTTCACCCACGCCCGGCACACGGCGGATATTTTCCAGCACATTGGCGGCGACATAGCTGCCCAGATCCACGTAGTTAAGGCTCTTGTCGGGTGAGAACATCGACACAAACATCAGATAATTACGCGCCGATTTGGTGACAGTCACACCCAGCCTGCGCACGTCCTCAGGCAGTCGCGCTTCCACGCGCTTGACGCGATTCTGCGTCTCTACCGAGGCCACGTCGAGATTGGTGCCCGCTTCAAAAGTCAGGGTGATGGTGCCGGTACCCAGCTCTGAAGCGGACTCCATATAGATCAGATGCTCGATGCCGTTCATCTCCTGCTCGATCATGGAGACCACCGTTTCCTCGACCACCTGGGCGGAAGCACCCGGATAGTTGACACTGATCGCCAGCGCCGGCGGCGCCACCGCCGGGTAGGATGAAACCGGCAGGCTGCGCAGCGCCAGCACCCCGCCCAGCAGGATGATCAGGGCGATAACCCAGGCGAAGATCGGGCGGTCGATGAAGAATTTTGCGAGCATGCTTGACCTTTCTACTTCGCTGGAGCTGTTGCTGAAGCTGGAGCCGCTGCATTGGGTTGCGGATTCCACGGCACCGGCTTAACCATGGTGCCAGGTCTTGCCTTCTGCAAACCATTGACGATGACCTGCTCGCCGGCTTTCAGCCCATCGGAGATAACAAAATCCCCTCCCGCCATGCCGCCGGTCTTCACCGGGCGTAGCGCCGCCTTGCTCTCGGCATCCACCACCATCACGAACTGCCCCTGCGGGCCGGCCTGCACCGCGCGTTGCGGCAATTTGATGCTGTTGTCGGCGCTGGCTTCGGGGAAGCGGATGCGCGCAAACATGCCGGGCAGCAGCTCGTGCCTGGGGTTGGGAAATTCGGCACGTATGGAAACACTGCCTGTGCCCGGGTCCACCGCCAGGTCTGAAAACAGCAGCAGGCCCGGACGCGAGTACACGCTGCCGTCTTCCAGCACCAGTTCGACCCTGGCCGATCCGGAACGCTTCAGCTTGCCCGACTTGATCGCCTGCTGCAGGCGCAGCACATCGGCGCCCGACTCGGTAAAATTGGCATAGATGGGGTCTATCTGCTCGATGGTAGCCAGCAAGGTCGCTTCGCCGCGCCCGACGAGCGCCCCCTCGGTCACCTGGGCACGCCCTATATGACCGGCAATGGGCGCCGGCACATGGGCATTTTCCAGGTCAATCTGGGTCTTGGACAAGGCCGCTTCAGCCTGCTTGAGCTTGGCTTCGACCAGGTCATAGGCCTGCTGGCTGACCACATGCGCTGCGAGCAGGGGTTTGTAACGGTCGAGGTTGCGCTGCGCCACATCGACATCGGCGCGGGCAGACTCATTGGCGGTGGTATAGCTGCGCGCATCGATCAGGAACAGCTTGTCACCCGCCTTCACATCGCTGCCCTCGACGAACAGGCGTTTTTCAACCACACCCTCGACGCGCGCGCGTACCTGGGCGGTGCGGTAGGCCTGCAGGCGACCGGGCAGATCCTGGGTCAGCACCACCGAATTGGGGGCCACAGTAACGACATCCACCTCGACCGGCGGAGGGGCAGCACCCGCTGCGGCTGGCGGCGCCCCGTCCTTGGCGCCGCAGGCAGCCAGCAGCATGGCGAAAGACATGACCCCGAACAGGGGCATGGCGTTTAATAAATTGTTTCCTGGCTTCATCTTTAAAATCTCCGCTTCATCATGCGCCCTGTTCTGGCGCAAACATTCGTAAAAAACCATCGACCACCTGCTCTGCTTTTAACGACTCATCCGGTGTCTGGCGCGGCACACCGAACAGGCGTTGGGTACGCTCCTGCCCTATCAGCATCGCCATCAGCATTTCTGCCGCGAAGTCCGGGTCAACCTGGCATAGCCGACCGTCTGTTATCGCATGGCGCAAAAAACTCGCCAGACTGCCTATCATCTGCCCGTCACCCAATCCGGAAAGCTCGCGGATCAAATCCGGGAAACGCTGTGCCTGGCTGATCAGTATGCGGTAAATCGAAATCCCTTCGGGGCTGAGTGCGCGCTGCCGGTATACCTGTGCAAAATTTATCAGGCTGTCGCGCAGGCTGTCCGGTTGCACGCTCAGGGGCGCGATGATATCGGTCACGCAGCAGCGCACCGCCTCCGCAAACAGACATTCCTTGTTCTGAAAATGGTTGTAGAACGTCTGCCTGGCCACACCGGCACGGCTGATGATCGCGTCAACGCTTGCATCGTAGCCTTGCTCGAGGAACAGCTCTCTTGCCGCGAGGAGCAGGCGTTCCCTGTTGGTCATTATAGTCATCGGCGGATTATGCACGGAAATAGACTAGGTAGTCTACCTCTAACGCGGGAGTGTCCATGTTGCTGGGCAGGTTAAAGCGGCATAGGTAGCAATGCCTAGATATACGGGTGGAATGATTAGGCCGGTAGTATGTATACGTGCTGACATGCATGGACTGCATGCATACATGGGCGATAGAGCCGACTTGCAAGGCGGCTTGCGGGAACCACCACAGGCAGATACTGCACGACATAGTGAACCGAACACAGACCGCTGCTGCCAGAAATAGCCAGGCGGTTTTTATGGCGCAGGAATATATATAGGCATGCAGGGAGATTATCTAGGCCATTTGGCATATTGCCTGCAAGGTCAATTAATAAGATTCTCGGCCTTTAATTTTTGGGGTAGAAAACATGCATGATTTCCTATGTATTTTGGCTATCACCCTGTCCATATGTTGCAGCAATTACATTATTAACTGGGTGTGCCTTTAGCGAATCCAGTAATTGATGTGATCAAAATTTCATTGCTTATATGTGAAATAAATTACTCCGGCTTTATTGGACTTCTGGATGGCCACTTTGGATCAAATAGCAAGATGACTTTACCGCGGTTAAGGGCTGTCGAGGCCGGATTGAAATGCGCCTAGTGTTCACCGCACGAAGAGACCCCGGTAGTGGTGTTATGTGTGGCGTTTGCCCAGGCAACGGGCTTTAGATTCTGGTGTAGAGCACATAAAAAAGTTTCTCAATGATTACTCGCTGGTGGCATTCATTAAGTATCCAGACCAAGCTCACGGTAATGATCCAGGTGAGCCTTTTAATCATTCTGATTTTTGCCCAACGCTGGATAATGTCCAGCTTCGAAGAAAAAATCATGGAATCAGCCAAGGGTCGCGCCGTCGAAGCGGCTGACGGAATTATCAACGGCATGAACATGCTGATGCTGACAGGGCAAATCAGCGATCCCAAAAACAGGGGGCTTTTCATAAAGAAAATGGCGCAGTCTCCGGGTATCAGAGATCTCCGCATTTTCAGGGCAGAACAGGTTAAAAAACAATTCGGCCCCGGGCTTCCGGAAGAGCAGCCTTTAGACGATATTGACAGAAATACACTCAATAGCGGAACCCCTTATTTTGAATGGCGCAATATCAACCATAGCCCCTCACTGAGGGCGGTAGTCCCGTTCATCGCAAACCGCAATTTCAGGGGGACAGATTGTCTGGCCTGCCACGACGTTAAGGTCGGCAGCGTGAACGGTGCCGCAAGTATTTCGCTCGACCTGTCAGCCGAAACGGCCATGATCAAATCCCTCAATTTCTGGTTGTGGTTGGGGCAGGTGTTTTTACAAATAGTCCTTTTTATCGTCATCGATGTAATGATCCGATCTTTCACCAATCCGCTCAGAAAACTTCAGGGAATTATGACGGCGATGCAAGCCGATGGGGATCTCTCGAAACGAATCAGCTTCAATGGCAGGGACGAAATAGGACGTATGGGCGAAGCCTTTAATGCACTGGCAGAAAGTCTGCAAACGAGTGTAAATCAGGTGAAATTGTCTGCCCAGGTTTTCGTGAACAGCAATGAAGCAATCGTCATTACCGACCAAGAAAACAACATCATTCAGATCAATAATACGTTTACTGAAATTACCGGCTATGCATTGGAAGACGTTGTTGGAAAAAATCCTCGTGTATTGAAATCAGGGAAAAATGACCCGGATTTTTACCGGGCCATGTGGGATACATTGCTCCGCACGGGACACTGGCAGGGCGAAGTGACTGACAGGAGGAAAAACGGCGAAATTTACCAGAAATGGCTTTCCATTAACCTGGTCAGGGGCGAAAAAGGTGAAATCACGAATTACATCGGATTGTTTTCAGACTTGACTGAAAGAAAAGCATCCTATGCACGCATCCAACGCCTCGCCCATTTTGATGCGCTTACCAATCTGCCTAACCGGGCTCTGTTAAACGACCATCTCGACTTGTGTATCGCACAAGCAAAACGCAACCAGACACGTCTTGCGATCATTTTTCTCGATCTGGACAGATTCAAGAAAGTCAATGACTCGCTCGGACACCATGCGGGGGATTTGCTTCTGCAAGCCGTGGCCGAGCGCCTGAAAGATTGTGTAAGAGAAACAGATACGGTTGCACGCCTGGGCGGCGACGAGTTTGTGATACTGCTTAGCAGCATTAGTGAGCCCAACGATGCGGCACGCGTGGCGCAGAAAGTGGTTGATAGCATTGCCAATCCATTCACACTCGATGGAAGCGAAGCCAGCATCGGTACCAGCATCGGAATCGGCATCTATCCGGACAATGGCTTGGACCACGCCGCTTTGATCAAGAATGCAGACGCAGCGATGTACCACGCCAAAGAAAATGGCAGAAATAATTTCCAGTTCTTTTCATCGGCAATGAACGAACATGCTTTCGAGCGGCTTTCTCTCGAAAACGACCTGCGGCGAGCACTTAAACGTGATGAATTATTTCTCCATTACCAACCGCAGATAGACGTTCAGACTGGTAAAGTCGTTGGCGTCGAAGCACTCATCAGATGGCAGCATCCGGAACAAGGTCTCATTCCCCCGAACCAATTCATCCCGCTTGCAGAGGAATGCGGACTCATCGCGCCAATCGGGGATTGGGTGGTCAAAACCGCATGCGCACAGAACAAGGCTTGGCAAGAAGAGGGTTTGCCTGCGATTGTGGTCGCGGTCAACATATCGGCCCAGCATTTCCAGCAAAAGAATTTCAAGGAATTGATTGCGAAGACACTGGCGGATACAAATCTTGCGCCCGCTTTTCTTGAACTCGAGATTACGGAATCGGCCATCATGGACAATGCCGAATCAATGCTTGAGATGCTCCATTCCCTGAAGGAGATGGGAGTGCTACTGGCAATCGACGATTTCGGGACTGGTTATTCCTCTTTGAGCTATCTCAAGGATTTCCCCATCGACAAACTGAAGATTGACCGGTCATTTGTCCAGAACATTACTTCTGATTCCGGCAGTAATGTCATTGCAAAAACCATAATCAATATGGGGCACAGCCTGAACCTTAAGGTGATCGCGGAAGGGGTTGAAACCCCCGAGCAGCTGGCCTCCCTTCGAGAACTCCTGTGCGATGAAATTCAGGGCTATCACTTCAGTCGCCCCATCAGCGCACAAGATTTCGTCGCGTTTGCGAGAAAAAATTCTGCCCCCACCCATCATCATGTGAGTGCCGCTGCCAGCGGGTTGCTATTGGATATTGGTAACTGTCGCGTGCAAAGGACAGGATCTGACCAGGTGATATGCATGAGTAATGATTCACATTGTGCATATGCACTTCCCTTTGGTAATTCCTGTGAACACCCGTTAGCCCATCAAATCGCCAATGCAGGCTAGATGCTCCTCCTCCCTAATAATTAATCACCCAAGCATGCTTGATCATGCGCAGCAAAGCTGCATATAACCCCACCAGCAAAGCTCTTGTGGCAAACTAGCGCCTGTTTTAATTTCGGGCTGATCTTACCTTGTCACCTTACGAACTCTTTATCGGTCTGCGTTACACCCGCGCCAAGCGCCGCAACCACTTCATTTCCTTTATTTCGCTGATTTCCATGCTGGGTATCGCGCTGGGCGTGGCCGCGCTGATTATCGTGCTGTCGGTCATGAACGGCTTCCAGAAGGAAATCCGTGCGCGCATCCTGGGGGTAACACCGCACCTGCAAGTTGCCAGCGACAGCGGTGCCCTGCTCGACTGGCAGCCTTTGCTGAAAGTAGTCGCCACCCATCCCGAGGTGCTTGCCGCCGCACCTTACGTCAGCGGACAGGGCATGTTGTCGCTTAACGAAAGCGTGCAAGGGGTGATGGTGCGCGGCATCGTGCCCGAGGCGGAAAATCACCTTATCCAGCTGGATAAAAAAATGAAGAGCGGGCACCTTGAAGACTTGCAGCCGGGCGAATTCGGCATCGTGCTCGGCTCCGACCTGGCGCGCGCGCTCGGCGCCCGCGTGGGGCAAAGCATTCTGCTGATTACGCCGCAGGGACAGATTACTCCTGCCGGCATGCTGCCGCGCCTGAAACAGTTTCATGTGGTGGGCATTTTCGAGATCGGCATGTCGCCCTATGACAACGCACTTGCCCTGATCCACATGAGTGACGCGCAAAAGCTGTATCGCATGGGCGAGTCGGTCACCGGCATCAGCGCGCGCCTGAACGATCTCGATCGGGCGCCGCGAGTCGCTGCGGATCTGGAAAGCAACCTGCCGCGCGACACCTACACCAGCGATTGGACGCGGCAAAACAGCAACTACTTCCGCGCCGTGCAGATGGAAAAGAAAATGATGTTCATCATCCTCTCGCTCATCGTCGCCGTGGCCGCTTTCAACATCGTATCCACGCTGGTGATGGCGGTGACGGACAAACAGGCCGACATCGCCATTCTGCGCACGCTGGGCGCATCTCCTGCCAGCATCATGAAAATCTTCATGGTGCAGGGCGTCATCATCGGCCTGATCGGCATGCTGCTGGGCGTTATCGGCGGCATCATCATCGCGCTCAACATCGGCACCATCGTGCCCTTTATCGAGCACCTGTTCGGCGTGCAGTTCCTGGCCAAGGACGTTTACTTCATCAGCGAACTGCCCTCGGATCTGCAGCGCAGCGATGTGCTCATCATCTCCATCTTCTCCTTCGTGATCAGTCTGCTCGCCACCCTCTATCCGAGCTGGCGCGCAGCCCAGACCCAGCCTGCGGAGGCATTGCGCTATGAGTAAAAAACTTCAGGATCGAGGATCGAGGATCGAGGATTTGGGGCCTGTCATTTCATGCAGGAATTTGAGCAAGACCTTTGCCCAGGGCGAGCTCAACGTGCCCGTGCTGAATGGCGTCAACCTCGATGTGGCTCGCGGCGAGCGCATCGCCATCGTGGGCGCTTCCGGTTCCGGGAAAAGCACACTGCTGCACCTGCTGGGCGGGCTCGACAACGCCAGTGGCGGCAGCGTTGCCATCCTGGGACAGGATGTGCAGGCGATGAACGAAACGCAGCGCGGCAAGCTGCGCAACCGTTCGCTCGGCTTCGTCTACCAGTTCCACCATCTGCTGCCGGAATTTACCGCGCTGGAAAACGTCGCCATGCCGCTCTTGATACGCGGCATGAAACCGGCACAAGCCAAACCCATCGCAGCTGAAATGCTCAAACAAGTGGGGCTGGAGAAACGCATGCCCCACCTCCCCGCCGAACTCTCCGGCGGCGAACGCCAGCGCGTCGCCGTCGCCCGCGCACTGGTGACCGAGCCCGCATGTGTGCTGGCCGACGAGCCCACCGGCAACCTCGACCGCAACAGCGCCAAGGCATTATTCGACTTGATGCAGGAACTCAACCAGCGCCTCAACACCAGCTTCATCGTGGTCACCCACGATCTTGATCTGGCGGGACGCATGCAGCGTCAATTGAGGTTGGTGGATGGGGTGTTGCAGGAGGCCTGAGAATGGGCTGCCACGCTGAAGCATATTTTTCAAGGCATGTCACTTTGTGGCCATGCTCATTTATAACGCTTGCCTCGAAACGCACAGGCTGGGCTGATCTTGCAATCCGCCCCTCCCGTTAATAAACAGTGGCGTTTGTTTTTAAGCATAGGCCGTGTGCTTATTGCAAATACCTTATGCCGGACTCAAGATTTGCCAACTCGAAGTTTGATAGATTGCGCTTCGGGCATCAGCCAGTTCCTTTGATCAACCCCGGATGAGGAAAATCAAAATGAAAACAATCACTGTTCTAATATTACTTGCTGCTGCCGTTGCTGCGCCAGCCTTTGCGGCGGATGACGGTTTCTACATCGCTGCCAACGTAGGCTCCACCAGTTCTGATTACACCGGCTCAGCCACACCCGCAGCATTTACCTTACAGGGTGGCTATCAACTCAACCGGAATATTGCGTTTGAAGTACAGTACGGCAGCTTTGGTGACATTGCACCCAGTGGCGCAGGTTCACTAAAAATCAGCGGCCTCAGTATCGCCGCGATTGGTCTCTTGCCGTTCAGCGAGCAATGGTCTGGTTATGGCAAGGTGGGCATGGCCAGCATCGACACCCAAGCCTCTGGTCTGGGTCTCTTAGGTGGTGTCATTCCAACTGATGGCACATATAATAAATCTGCCGTAACCTACGGTTTGGGTGGTCAGTTCAATTTCAACCCGGCGCTTGCCCTGCGCTTTGGCCTGGATAGTTACAGCACAGGCGGCACTCAAGGTAGCGTGATTCTCAACAAGGGGACACTTACCGTCGTCTCCGTAGGCATAAGGTACCAATTTTAAATGGACTCGCCCTGGCTAAAGCCGTGTGTCCTGCACACGGCTTTGTAGTTTTCTGCCGCAAGCAATTGCGCGACCTTCTCCCGGGCCGCACATCAATGACCATGATTTGCAAGCGCCAAGCAAATAAAATTCCTGTACGCTAGAATGAGCTTGAAAATTCCTCTATAGAACTTCATGTTACTGTACCGCTCGGGGGTATTCACTTACCCGAGTTCATTCATTCGAAAGGAGTAACCATGCGTATCCTGCTGACACTTTCCCTGCTGCTCGCCTCCCTGATGCTTTCCGGCTGCGGCTACAACACCATCCAGACCACCGATGAAAATGTCAGCGCAGGCTGGGGCGAGGTGCTCAACCAGTACCAGCGCCGTGCCGATCTGGTACCCAACCTGGTGAACGTGGTCAAAGGTTATGCCGCCCATGAAAAAGAAGTGCTGGAAGCCGTCACCAACGCGCGTTCACGCGTAGGCTCGATACAGGCCACGCCCGAACTGGTGAACGATGAGCAGGCTTTTGCCAAATTCCAGGCGGCCCAGGGCGAACTGACCTCGGCACTTTCGCGCCTGCTGGTGGTTTCAGAAAATTATCCGCAGCTCAAGGCCGATGCTTCGTTCCGCGACTTGCAGGCACAGCTGGAAGGCACGGAAAATCGTGTGGCCGTGGCGCGCAACCGCTATATCGCGGCGGTGAAGGAATACAACGTGACTGTGCGCACCTTCCCCAATAACCTGACCGCCATGCTGTTCGGCTACAAGACCAAACCAAGCTTCAGCGTGGAAAATGAAAAGGCTATTTCAACCGCGCCCAAGGTCGATTTCGGCAAATAAACATGAAACCCTGGCTGGCCTGCTGCCTGCTGCTGCTTTCCTTCTCGGCCAGCGCCGACGAGGTTGCAGTGCCGCGCCTCACGGCGCGCGTTACCGATCTCACCGCCACGCTCAGCGCGGAACAGCGCTCGGCACTGGAATCCAGGCTAGCGGCTTTTGAAGCGCAAAAGGGCAGCCAGATTGCCGTGCTGATGGTATCCACCACGCAACCCGAAGCCATCGAGCAATACTCCATCCGTGTCGTCGAGCAATGGAAGCTGGGACGCAAGGGCGTGGACGATGGCGTGCTGCTGCTGATCGCCAAGGATGACCGCAAGCTGCGCATCGAGGTCGGCTACGGACTGGAAGGCGCACTGCCCGACGTCACCGCCAAGCGCATCGTCGCCGAGGATATTGCGCCACATTTCAAACAGGGCGATTTCTACGGCGGCATCGTGGCGGGAATCACGCGCATCACCGGCGTACTGCAAGGCGAGAACCTGCCCGCGCCGCGCCGCCGCGAGCGCAGCAGCATCCCGGCAGAGACCTATTTACCCGTTCTGTTGTTTGCCGCGCTGATCGGTGGCGCCATTCTGCGCCGCATGCTGGGCAGTTTTCCAGGCGCTGTGGTGAATGGCGGGTTGATTGCCTTTGCCACCCTGCTGCTAGGTGGCGGCCTGATGTTCGCCATTATTTTCGGCATCATGGCTTTCGTGTTTGCCCTGCTGCGCGGGGGCGGCTGGGGTGGGGGTGGCTTGGGCGGCGGGGGATATTCGAGTGGGAGCGGTGGCGGCGGATTTTCCGGCGGCGGTGGCGGTTTTGGTGGCGGCGGCGCCTCGGGGGACTGGTAGATGAACCTAAAAACCGCAGTTCAGGCCACAGAGATCACAGAGGACACAGAGAGTGTGCGGCACTCAAAGATTTTCGCTTTTCACCCTTGTGCTGACTCACTGCAAAAGCTTAATTCATTATTTCCCCTCTGTGGCCTCTGTGATCTCTGTGGCCAAATACTTTTTCCAGGATGAAGAAAATGATACGTTTTTTCAAACATCTCACGGCTGCACGCTGGCAGGTTGCGCGCCGCTTCCCCAGGCGCAGCATGGACGCCATCGCAGCCGCCATACGGCAATCCGAAACGCTGCACATGGGTGAGTTGCGCTTTGCCGTCGAAGCCGGGCTGGATTGGCCGGAACTGTTTTCCGGAACCACCTCGCGCGAACGCGCACTGCAGGTTTTTTCTCACCTGCGCGTATGGGACACCGAACACAATTCCGGCGTGCTGATTTACCTGCTGCTGTCCGAGCGCAAGGTTGAAATCGTGGCGGATCGCGGCATCCATACCCGCGTCGGCAAGGCTGGCTGGTCAGCCATCTGCCACAACATGGAAAACAAATTCCGTGCGGGCGAATTTGAAGGTGGTGTGCTGCAGGGTATTGCCGAGATTACCGCGCTGTTGCAGCAACATTTTCCGGCACAGGAACACAATCCCAACGAATTGCCCGACCGCCCCGTCGTGCTGTGACGCACACCTGCTTTATGTTACGAACAGCGTGATGATATGATTCAGCCCTTCCCGACTGTTCAGGCAGCCGTTCAAATTTACCTAGCAACAAGCATACATCGTGAGTGATATAACACCAGCATCTGCCCCACAACCCCCTTCCGGCAAACGTCGCCGCGTGATACTGATCATCACCGCAATTTTCCTGACACTTGCCACAGTCCTGCTGCTGCGCTGGCTGCTGGTGTCACGTTACTATGAAGAAACTGATAACGCCTATGTGCAAGGCAATGTCGTGCAGGTGACACCGCAGATTGCCGGCACGGTGGCGCAGATTCATGTTGACGATACCGATCTGGTGAAGGCCGGACAGCTCTTGGTCAGCCTCGATCCTGCCGACGCACGCGTGGCGGTTGCCCAGGCGGAAGCGCAACTGGCACAGACCGTGCGCGAAGTGCGCACCCTCTACACCTCGCACCGCCAATACGATGCCAACCTGGCACAGCGCCAGGTAGAGTTAACCCGCGCCGAGGACGATCTCGCCCAGCGCAGGAAGCAGGCTGTCACCGGCATCATTACCAAGGAAGAACTGCGCCATGCCGAGGCCAGCGTGAATGCGGCGCATGCCGCGGTGGATGCAGCGCGCGAACAACTCTCTTCCGGCCGTGCACTCGTCTACGGTACCGGCGTGCGCGAACACCCGAATGTGAAGCGCGCCGCTGCCCAATTGACCGAGATGCTGCTTACCTTGCAGCGCACCTCCCTGCTGGCGCCAATGAGCGGGCAGATTGCCAAGCGCAGCGTGCAACTTGGCCAGCGCATCAATCCCGGCACACCACTCATGGCGGTAATTCCGCTGGACCGGCTCTGGGTCGATGCGAACTTCAAGGAAGCGCAGTTGCGCAATATGCGCGTGGGCCAGGCGGTCACGCTGGAATCCGATCTTTACGGCAGCGCGGTGAAGTACGACGGCCAAGTCATCGGCATGGGTGCCGGCACCGGCGCAGCCTTCGCCCTGCTGCCCGCGCAGAACGCCAGCGGCAACTGGATCAAGGTGGTACAGCGCGTGCCGGTGCGCATCGCACTCGATGCCAGGCAACTGGCCGACCACCCTCTGCGCATCGGCCTTTCCATGCGTGCCGAGGTGAATCTGCATGACCTAAATCCGCCGGACACGCTGAAGCAGGCTACAACTTACAGCCTGGAAACTCCTGCTGACAACCAGGCGCAAGCGCGCATCGACGCCATTATTGCCGCTAATCTGAAGTGAGCTCCACGTCTGCCAATCCGGCTGCAAATCCGCCCGCCGGCCCTGCCCCGCTGCATGGGGCGGCGCTGGTGCTGCTGACCATCGCGGCCTCGCTCTCCACCTTCATGGAGATACTCGACCTCACCATTGCCAATGTCTCCGTGCCCACCATTGCGGGTGCACTGGGGGTTGCAACCAACCAGGGCACGTGGATCATCAGCGCCTATTCCGTGGCCGCCGCCGTCTCCGTACCGCTTACCGGCTGGTTTTCCAAACGCATCGGCGAGGCGCGCCTGTTTGTTTTCTCGGTGCTGGCCTTCACCCTGATGTCCACGCTGGCGGCCTTCTCGCAGAACCTCACCATGCTGGTTGTGTTCCGCCTGCTGCAGGGTTTCGTTTCCGGCCCCATGGTGCCGCTCTCGCAAACGCTGCTGGTGCGCAGCTACCCGCCGGAAAAACGCGGAGCGGCGATGGGAATATGGGCGATGACCGTGATTCTGGCGCCCATCTGCGGGCCGCTCCTCGGCGGTTACATCAGCGACAACTTCCACTGGTCGTGGATCTTCCTGATCAATATTCCCATCGGCTTGTTCGGCGCCATCTCTATCCGGATATTGATGCGCCATCGCGACTCCAGCATCGTGCGCATACCACTGGACAAGATCGGTCTGGCGCTGATGGTGGTCGGCATAGGCTGCCTGCAACTGATGCTGGAGATCGGCCACGATTACGACTGGTTCGCCTCGCCCATGATCACCATGCTGGGACTCGTCGCACTGGTATCGCTCACATTTTTTATCGCCTGGGGAGTAATGACAAAGCACACCATCGTCGACCTGCACCTGTTTCGCGACATCAATTTCCGCTATGGCGTGATCCTGCTCTCGGTCGGCTTCATGACTTATTTCGGCTCGGTGGTCATCTTTCCGTTGTGGCTGCAAACGGTGATGGGTTACAGCGCAGCCCAGGCCGGCATGGCGACGGCACCCATCGGCATCTTCACCCTGCTGCTCTCTCCCATCATCGGCCGCAACATCGCCAAACTGAATTTGCGCATACTCGCCACCTTCGCCTTCGCGGTTATGGGTTCGGTATCCGTATGGAACAGCATGATGTCGCTCGATGTGACTTTCTGGGATGTGGTGTCGCCGCGCCTGGTGCAGGGCATAGGCATGGCGTGTTTCTTCCTGCCGGTACAGGCAATCATGTTGTCCAACATCACCCCGGACAACATGGCTGCCGCCTCCGGCCTGTCCAATTTTTTGCGCACACTGGGAGCGGCGATAGGCACGGCCATCAGCGTCACCGCCTGGGAACACCTGGCCTCGATGAACCGTGCCCAGCTCACCGAGAACATCAACGTTTACAATCCGTCCGCCACGCTCTATCTGGAACGCCTGCAGTCTGCCGGCCTGAGCCGGGAGCAGGCCTACGCCGCGCTGGATCGCACCCTGTTTGCGCAAAGCTACATGGTCGCCACCAATGAATTTTTCATCTACAGCGCCGTGCTGTTCTTCCTGCTCATCATTGCCGTGTGGATGACCAGACCGCGCAAGGCTGCGGGTGGAGCTGCAGGGCACTAAGCTCTGCGACGAAGATAAATCACGATTCGGACCGGCCTGGGAAATCAGGCCACGTACAGCACGATCGCACAATAATGCAACACGCTGCCCGCAATCACGAACAGGTGCTAGATGCCGTGCCAGTGGGGGAATTTTTCATCGTTGAGAAAGAAGATGATGCCTATGGTATAGACCAGACCGCCTGCCGCCACCCACAGAAAACCGGCCCAAGACAGGGCCGTCACCAGCGGCACTAGCGCCACGAGTGCCAACCAGCCCATGAGGATGTAAATAACCATCGACAGCCTGCGCGTTGTTTTCGCCAGCCATAATTCCTGCCCCATGCCCAGCAACGCCAGCCCCCACACCACGCCAAACAGCGACCACCCCCATGGCCCGCGCAGGCTCACCAGGGTGAAAGGCGTGTAGGTGCCGGCGATCAGCAGGTAGATGGAGTTGTGGTCCAGCTTCTGCATAAGAGACTTGAACCTGCCGCGTGCGGCGTTGTGGTACAGCGTGGAATTGCTGTACAGCAACACCAGGGTTGTGCCGTAGATGGAGAAGCTGACGACTCTCCACGCATCACCTCTGTGCGCCCCCAGCACTACCAGCACGACAGTGCCGGCAAAGGCGAGCAGCGCGCCTACCAGGTGGGTATAGGTATTGAATTTCTCACCGCGTTCCATGCCGCATCTCCTGTTTCATCGCCTCTGGATTATGTTTCCTCGGGTGGTTTAATGCCGCGAAATGCGCAGTACAGCAGGATGTCGTAGCTTATTTTCATTGCCGCGCCTATCACCAGCGGCGTGCCCAGCGACAGG
>JANYJE010000037.1 GCA_025408405.1 Nitrosomonadales bacterium | reverse complement strand
AACTCCAGATCATCAACCGGACGCAGCAGCATTGGATCAACTTTAGGTGTTTGTGGCTTCTCTACCGGAGTAGGCGTACCTTCCAGCGCTGCAAATACGGAGAACTGTTCCACCAGAATACGTGCGGCAAAACGAATAGCCTCTTCCGGATCGATAGCGCTATTTGTTTCATTATCCAGCACCAGCTTGTCCAAGTCAGTACGCTGTTCAACACGGGCGCTTTCTACAGCATAGCTCACGCGGAAAACCGGGCTGAACGAAGCATCCAGTGCAATGTGACCCACAGGACGGGTTGTGCCCGGAACCTGGCGAGATATCGCAGAAACGTAACCACGGCCTTTTTCAACCTTGATTTCCATATCCAGCTTACCACCTGCGGTAAGGTGAGCGATCACATGCGACGGATTAACCACGTCAGTATCTGCATTGGTTTCGATATCCGCAGCAGTCACCACACCAGCGCCGGATTTGTTCAGGCGCAAGGTGGCCTCAGTGGAGTTGTGCAGTTTCAGCACCAAGCCCTTGAGGTTCAGCAAGATTTCAACCACGTCTTCTTGAACACCGTCAATCGATGAGTACTCGTGCAGCACGCCAGCAATCTTGACTTCGGTTACGGCATAGCCTGGCATGGATGACAACAGGATACGACGCAGAGCGTTACCCAGTGTATGTCCATAACCACGCTCAAAAGGCTCCATCACCACCTTGGCTTGAGTGGGGGAGATTCTTTGAACGTCGATGATGCGAGGTTTTAAAAATTCAGTATTAGGCATATCCGACTCCGAGTGGATTACTTGGAATACAATTCAACGATCAAATGCTCGTTAATTGTCGCGGGCAATTCAGAACGTTGTGGCTTGGCTTTGAAAGTACCTTTCATTGCCTTGGCATCGACCTCAATCCATTCCGGGAAACCACGTTGCTCAGCAGCCTGCAGCGCAGCCTTGACACGCAATTGATTGCGTGACTTTTCGGCAACCTCAACCACATCACCGGGGCGAACCTGATATGAGGGAATGTTTACGCGCTTGCCATTTACCAGAATCGAATTGTGACGCACAACCTGGCGAGCCTCGGAGCGCGATGCGCCAAACCCCATACGGTAGGAAACGTTATCCAGACGTGACTCCAGCATTTGCAGCAAGCTCTCGCCGGTAATACCGCGATCCTGCTCGGCACGCTTGTAAGTCAAACGGAATTGATGTTCCATCATGCCGTAAATACGACGCACCTTTTGCTTTTCACGCAATTGACCGCCGTACTCAGACTGACGCTGATTCTTTTTCTGTCCATGCTGACCAGGTGCATACGCACGACGTTCTACCGCACACTTGTCGGTAAAACACTTATCGCCCTTCAGGAATAACTTTTCGCCTTCACGACGACACTGACGGCACTTTGCATCAAGATTTCTAGCCAAGATCTATGCTCCAAATATTTAGATACGACGCTTTTTCGGCGGACGGCAACCGTTGTGCGGCACCGGCGTAATGTCTGAAATGCTGGTGATTTTGAAACCAGCGGCATTCAGCGCACGCACCGCAGACTCACGTCCAGGGCCTGGGCCCTTAATACGCACTTCCAGGTTTTTTACTCCGCACTCCACTGCAGCCTTGCCAGCCTGTTCGGCAGCAATCTGAGCCGCAAACGGCGTGCTCTTACGTGAACCTTTAAAACCATTGCCACCACTGGTGGACCACGCCAAGGCATTGCCCTGACGATCGGTGATTGTCACGATAGTGTTGTTAAAAGAAGCGTGGACATGAGCAATTCCCTCAGCAACGTTCTTTTTGACTTTTTTGCGCACTCGCGTGCTGGTCTTAGCCATATCTCAAATTCCTCTATTAAATTACTTCTTCGCACCAGCAATGGACTTGCGCGGTCCCTTGCGAGTACGAGCGTTGGTGCGAGTGCGCTGACCACGAACAGGCAAGCCGCGGCGATGACGCAAGCCGCGATAGCAACCCAGGTCCATCAGACGCTTGATGTTCATGGAGATTTCGCGACGCAAATCACCTTCAACCGTGAATTTGCCAACCTCATCACGCAGCTTTTCCATATCGGAATCGCTGATATCCTTGATTTTGGTTGAGGTAACGACACCAGCAGAAGCGCAAATTTTGCGCGCGCGGGTGAGGCCTACCCCGTAAATCGCAGTCAATGCGATTACTGCGTGTTGATGATTTGGAATGTTTACACCGGCAATACGAGCCATGCAGCTACCCTATTCGTTCAAAAAGTCAAAAATTATAACATCCAGCAGCGATTTTTACTCAATCAACCCTGGCGTTGCTTGTGTCGCGGGTCAGTTGTGCAGATCACACGAACGACTCGATTGCGACGAATTACTTTGCAGTTACGGCAAACTTTTTTAACAGATGCTTGGACTTTCATTTCATTCTCCTCAATACCTTAAACAACTACTTGGCGCGGAACACGATGCGCGCTCGGCTCAAATCATATGGCGTCAACTCTACAGTTACCTTGTCACCGGGGAGAATACGTATATAGTGCATGCGCATCTTGCCCGAAATATGACCTAGTACGATAACGCCGTTTTCCAATTTCACCCGAAATGTTGCATTTGGCAGGGATTCAACAATCTCCCCCTGCATTTGTATGACGTCTTCCTTAGCCATTAGCGCGTTGACCCGCCTTTAAAATTGGCCTTCTTCAACAAGTTTTCATACTGATGCGTCATCATGTAAGACTGTACCTGCGCCATAAAATCCATCGTTACCACCACCAGAATCAGCAGTGACGTACCGCCGAAGTAAAACGGCACATTCCATTTCACTACCAGAAACTCAGGCAACAAACAAACCAGCGTGATGTAAACCGCACCCACCATAGTCAGGCGCAGCATGATTTTCTCAATGTAGCGCGCAGTTTGGTCACCAGGCCTGATTCCCGGCAAGAAAGCACCACTCTTTTTCAAATTATCAGCTGTATCTTTTGGGCTAAATACCAGCGCCGTATAAAAGAAGCAGAAAAATATAATGGCAGCCGCATAAAACATCACATAGATGGGCTGACCCGGTGACAGCTTCTCGCTGACATCCTTCAACCAAGTCATACCGGAACCGGCACCAAACCAACCTGCCAATGTTGCGGGAAACAGGATTATACTCGATGCAAAAATCGGTGGTATCACACCAGCCATATTTAATTTCAGTGGCAAATGAGAACTTTGCCCACCATAAACCTTGTTTCCAACTTGGCGCTTTGCGTAATTCACCAGAATTTTGCGTTGGCCACGCTCAACAAACACAACCAGCGCAGTGATTGCAAAGGCGCCAATAATCAATGTCAAAACAAATGGTATAGAGAAAGCACCAGTACGAGCCAGCTCAAGCGTACTGCCAATCGCATTAGGCAAACCCGCTGCAATACCCGCAAAAATGATCAGCGATATACCATTACCCAAACCGCGCTCTGTAATCTGCTCTCCCAACCACATCAAGAACAGAGTACCCGTCACCAAAGTAATCACAGTGGTCATCTGAAACATAGCACCGGGGTGTGGAACCAACCCGGCCTGAGACTGCAGCGCCACCGAAATACCATAAGCCTGAAACAACGCCAGAACCAAGGTTCCATAGCGTGTGTACTGAGTAATCTTACGCCGCCCGGCATCGCCATCTTTCTTCAACTGCTCCAAATGCGGCACCGCAATTGTGGCCAGCTGCATAATGATGGATGCCGAAATATACGGCATGATCCCCAATGCAAAAATCGTGAAGCGAGACAAAGCGCCGCCCGAAAACATGTTAAACATGCCCAGGATGCCGCCTTTCTGAGACTTGAACAAATCAGCAAGCACAACCGGATCAATTCCCGGAACCGGTATGTGCGCACCTATACGGTACACAACTAAAGCAGCGAGCAAAAACCAAAGACGCTGACTTAAATCACCGTACTTACCGTTCTTAACACCTTTGGCGACAGCGTTCACAGACTACCCTTATTCAGCGATGCTGCCACCGGCAGCTTCCACTGCGGCACGAGCGCCTTTAGTTAGTGACAGACCTTGCAGCTTGACAGCACGCTTGATCTCACCAGCCAGAACCACTTTAGCTGTCAGCGCACGAGCAGAAACCAAACCCGCCTGCTTCAAGGCCAACAAATCAATGGTGTCAACCGGCATTTTTTGCAGATCAGACAAACGTACTTGCGCCGTATCGTCGCGCGTCAGCGAGACAAATCCGCGCTTCGGCAAACGGCGTTGCAGTGGCATCTGACCACCTTCAAAACCGACTTTATGAAAGCCGCCGGAGCGCGACTTCTGGCCTTTATGCCCGCGGCCGCAAGTCTTGCCCAAACCACAACCGATACCACGACCAACACGACGCTTGGCGTGTTTCGAACCTTCAGCAGGCTTAATTTGATTGAGTTCCATTATGCCTCCCACTTGACCAGGTAAAACACTTTATTAATCATGCCGCGCACAGCTGCAGTATCTTCCACCTCTACAGTGTGATTCAGGCGGCGCAACCCCAACCCTCGCACACATGCGCGATGCGATTCCTTGGTGCCAATCACGCTTTTGACCAGCGTAACCTTGAGTTTTTTAGCTTGTGCCATGACTACTCCGTAATTTCTTCAACGCTCTTGCCGCGTTTAGCAGCAATTTCAGCAGGTGAGTTCAAAGCTTGCAGACCGTTCAATGTGGCGCGTACAACATTGTATGGGTTGCTGGACCCAATGCACTTGGCCAGAATGTTATGCACACCAACCGCCTCAAATACCGCACGCATAGCGCCGCCAGCAATAATCCCGGTACCTTCCGATGCCGGCATCATGATTACTTTTGCAGCACCATGACGGCCAATTACCGCGTGGTGCAGTGTTCCGTTCTTGAGGTTTACCTTGACCATCTTGCGACGCGACTCTTCCATTGCCTTTTGCACGGCAACTGGAACCTCTTTTGACTTACCCTTCCCCATGCCGATGCGACCATCGCCATCACCAACCACGGTCAAGGCCGCAAAACCCATAATGCGACCACCCTTTACAACCTTGGTCACACGGTTTACTGCGATCATTTTTTCAATGAGGCCATCACCACGATCTTCTTGTTGCTGCATTTTTCCTTGCGCTTTAGCCATGATTTACCCCAACTTAGAACTGCAAGCCATGCTCGCGCGCGGCTTCAGCCAGCGCTTTAATGCGACCATGATATTTGTGACCTGAACGATCAAATGCAAGAGCAACAATACCCGCACTCTTTGCCTTTTCAGCAATGCGCTTGCCAACAGCCGCTGCAGCTGCAGCATTACCACCGTTGCCAACCACTTTACGCACATCAGCCTCCAATGTTGAAGCGCTGACAAGCACCTTACTGCCACAAGCAGAAATAACCTGCGCATAAATGTGCTGATTAGTGCGATTAATAGCTAAACGGACAGTCTTTTGCTCAGCAATTTTTGCACGGGTTTTGCGTGCTCTGCGCTGACGCGCTTCTTTCTTGTTCAACATATTCGCCTCAATTATTTCTTCTTGGTTTCTTTCAGGATCACAACTTCATCCGTATAACGCACACCCTTGCCCTTGTATGGCTCAGGCTGGCGATAAGCACGGATTTCAGCTGCGACCTGACCGACCTGCTGCTTGTCGGAACCAGTCAACACGATTTCGGTTTGGCTAGGCGTTGCCACCTTGACGCCAGCCGGCATTTTATGCACTACTGGATGCGAAAAACCTAGCGAAAGGTTCAACGTATCACCCGCAGCTTGAGCACGGTAACCCACACCCACCAGGGTCAGCTTGCGCTCGAAACCCTTTGTTACGCCGACAACCATGTTCGCCAACAGCGCGCGAATTGTTCCAGACATAGCATTGGATTGCATTGAATCATTGGTAGCCTTGCACAAAAGGGCATCGCCCTGACGCTCCACAGCAACATCGCTGCTCAACGCCTGCTTCAAGGTACCCAATGGGCCCTTCATTGAAACTTGGTTCGCAGCCAGGACAACATCAACACCCGCCGGCAGCGCAATTGGATTTTTAGCGACTCTAGACATTTTTACCTCTACGCTACGATGCACAAAACTTCGCCACCAATTCCATTGGCGCGAGCTTTGCGATCAGTCATTAAACCTTTAGAGGTGGATACAATAGCCACACCCAAGCCATTCATGACCGCGGGGATATCTTCACTCCCCTTGTATACACGCAGCCCCGGCCGACTTACTCGCTGGATTTTTTCTATCACAGGACGGTCGGCGTAATACTTGAGACCGATCTCCAGGACAGGCTTCCCATCATTGTCGGCAACTTTGAAGCCTTCCACGTAGCCTTCATCATGCAGCACCTTAGCCAGCGCCACTTTCAATTTAGAAGAAGGCATTACAACGGTTACTTTTTCCGCCATCTGCGCATTACGAATTCGCGTCAGCATATCGGCGATTGGATCACTCATACTCATAAATTCACCCTTACCAGCTTGCCTTGACTACACCAGGGATTTCGCCGCGCATTGCGTATTCACGCAACTTGATACGACCCAAACCAAACTTGCTAAACACACCACGTGGACGACCCGTCAGCGCACAACGGTTACGCAAACGAACCGGGCTCGAGTTGCGCGGCAACGCCTGCAATTTTTGACGAGCAGCGAACTGCTCCTCCTCACTCAATTTGCTGTTAGTGATAATTGCCATCAGCTCCGCGCGCTTTGCAGCAAATTTCTTTACTGTATCGCGACGCTTTTGCTCACGGTTAATCAAAGATGTCTTAGCCATGCTACCCTCAGTTTTTCAATGGGAATTTGAACGCTAACAAAAGGGCACGCGCCTCTTCGTCAGACTTCGCGCTTGTCGTGATGGTTATATTCATCCCGCGCAACGCATCAATCTTGTCATATTCAATCTCTGGAAAAATGATCTGCTCTTTAACGCCCATGTTGTAGTTACCACGACCGTCAAAAGACTTACCAGAAATTCCGCGGAAGTCGCGAATACGAGGAATCGCAATTGTTACCAGACGATCCAGAAATTCATACATGCGTTCACGACGCAATGTCACTTTGCAACCGACAGGGTAATCCTGACGAATCTTGAAACCAGCAATCGATTTTTTGGATTTGGTAACAACAGGCTTCTGACCAGCGATCTTCTGCATATCGCCCACAGCGTGGTCCATCACCTTCTTGTCTGCCACCGCTTCGCCCACCCCCATATTCAGGGTGATCTTCTCAATACGCGGCACCTCCATGACAGACTTATAGCCAAACTTGGCCATCATTTCTTTTGCCACTGTATCTTTGTAGTAATCGTACAAACGAGCCATGCTCTCTTACCCCTTAAGCAATCACTTCGCCACTGGACTTAAACACGCGCACTTTGCGACCGTCTTCCAGAAACTTAGTACCAATGCGATCCGCCTTTTTGGTGGACGCGTTGTAGATAGCAATATTAGAAACGTGAATTGGCATCTCCATTTCTACAATACCGCCACTCACACCCTTAACCGGATTCGGCTTTTGGTGCTTCTTGACCTTGTTCACGCCACTCACCAGCAATTTGTCTTCCAGCACACGCAGCACACTGCCACGACTACCCTTGTCCTTGCCAGCAATGACTATCACATCATCATTTTTTTTAATCTTACGCATGATTTTTCCTTAACTGCGTTACAGCACTTCTGGTGCCAGCGACACAATTTTCATAAAGCGCTCAGTGCGCAACTCACGAGTAACCGGTCCAAAAATACGCGTACCAATCGGCTCCAATTTGGCATTCAGCAAAACCGCAGCGTTGCCGTCAAACTTAATCAACGAACCATCCGCACGACGCACACCCTTCGCAGTACGCACAACCACCGCACTGTACACATCGCCCTTTTTCACACGGGAACGTGGCGCAGCATCCCTGATGCTCACTTTAATCACGTCACCGATAGCCGCATAGCGGCGCTTTGAGCCACCAAGCACCTTGATGCACATGACAGAGCGGGCGCCAGTATTGTCGGCAACATTCAAAACAGACTGCATTTGTATCATTTTTAAATCTCCAACTTTATCCGCTCAGGGCGGCTAGTTTTGGAACCCGTTCGGGTTAGGCCGCCGCAAGCGACGGTGAAACGAAGCCGCGCATTATAGTCACGCTTGCAGAAAAGCACAAGCGGAATTTCCAGTTAAACTGCCTGTGACTTTTCAACCAGCTTAGACACACGCCAACTCTTTGTTTTAGCAATTGGGCGACACTCTTCAATTACAACAACGTCACCTTCATGACACTCGTTGTTTTCGTCATGCGCGTGATATTTCTTGGACACACGAATGATTTTCCCCAACACCGGATGCTTGGTCTTGCGCTCAATCAAGACCGTTACCGTCTTGTCCATCTTGTCGCTTACCACTGTACCCGTCAGGGTACGATTCAGTTTTGCTGCATTCATGACTGCGCACCCTTCTCGGTCATTATGGTTTTTACTCGAGCAATATCACGACGCACTTTACGCAGCTGACTGGTATTACTCAACTGTTGAGTGGCCACCTGCATACGCAGGCCAAATTGCGCCTTAGTTAAAGACAGCAACTCCGACTGCAAATCAGCAGCAGATTTAGCTTTCAGTTCGCTTGCATTCATGATTATGACCCTACCTGTCTAATTACAAATGTTGTGGCAATTGGCAATTTTGCTGAAGCCAAACGGAAAGCTTCGCGCGCCAACACCTCATCCACACCATCCATTTCGTACAACATTTTACCTGGCTGAATCTCGGCCACATAGTACTCAGGATTACCCTTGCCGTTACCCATACGCACTTCAGCCGGTTTTTGAGAAATAGGCTTATCCGGGAATATACGAATCCAGATACGGCCACCGCGCTTGATGTGGCGCGTCATTGCACGGCGAGCCGCTTCAATCTGACGCGCAGTCAATCGGCCGCGACCCACGGCCTTGAGACCGAATTCACCAAAACTTACCTTATTTCCGCGAGTGGCAATGCCGGTATTACGGCCTTTTTGCTCTTTGCGGTATTTTCTTCTAGCTGGCTGTAGCATGTTTTGCCCCCGACTTTCTTACTCTCTTTTCCGGTTCAGCGACTGGCGCAACAACTTCCTGCACACCGGTATGCTCACCTTTATAGACCCACACCTTAACACCGATCAAACCGTAGGTTGTCAGCGCTTCAGACGTACCGTAATCGATATCAGCGCGCAAAGTATGCAATGGCACACGGCCTTCGCGATACCATTCAGTACGAGCGATTTCAATTCCGTTGAGACGGCCAGAGCTCATGATCTTGATACCCTGAGCACCCAAACGCATTGCGTTTTGCATAGCGCGCTTCATGGCGCGGCGGAACATAATGCGTTTTTCCAGCTGCTGAGTAATTGAATCGGCAATCAACTGAGCGTCAATCTCAGGCTTGCGCACCTCTTCGATATTCAGAGCAACGTCAGGCAACCCCATGCGCTTCTTCAACTCATTGCGCAGAGATTCGATGTCTTCGCCCTTCTTGCCGATAACCACACCCGGACGCGCCGAATAAATTGTGATCTTGGCATTTTTGGCAGGACGCTCGATGACAATCTTGGAAACCATGGCGCCAGCCAGTTTCTTCTTCAGGTAAGCGCGAACTTCAATATCCTTGAGCAACAGCTCAGAAAAATTGCCACTGTTCGCATACCACTTGGAAGTCCAGTTTTTTAGTACGCTCAACCGGAAACCGATTGGATGAATTTTCTGTCCCATATCTGCTTAGCTCCCGACGGTAATCGTAATGTGGCAGGTTTGCTTCTCGATACCGTTGCCACGACCTTTGGCGCGAGCCATCATGCGTTTGAGAGACGTGCCCTTATCCACATAAATAGTTTGCACCTTCAATTCGTCAATATCCGCACCATCATTGTGTTCGGCATTGGCGATTGCAGATTCCAAACCCTTCTTGATAATGACAGCGCCCTTTTTCGGGCTGAATGCCAAAATTTGCAAAGCCCTATCAACTGGCAAGCCTCGAATCTGATCCGCGACTAGCCGACCTTTTTGTGCCGACAGGCGAACACCTTTTACTACAGCTGTTGTGCTCATCATGCCTCCTTATTTCTTAGCCGCTTTTTTATCAGCAGCGTGACCTTTGAAGGTGCGTGTCAATGAAAATTCGCCGAGCTTATGCCCTACCATATTTTCAGAAATATACACCGGGATATGCTGCTTGCCGTTATGCACGGCAATCGTCAATCCTACAAAATCCGGCATTACAGTGGAGCGACGAGACCAGGTTTTAACCGGGCGCTTGTCGCTGGTAGCGCGCACAGCCTCAACCTTCTTCAACAAGTGCGCGTCAACGAATGGACCTTTTTTAATGGAACGTGCCATGTTTTACCCCTTAAACCTGAAAGCGACGACGCACAATCATGCTGCTAGTGCGCTTGTTGCGACGAGTGCGGAAGCCCTTGGCCGGCACACCCCATGGGCTAACCGGATTACGGCCAGCTGCAGTTTTACCTTCACCACCACCATGCGGGTGATCAATCGGGTTCATCACCACACCGCGAACGGTCGGGCGAATTCCGCGCCAGCGATTTGCACCAGCCTTGCCGATGGAGCGCAATGAATGCTCGCCATTGCCGACCTCGCCGATAGTCGCGCGGCACTCAATGTGCACCTTGCGAATCTCGCCGGAACGCAAACGCAATTGCGCATAACTTCCCTCGCGAGCCAGCAATTGCACGGATGCACCCGCAGAGCGGGCCAGTTGCGCGCCCTTGCCGGGCAACATCTCGATGCAGTGTATGGTCGAACCGACCGGTATATTGCGCAACGGCAAAGTATTGCCGGCCTTGATCGGAGCCTCGGAGCCGCTCATCAGCTGCGCGCCCACTGCCACGCTCTTGGGAGCAATGATGTAGCGGCGCTCGCCGTCGGCATAGCACAACAGTGCAATATGTGCCGTGCGGTTCGGATCGTATTCCAGATGCTCGACAACAGCCGGGATACCGTCCTTGTCGCGCTTGAAATCGACGATACGGTAGCTCTTCTTATGACCGCCGCCCATGTGGCGTACAGTGATATGGCCATTATGGTTGCGGCCAGCCGTGCGGTTTTTCTTCTCAACCAGAGCTGCATGGGGCTTACCCTTATGCAAATCAGGATTGACTACGCGCACTACGGCGCGACGCCCTGGAGAGGTTGGTTTAAGTTTAATCAGTGCCATGATATTTACCCTTGCTCACTAGCAGCAAAATTAATTTCCTGACCAGGCGCCAGGCAAACATATGCCTTCTTCCAGTCCTTGCGACTACCCATGAACTTGCCAAAGCGCTTTTGCTTGCCCTTGACGTTGGCCACTTGAACGTTATCCACGCTCACCTTGAACAACAGCTCAACAGCCGCCTTGATTTCAGGTTTTGTTGCATCGGAAACAACTCTAAAAATTACCTGCTCATTTTTCTCGGCAACGTAGGTCGCCTTCTCTGAAATCTGCGGAGCAAGCAAAACATTCATCAAACGTTCTTGGTTGAAATTTTGTGCGCTCATGCCAGCAACTCCTCAATTTTTGCCATTGCGTTGCGTGTTACCAACACCTTGGGAAAACGCACCAGACTGACAGGGTCTGCCTGATGAGCTTCCAGCACCAGAACATTCGCCAGGTTGCGCGAAGACAGGTACAGATTCTCATCCAGGTTATCGGTGATGATCAGCACGCGATCAGAGTCAAATCCCATAACCTTCATTTTTTGCGCCAGCAATTTGGTCTTGGGAGCCTCCAAAGCCAGATCGTCCACAACAGTCAGACGCCCTTCGCGCACCAGTTGCGACAGAATGGAAGCAACACCAGCGCGATACATCTTGCGATTGATTTTCTGGGTGTAATTCTGATCCGGGGAGTTCGGGAAAATCTTACCGCCGCCGCGCCACAACGGGCTGGATGCCATACCCGAGCGAGCGCGTCCGGTACCCTTCTGCGCCCATGGCTTGCGGGTACTCTTGGCGATCTCGCTGCGTCCCTTTTGCTTGCTGTTGCTGGAACGAGCATTGGCCTGATATGCGGTAACCAGCTGATGAATCAGCGCTTCGTTATATTCACGACCAAACAGATCGTCTGAAGCGGTCATGCTTGCAGCCGCCTTACCGTTTGCGTTAATGACTTTAATTTCCATTATGCACCTGCCTTCACTGCCGGACGCACGACCACATTACCGCCCTTGGAGCCGGGAACAGCACCCATCACCAACAGCAGCTGGCGGTCAGCATCAATACGAACAATTTTGAGATTTTGCACAGTACGCTGCACGTCACCCAGATGACCTGTCATACGCTTACCTGGAAATACGCGACCAGGATCCTGCGCCATACCGATAGAGCCCGGTACGTTATGTGATTTCGAGTTACCGTGGGAAGCACGCCCGGATTTAAAGTGGTGACGCTTGATGGTACCCGCGTAACCCTTACCAATCGTCACGCCAGTCACGTCAACTTTCTGACCCACCTGGAACATATCCACACCAACCTTGCCGCCCGCCTGCAATGCGGCGACCTGCTCTGGAGTGGCAGTAAATTCTTTCAAAACACTACCCGCCTCAACACCTGCTTTCGCAAAATGACCTGCAGCCGCCTTGGTTACGCGACTTGCACGACGAATGCCAAACGCAACTTGCACTGCGCTGTATCCATCTGTAGCGGCATTTTTGAATTGGGTAATGCGATTATTGGACACGTCCAGCACAGTTACCGGCAACGATACTCCGTCGTCAGTAAAAATGCGGGTCATGCCAATCTTGCGACCGACAAGTCCTAAGCTCATTTTTTATTTCCTTTATTAAGGGGCCGACTACAATTGGTCGACCGATCTTGGCACTACAAACGACAATTATTTCACTTTATTACTGCAACTTGATTTCCACATCCACACCAGCAGGCAAATCAAGCTTCATCAGCGCATCCACTGTTTTCTCGGTTGGATCAATAATATCCATCATGCGCAAGTGAGTACGAATCTCAAACTGATCGCGCGATGTCTTGTTCACATGCGGCGAGCGCAGCACATCAAAACGCTCAATTTTTGTAGGCAAGGGAATCGGACCTTTTACAACGGCACCAGTACGCTTGGCAGTATCCACAATCTGCGATGCAGACTGGTCAATCAGGCGGTAATCGAACGCTTTCAGACGAATGCGAATTTTCTGACTTTGCATATTATTTTCTCAACTTATGGCAGCCTAAACACGACCGCAGATTAAAGAGCGAAATATTATACAGCGAGACGAGGTCTCGCTGCACACTATTTTTTACAGTTTCACTTCTATTTCACCAGAGCACGGGCATTACGCCCGAGCCCGGGGATTACGCAATAATCTTGGCAACCACACCCGCGCCCACGGTACGACCGCCTTCGCGAATCGCGAAGCGCAGACCTTCTTCCATCGCAATCGGGGCGATCAGGTTGACGGTAACGGATACGTTGTCGCCCGGCATCACCATCTC
>JANYJE010000036.1 GCA_025408405.1 Nitrosomonadales bacterium | reverse complement strand
ACCTACGGATATTTAGCATTGTCGGGTTAAAACCCGACCTACGGATATTTAGCAATGTCGGGTTGAAACCCGACCTACGGAGATTTACCCAATCACTTTTTTAACCACTTCCAGCAGTTTTGCCGGGTCAAACGGCTTGACGATCCAGCCGGTTGCCCCGGCCGCTTTCCCTTCGCCTTTCATCGCGTCACCGGATTCTGTCGTCAGCATTAATATCGGCACGCTTTTGTACGAGGGCATGGCACGCAATGCCTTGATCATCGTTATGCCATCCATGCGCGGCATGTTCTGGTCGGTGAGCACCAGGTCTACCGTTTTGGCTTTGGCTTTGTCCAGGCCTTCCTGGCCATCTGCCGCCTCGATCACTTCGTAACCGGCGCCCTTCAGGGTAAAGGACACCATCTGCCGTATTGAATTGGAGTCGTCCACACTTAATATCGTTTTTGCCATCACCATTACCCCTAAAATAATTTTCCTGCATTTTATACTGTAGGTCGGGTTACCCCGCAGGGGTTCTTGTGCCCTTTGGGTAAAATCGACCTGCCAAACCAAACAAGTTCCTAGAACAAATCAATATCGCCGGTTGCCATTTTTTCCTGACGCACCGGATTGCGCGCACCCAAAGTATCGGCTTTGGAAAAAATATCACCAATTTCAGCGCGCATTTTGTCAATTTTATCAGGTGATGCGGCGCGCCCTTGCGACGCTTCTTTTGACCAGTCGCCCATGCGGTGCCATGCCGATTTCATGCTGTTGATGCGTGTATTGGAGTGCTGCAGCAATTGCCCGACCATGTCCTGAAACTGCAGTGAGGAAATAGCACGGCCTACGACTACATCTACTTCACGCGCGATGTCGGACTGTTGTGCAATAACGACTGCCATATCTGCATTTATCTTTTGCGCGCGATCCAGTGCCTCGCGCACTTTTTGCTTCGACTCCACGGCGAAGCCCATATCGAGCGAGGCCATTTGTTCGATCGAGCCCTCCGCCGTGCTGATGGCCTCTTTCACGCCGCTGACGGTGGTGCGTATCTGTTGGCTGAATTGCTCGGAGCGGCTCGACAGTTTGCGTACTTCGTCCGCCACCACCGCAAAGCCCCGGCCATACTCGCCCGCGCGCGCCGCTTCGATCGCTGCATTCAGCGCCAGCAGATTGGTCTGTTTGGCGATACCGTCAATGTCGGCCAGCACGGCCAATATCTCGCCCACTTTTTCAGTAACGACATCCATCTTTTCAACCAACTCAAGTCCCACCTTGCTGTTGTTGACGATGGTGACAATCAGTTGCTGGAATGTGGCTGAAATTTCAGCCAGAAAATCTCCTGTCTCAGTGCTGTCATGATTTGCCACATTAGCGCCTACCAGACTCAGTGCAGTTTTCTGCTGGCTTTTGATCAGGCTCTGCATACCGCTAAAACTGTCCAGCAGTTTTTCTATCGCATCCGCCAGCAATGCCTGTACCTGATCCAGGTCGCCACTGGCACCCGCAAAATGCGTGGAAAATTGCGGGTGCGTCTGCATCAGCACGCTTTCGACCGCGCTCTGTTGTTGTGCTTCCTGTTGAATTTGCCTTCCCGATTCACTTTTGGCTGCACCGGATAACATCAGCCATGCAATGAATAATGCCAGCATGGTAATTGAACTGTGCACCAGCATGGCTACCCAGGTCTGGCCTATGTCAGATAAAACCCAGTGCAGCAAGAGGGCTGGTATTGCAATGCCTGCCATCAGCAGGATTGCGCTTTTGCCTTGCTGTTTTCCCAGCAGCGGAAGCATTATTCTTCTGGATATATTTTTCATGATCTCTTCTTACCTAGGGGCTGGGCTACGTGAGCAATTCTTTAACGTCCAGTATCATTACTATCTTTCCTTCGCTGGACATGGTTACGCCTGCCACGCCCTTGGGACGGAAGGTGTCCAGCGATTTGATCACCACGTCGTCATGACCGTCAAAGCCGTCCGCTGTCAGGATGAAGCTGTAGCTGCCCATCTGCATCAGCACGCCAACTTCGGATTTGCCGGACTCCTCCCAGCCGATTAGCCTGGCCAGTGACAATACCGGCAGTACTTCGCCACGCACGACCATGGTGGGTTTACCGGAGATCAGCTGCTGTCCTTCGGCTTCTACCGACATGATTTCGCGCACCATGGACAGCGGCACCGCAAACGGCTGATCGCTCAGACGCACCAGCAACACCGGCAGGATCGCCAGCGTCAGCGGCAGGATAATGACAAACATTGAACCTTTGCCAGGCACGGATTTAATTTCGATCGTGCCATTGAGCTTTTGAATGTTGGTATTCACCACATCCATGCCGACGCCACGGCCTGACACGCTGGAAATTTCATCCTTGGTCGAAAAGCCTGGCATGAAGACCAGATTGAGACTCTGGTCTTCACTTAGCGCGCTGGCTTCCTCGGCTGTAATCAGTCCTTTCTGCACGGCTTTGTTGCGCAACACTTCAGGGCTCATGCCGCGCCCATCATCGGTAATGGTGATGAGGATGTGATCGCCTTCCTGGCGCGCGCTGAGCTGAACTATACTTTTGCTGGGCTTGCCCGAGGCGGCGCGCTGCTCCGCACTTTCCACGCCGTGGTCTACCGCATTGCGCACCAGATGCACCAGCGGATCGTTGAGGTCTTCGATCATGGTTTTGTCGATTTCGGTTGTTTCACCCGACAATTCCAGTTCCACATCCTTGCCCAGTTGCCGC
>JANYJE010000035.1 GCA_025408405.1 Nitrosomonadales bacterium | reverse complement strand
GTGGTTGCGAGATCACGGTTATCTTCAATCAGAAGAATATTCATGGAGGTTTCCGAAAATCATATCAGGTGATCATGCCAGATGGGCGCAGCAAGTTCGGGTGAAGTTTAACATGGTTGATATGGCGCGCTGAACAGCCGGGTTATCCAGAAACACATGCTCTCGACTTTCGTATGCGGTATCGTTAGCGGCCATGCTCAACTCGTCTCCTACTGGCGCCCTGATTGATTCCGGACTCGATCCTGCGCCCTCAGGGCCTTACATTTTGCATGTCAAATGTAAGGTATCTGACCCTCGAGTTTGACCCTCGAGTTCCGTTGCATTTCTGAGTGGGAGGTAAGATACAAGGGGCGCGCCGCAGGCGCGTCCCAGCGACCAGAGGGAGCGAACTGGAGCAGGGTTAACCTAGAAGCGTCACCAGGGCATGGCCCAGGTCGAACAGCAGAAAGACCGAGCAAAACAGAAACAGGAATCCCATCCACAGATAAGCCACCCAGGAAATAACAGCGCTTGCCGTGTACCAGTTCTGCCTTGCCAGGAACCAGAGCATAAACGGCGACAAGGTCATGACGAGCCCCCAAAAAACCAGCGCCGAGCCGAATGCGAGTGAATGCGGGAAAGCCAGCCACACCTTGCCGAGAGCATAGATATGCATGCCATGCGTAAATCAAAAACGCCACGCTTAAGAAAGTTAGCATTTTCAGTTTGTCACTCCCGCTTGTTATTTATTCCAGGCTTGGCCAGCCTGCTCATTCCATCAATCCTGTTTTCCGCATTTACGATGAAATTACACAAGCAACAATGAGCACAAAATTCGCAACGCTCAAATTATTCGGCGCGCAAAGCTTCAACCGGGTTCATGAGTGCCGCACGGCGCGCAGGCATGACTCCGGCAAGCAGCCCGATCAGCACGGCGCTGCATTCCGCCAGCACGGCAAAAAACCAGGGCGTGTGCACCGGCATGGCCGGGAACAACCAGTGCAAACCCTGCGCCACGCCGATGCCGATAAGCAACCCCAGCACACCACCCAAGGCAGACAGCATGATCGCCTCGCCCAGAAACAGCAGCAACACCTGTTGTTCGCGTGCCCCCAACGCCCGCAGCAAGCCGATCTCGGCGGTACGTTCGGTGACGGCCATGGTCATGATGGTGAGAATGCCGACAGCCCCCACCAGGAGCGAGATGCCGCCGAGCGCGCCGACGGCGAAGGTGATGACATCGAGCACCGAGCCCAGCACTTCGAGTGCCTGCTCTTGCGAGATGATGGTGAAGTCTTCGCGCCCGTGCCGTTCCTTCAGTCGCTCGGTGACGAGGCGTATCACCTCATTCACATCGACACTGGCGCGGTAGCTCACTTGCACTTCTATCAGCCCCGAACGGTTGAGCAATTCCATCGCGCGCGCGGCCGGGATAAACACGGAATCGTCCAGATCGAGGCCGAGCACCTGTCCTTTAGACTCCATCACGCCGACCACGCGATAGCGTTGTCCGCCCACGCGCAGATAACTGCCAAGCGGGTTCTGCCCGGCGAAGAGCTCCTGCCGCACTTTGCTGCCCAACACGACGAAGGCGCGCGCCTGTTCGTTGTCTTCATCCGTCCAGAAGCTGCCGCTCTGCACTTTCATGGTGAATGCCCGGGCGAAATCGCGCCCTTCGCCAAACACGGTGGTGCGGCGCGTCTTGCCATTGGCACGCAGTTCGGCGTTGCCCATCACACTCGGGTTGACGTTCTCGACGTAAGGCAAGTGTCGCAGTGACTCGGCATCATCCAGCGAAAGCTGCCTGGTAGAACCGAACACGCCGGCATTGCCGCCATGCGTCTGCGTTTTGCCCGGCTGGATGGAGACGATGTTGGTGCCGAACTGAGAGAACTCGGACAGCACGAACTGGTGCAGCCCCTCACCGATGGAGGTGAGCAGAATGACGGCCGCGATGCCGATGGCGATACCCAGCCCGGTAAGGAAGCTGCGCATCCGGTAACTGAGGAAGCTGGAGCTGGCGAGGGTCAGGAAGTCGCGGAAGAACATGGGCGTCACCTGCCGGCCAATGCCGCCACCGGATCGAGCCGCGCCGCACGCCGCGCTGGCCACACGCTGAACAGGATGCCGGTGACCAGCGCCGTGCCACAGGCCGCCAGCACCGCCCACCAGGGCGGCGACACCGGCAGGCTGGGATATATCTGCGCGATGATCATGCTGCCCGCATAGCCCAGCACCAGCCCGGCGATGCTGCCGATGATGGAAAGCAGCGCCGCTTCGGCGAAGAACAATTGGCGTATCTGTGCAGGTGGTGCGCCCAAGGCCTTGAGCAGGCCGATCTCCCGGACGCGTTGCGCTACGGCGATCAGCATCACATTCATGATCAGCACCCCCGCCACCGCCAGGCTGATCGCGGCGATCCCGCCCACCGCCATGGTCAGCGCGGTGAGAATGCGGTCGAAGGTGGCGAGCACCGCGTCTTGCGTAATCACCGTCACGTCCTTCTCGCCGCTGTGGCGCTGGAACATGATCTCTTCCGCGTCATGCTTGGCTTGTTCGATGGTTTCGCGGCTCTTGGCTTCGATCAGGATGCGGAACAGGCCGGAAGTATTGAACAGCTGATGCGCTGAGGCGACCGGCACGATGACCAGCTCGTCAGTGCGCATGCCCATGGATTCGCCCTGCGTCGCCAGTACGCCGATGACGCGGAAACGCCGGTCTCCCAGCCTGATCCATGCACCCACCGCCTGCTCGTTGCCGAACAGTTCGCGCTTCATCTGGTTACCCAGCACGCATACGGAGGCGCTCTCGTGGATGTCACCCGGTGGCAGGAATTTACCCACGCCTATGTTCATGTGGCGCACTTCCAGCAGTTCGGAGGTGGAACCCAGCACCACCACTTCGCGGTTCAGCGCATCGCGCGACAGCGTGGCGGAGCCGACGGTCAACGGCGCGATGCGTTTGACGGCACGGCTGCGCAGGATCGCCTCGGCATCGTCCAGCGAGATTTCGCGCGGAACCTGCCCCAGCAGCATGCCGGGGCCGATACCAGCCGTTTCGGTGCGTCCCGGCAGCACGATGACGAGGTTGGTGCCTAATGATGCGAACTGGTTGACCACATAGCGGCGTGCGCCCTCGCCCAGGGCCGTGAGCACCACCACCGCGGCCACGCCGATGGACATCGCCAGTATCATCAACAGGGTGCGCGTCGGGCTGCCGCGCAGGCTGCCGGAAGCGAACTGCAAGGTGTCGGTGAGTTTCATTACGCGCGTTGTGCGTCGGAAAGGATGCGCCCGTCCAGCGTGTGGATCTGGCGTTTGGCGCGCGCACCGATCTCGGCATCATGGGTCACCACCACCAGCGTGATCCCCTGATCCTGCAATCCTTCCAGCAGCTTCAGCACTTCCCAGCCGGTGGTGCGGTCCAGATTGCCGGTCGGCTCGTCGGCCAGCAGCACGCTGGGCTGCATTATCGTGGCGCGCGCAATCGCCACACGCTGGCGTTGCCCGCCGGAAAGCTGGTCGGGGCGGTGGTCGGCGCGATCAGCCAGACCGTAGTTCTGCAGCAGCTGCTTTACGCGCGTCTTGCGTTCTTCAGCGGCCACGCCAGCCAGGATCAGCGGCAGCTCGATGTTCATCGCCGCAGTCAGGCGCGGCACCAGATGAAACGACTGGAACACGAAACCGACCTTCTCGCGCCTGACCCGCGCCTGCTGCTCGTCATCCAGCGTGGTGACATCCATGCCGTCGAGTTTATAAACCCCGGAACTGGGCCTGTCCAGCAAGCCTATCAGGTTAAGCAGGGTGGACTTACCGGAGCCGGACGGCCCCATGATGGAAACATATTCTCCCGCGCCCAGGGTCAGGTTGATATTGCGCAACGCCTGCACCTGCTGGTCACCGACCGTGAAATTGCGGCTGACATCGCTGAACTCAATCATTTGGCAGGCTGAGCCACTTCAGGCTGCACACGCACGCCGGCTTTCACGCCGGCACGATCCAGGGAGGACACAATCTGCTCGCCTTCCTTCAGGCCAGAGAGAATTTCAGTGAACTCCCAGTTGGCAAGACCGGTGCCAAGCGTGCGCTCTTCCAGCGCGCCATCCGCCCTGTAAGCCAACACCCGCTTGCCTTCCAACAGTGTCTGCGTGGGAATGCGCAGCACCTGCTCATGCACGTTATGCACAATCTCGATATCCGCGCTGTATCCAACCAGCAGATTTTCATCCTGCGGCCGTGTGGTGAATTCCACTTCCACCTCTACCGTACGCGCCTGCTTTTCCAGGTCGAGCACATAGGGAGCGATGCGTTTTACCTTGCCCGCAAAGTGGCGGCCCTTGATCGCATCCAGCGTAATGCGGCTGCTCTGACCCACCCTTACCGCCGAGGCATCCACCTCATCTATCGGCGCGCTGACATACATGCAGCTGTCATCGATCAAATCGATCGCGGGCAGCGTAGGGATACCCGGCGGGGAAGGCGTTGAGAACTCACCAAGTTCACCGCTGATGTCTGCCACAACGCCACTGAAGGGGGCACGCAACACCATGCGATCCAACCCGGCACGAGCGACCGCGATACGCGAACGGCTCTGCTCGATATCGTTGCGAGCCCCTTCGCAGGAAGCCTTGCGCGACTGCGCATCGGTCAAAGAACGATCCAGTTGCTGCGCCGAGATGAAGCCCTTTTCCTTTAACTCTTGCGAGCGCACGGCATCGCGCTGCGCGGCCTCGGCCAGACTGCACACTTCCTGCACCCGCGATGTGGAGGTCCTGAGTTGATCCTGGGCCAGTTGTTCCTGAGCGTGCAGATCTTCGTCCCACAACTCCAGCAGTATTTGTCCGCGCTTGACGCGTTCACCTTTCTTCACACGCAGCCTGGAAATCTGCCCGCCGGCAGCGGGGGACATCTTGGCGCGGCGACAAGCCTTGACCGTGCCGGCACGGGTATTGCTGACGCTCGCTTCAACCGTGCCGCGCTCCACCTTCCACAAGGTCACCGCCACCGGCTTGGTGCGTGTGAAATACCACGCCGCTGCGAGTGCCAGAATGGCGACACACAAAATCACACCCCATTTCAGCAACCGGGATGAGCTCTTAATATCTTGCAGAAAAGCCATACTTTCTCCTTATGCGCAGCCCTATATTACACCTTCGTGCAACACAAAATGAAGCCCGGCTGTGCTGAGTTGCAGCCCTGTAACTCCTGTTTGCGTGCGGGCTAAGACAGCGTGAATTCCTGCAACAATTCTTCAGTGAGTAGCCCGACAACAGCAGTGCGCTCAGAGTGTCTTTGCCAGATAACGCTGCACGCTCTGAACAAGAACAGCGTCGCGGTCGTTGAAGAAATGATCCGTATCAGGCACAACCATCTGCTCTGATTTCGCCTTCCCCTGCAGGCTGGCGCCACGCTGCTTTGCGTTGTTCAACACCTGGGCCAGGTCATTCTGGCCGTAAAGATCCAGCACCGGCATATTCACGTCGGCATAGCCGACAGCAGCTCCCATGCCGATGGCCACCCATGCGGCAATTGGCGCATCCGGGTGCTTGCCGAGATAGGCATGTGTCATGAGTGAGCCCATGCTGTGGGAGACAATCGCGATTTTCCGGTAACCCTTGGCTTGCAGAAAAGCCACGGCATGCTGCAAACGTTCGTCCGCCTCCGGAAAAGTAGCGGTGTAATCTTCTGCTACCGCCTCACTCGCCAATACCGGCATCTGCACCGATAGCGTGGTGTAGCCATGTTCGGCCAGCTGGCTGCGCAATACTCCGATCAGCCCCCAATCCGGGTGCACGCCCAGACCATGCACGACGATGACGGCCGCCTTTGCGTTGGCCGTCGCGGTAAACAGCGTCAGGAATTTGTGGGCGTTGGCTTGCTCCAGAAATACCGGATCGCCCACCACTACTCCGGGGATGACTTCATTCGCCCACTTCAGTTCGCGCGCATAATCGGCAGCCTGTGCACAGGCTGCTACCAGCAACAACGCCAGTACAATCAGGCTGCGCATAGTTACTCCTTATTTGCCACTTATCGCCCGCAATAACTGTGCTGCCGTTTGCTCCAGCAGGTCTACGTCCAGGGTACCGATACACTGTTCGGCCATCAGGATTCCGTCAAGCACGGCAGCTCGCTCGCTTTCGATGATCTCCCACACATCGCTTGCATCGCCCCTTTTCCTCACCTCCAGCAAAATAGCAATTGCCGCATCCAGTGTTTCTATCGCGTCAGGAAGCTTGGTCTGGTTTTGTTCGAGTGCCGTGCGCACCACCGAAATTGCCGAAGCCAGGCGGGCAAACGCATCCACATTAAACTTGCCTACACTGGCCGCATGATAGGCAAGGTGCATATCCATGGCATAGATATCCTTCAGGCCGCTGGTCACGGGAACGCGCAATGATTTGTTTTTTTTCATGATGGTTTTTCTTGGTAATTTTGCAACTGGACAATTAATGGCTGGACAGTTTATCCGTCAACTCCTGCCACCAGCGCCGGCGGCTATTCGGCACAGGGGACTCGCTCGCCATTGCAACCGGCTGGATGCGGCTTAATATCCAGCCCGGCAAAATAACGCGCCCGCTGCTGCCGCACGATGAGCCCAGGTTGTTGGGATCGTAGACTTTGACCAGCGTAGGCGTTGCCAGATCATCCGCATACACAATGCCCAGGTATTTCTCCCTGTGGTCGCGGCGCAGCAATGCATCCATTTCATCCAGCATCAGCGTCAGCCTGGAGCCCGACAGAGGTGACTGCGGAACATCATGACCCAGGGCATACACGTACCATTCTCCTGCGCTCACTATGCGGGCACGCATCTCATCCCATTGGCCCCACTGCATCACCCCGTAGAGCGTACCGCTAAATAACTCCTGATAAGTTTTCACGACATATCCCTGTTGGTCGCTTGTTTCAATCCAGACCCTGGTAACAATCAGGCTCCGCGTGTTCCAGTTTATCATGGCTCATGCAGACATTTACTGCACATTGCAAGCCAGCCTTGATAAGCAATCGACTTGCTTGCTCTACCAATTTTCTCCTGCGACTGAGATACTGCCCTCATGCTTCAGCATGAAGTTTGAAATCAGTCATCGCGCAAAGGGGAAATTCGATGCAATACTTGGAGGGTAACCTGGGGACTGTTACCTCGCCGCTGGAGGCAAGACACCGGCCATCCGGTTTGAATAGCCGGTTTGGCGGAGAGCAGGCTGGCTTTGCCGCTTACCTTGCACGCACTCGCGACATGATCGCCCGTGTGCGCTCCGACAAAGATGCCCCCAGGCTGAGGAAAACTGTCGCCGGCAACGCGCCTTTCGAACTCAAACCAGCGGCCGGCTTCTCACCCGGACAGCACAAGCCCTATAGACGCGGCGTACTGCTGGTTCACGGTTTAAGCGACTCCCCCTATTCCATGCACCATCTGGGGATTTTTTTCCAGGAAAACGGCTTCCGCGTAATGGCCGTGCTATTGCCCGGACACGGCACCCAGCCCGGAGATTTACTCGATGTCACCTGGCAGGAATGGGCCCGGGCTGTTGACTATGCATCAGACCGGCTGGCAGAGGAGGTGGACGAGCTGTATCTGGCGGGCTACTCCGCCGGCGGTGCGCTGAGTGTCTACCACAGTCTGGGTGACCCGCGCGTGCGCGGCCTGTTTCTGTTTTCTCCCGCGCTGGACATCACCCACCGCGCGGCCTGGGCCTGGGTGCACAAACTCTACAGCTGGCTGCTGCCCGTGGCCAAGTGGGTGACCATCAAGCCCGATCTGGACATCTACAAATATGAATCCTTCCCCAAAAATGCCGCGGCACAACTGTATGCACTGAGCCAGGAAGTCTGCCGCCAATTGCACGCGCGCCCATTGAATATCCCGATCTTCGCGGTCGCCAGCCAGGATGACACCAGCGTCATCACCGCCGCCACCCTGCAATTCATGGCAGGCGCACACCATCCGCTCAAGCGCCTGGTGCTGTACACCACAGATACCAGCAAGCTGCCCCCTGATATTGCGCCAGAACAAATCGAGCTGGTCAACAGCCGCTTTCCCGAGCATAGAATTCTCAGTTCAGCACACACCGCCATCACGCAGCCTCCGGAAGATGCGCACTATGGCGAAAATGGCGAGTATTCCAATTGCCTGCATTACTACCCGGACAACATGGGAAAATATGACGCCTGCCTCCAGCGCTCCAAAGAGGTCTGGCAGGGTGAAATCACTGCGGCCAACCTCAACACAGGCACACTGCAGCGCCTGACCTACAACCCAAATTTTGCTGCACTGAAAATTTCCATGAAAAAATTTATTGAGCGTTTGCCGTGATCACCGCCCTCGCTAAAACACTGATCTTCGCCCACCGCGGTGCCAACCGCGAAGCCGCGGAAAACACCCGCTCCGCCTTCGACCAAGCGCTGCAATACGCGATCGACGGCATGGAGACCGACATACAACTCAGCCGCGACGAGGTGGCCGTGCTGTGGCATGACCGCTTTCTCGGCAAGCTCGGCCTGCCGCACAAACACATAGACGATTTCGACTACCGCCAACTGCGAGCCATGAATTTTGCCGCGCACTTTGCCGCCGCAAGCCCGGCTGAGGGCATCATGAGCCTGCAGGAATTTCTTGATAGCTATCGCACGCGCTGCAGACTGTTGCTCGAAATCAAGAACCGCGACTGGGAAGAACGCTCCCGCCAGGAGAACAAAGTCAGGCAAACACTGGACAGTGTTGGGCAGGCCAGCAACGACTACATCATGGCATCCTCTTTCAATCTGGACAGCCTGATTTATGCCAACCAGTACCGTCCGGGATTCCCTCTGGTGTACAACCTTGAAGACGAGCAGACGCTGGCGGATGCGCAACGCGTGCTGGCCGAACATACCTTCCTGCACGGCCTGTGCCTGCCCATCGCAACGCTGGATGAAGCCATGGTCAGGCTGCTGCGCGGCCGTGGCAAAAGCATCGCCGTGTATACCTGTAACAGTGACGAGGAAATCAACAAGGCGCTGCTGCTGGGGGTGGACATATTGATCAGCGACCTTCCGCAGAAGGCATTGCACATGCGCAATAAGAAGTCAGGCAAATAAAAACATTAGCTACAGAGCACACAGAGATCATGGAGAAAACCACTGCACTGTGTACCCTGACCCATGCGCTGTGTGCCGTGTGATCTCTGTGGCAAAAGATTTTGACAGGTATAACTTAATGCAGCGCGATTTTTCATTATTGCAAAACCACTCATTCGACCTGCTGGTCTGCGGCGGCGGCATCTATGGCGCATGGACCGCCTATGATGCGGCCTTGCGCGGCCTCAGGGTGGCACTGGTCGAGCAAAATGATTGGGCCAGCGCCACTTCTTCTGCTTCCAGCAAACTGATTCATGGCGGCCTGCGCTATCTGGAATCCTACGATTTCAAGCTGGTTAAAAAAGCGCTTGCCGAGCGCAGCATGCTGCTGGCCTCCGCCCCGCATCGCGTGTGGCCGCTGCGTTTCGGCGTGCCGGTGTACGCACACAGCCGCATCGGCACACTGCGCCTGAAAGCCGGATTAACCCTGTACGACTGGCTTGCCGGCGCACTGCTGGGGGATAACAGCCACCGCCATTTCGGACGCAGTGATTTTGCCCGGCGTTTCCCTCTGCTGGCCGACAACCATCTCAAAGGCGGCTTCACCTATGCCGATGCGCAAACCGATGATGCGCGGCTGGTGCTGGAACTGGTTGCGGGCGCAATGGCGGCGGGTGCGCGGTGCATGAACTACTGCAAGCTCACTGAATTGCTCGAAACTAACGGCCAGGCTTATGGTGCGCGCCTCGCAGACCAGCTCGGCAACACCAGCGTAGAAATATTGGCGCGAAGAATCGTCAACACCACGGGCCAGTGGATCACGGCGGAAAAAAGCGGCTGGTGCCGCCTCGCCAAAGGTGTGCACCTGGTGCTGCCCACAACGCAGGTCGAGGAAGCCTTGCTGCTGACCGCCCCTGCGGATGGCCGGGTGTTCTTTATCATCCCGTGGTATGGGCTCACCCTGATCGGCACCACCGACACCGATTACCGCGGCGACATCCGGAACATTACCGTGGATGAGGCGGATGTCGCCTACCTGCTGGCGGCAGCCAATCACTATCTGAAAACGGCCTGGAGCCGCGCCGACATCATCAACAGCTATGCCGGTGTGCGCGTGCTGAAACAAGATCCGCAAGCGTCAGCAGCATCGCCCTCGTCGGTCAGTCGCGACTGGGAACTGAAAACCACCAGCAATGGCGTGCACTACTCCATCGGAGGCAAGATCACCTCGGCGCGCGAAGATGCAGCCAGCATCGTCGACACCATCTGCGCAGAGCTGGGCCTGCAGGTTGCCTGCGCTACCCGGGGCAAGCCCTTCCCGTGGGTGCCGCAAGGCAATTATGAAGAGTGGTTGGTTGCTGCAGGCGCGCGCGCCGCACAGCTGGGCATTGATCCGGAAAGCGCAAAATGGCTGCTGCGCCGCCACGGCAAACGCGTCAGCGCAATTTTCGGCATGATAGAAAATGACGCGCAACTGGCAAGCCGCATCCTCCCTTCCTTGCCGTTTATTCATGCCGACCTGCTGCTCTGCGCACGTAGCGAAATGGTGGTGCATCTCGACGACCTGCTGCGCCGGCGCATGCCATTGCTGATCCTGGCACAACTCGATGAACAGCAGCTGCACATCCTCGCTGGCCATGTCGCAGGCGTGCTGGGCTGGAATCAAGCTGCACAAGCACGTGAGGTAGACCTGTGCAAAGCGCTTCTCCCCTAATCAAAGCGATCTCGCTGGACCTGGGGACCACCTCGGTCAAAGTCGCATTGCTGGATCAGCACGGCAAGCTTTGCCATGTCACTACCCTGCCCGCCCCACCCCTTGGCGTTGACAGCGGCAGCTTTGCAAGCGATGCGCTGGCCTATGCGGCAACGGCAGAACAGGTGCTGGCCGCATGCATGGAACATGCTGCTGGCGTGCCGCTCCCACTCGGCCTGTGCAGCCAGCGCTCCTCATTCCTGCTGTGGAACGCGGCCACTGGCCAGCCCGTTACGCCGCTGATTTCATGGCAGGACAATCGCGGCCAGGCCAGCTGCACAGAGCTGCACGACCAGGAAGAGCTGATACATGAACTGACCGGCCTGCGCCTGACCCCGTATTATTTTGCGCCCAAGCTGCGCGTCGTTTTACAGCAGAATCCCTTGTGGCGCGCGAGGCTGGAACGCGGCGAGTTGCTGGTGGGCACGCTGGACACCTTTCTGATCTGGCGCTGGACGTCCGGCCAACATCACATCACCGACGCCTCCATGGCCGCACGCACCCTGCTGCTGGATATCCGCACGCAGCAATGGTCGGCGCAACTGTGTGATCTGTTCGGCATTCCACTTGGCATACTCCCGGCACTCCGGCCTTCTGCCGGCATGAATTTGACACTGGCGAATAGCCTGACGTTACAAGCCAGCCTGGCCGACCAGTCTGCCGCGCTGATTGCCAGCGTCGATGCCGATAGTGGAGACATACTGGTTAATCTGGGTACCGGTGGATTTGTTATGCGTTACCTCAGCACTGAAACATCACCACCCTGCGGTTATCTGCACACCCTGGTCTATCAGGAACAGGACGGGCACGCCCATGTCGCCATCGAAGGCACGCTCAACTCCATCGCAGCCGCGCTGGCCGCCTATCCTGCAGGCGAATGTCGCGTTGAAGAACTGGCGGCGCTGGATATTTACTGCCTGGCAGAACCCAGCGGGCTGGGTGCGCCCTACTTTCGCAATGATCTCGGCTTGCGCTTTTCCGGACCGCCAGATGGCCTGACGCAACGCCAGATTGCAGCGCTGCTGCTGGAGGCTACTATTTTCCGCGTCGCCAGAATACTGGAAGATTTCCAGGCGGGGACAGGCATCCAAAATGTCTACCTTTCCGGAGGACTGTCTGAATTAACTTGCCTGCAACAAGGCATCGCACTATGCACTTCCTGTGCGCTACATCACCTGCAACAACACGACACCAGCCTGCAAGGTGCGGCACTCCTGGCAGCCGGGATAAAAACCGTGGATCACAGGAAGGCACAAAGAGTGCACGTCACTGGCTCTGCAACTTTGCTACGTGCCAAATACCAGCGCTGGAAAAACTGGCTCGACAGCTTGCTGGCTGAGGCTGTTTGTCATTGATCCGAAGCCATTTACCCTGAATTTTTCTCCAGCATCCGCTATGCAAACCTGAATTTCAAGAGGCTCCCCTATGAGAACCAGCGCAGGAAAGCGGCAGAGGTGAGAGCAATCACGCCCAGCACCAGCAATAATAGCCGGGCTCTGCCGCACTGCCTGTCTGTCCAGTTGCCGGCATGGCGCACAAACATAAATGCCGTCGCTACGCCGCCAACCACACACAGCATTTTGATATACAGCGCGGCAGCCGCAATATAGTGTATCTCCGGCAAGCGGCCATAGTTGTAGTAACTGACCATAGCGAATGCTATGCCGCTGAGTCCCTGCGCCAGCCAGCCAGCGCCCACCACCCAAGCGATTTTGCGCTGCAATGACACCTGGTGAGGTGCGCCCAGCGACATAAATGCGGCGCCGCCCACTATCGCGACGGCGCCGAAATTATGCACCACCTGTACGACGGCGTAGCTCAGGTTTTGCAGGTCCAGCATGCTGCTATTCCACTGTGACCCTGATGCATTGCTGCACACCTATGGGGGTATGGCCCTTGTCAACCACCTTGATGCATATCTCGCGTTGCCCCGCTGCGAGAGTTTCCATAGTGTAACTGCCCTTTAGCTGGCGCAGTACGGCCATTTGCTTGCCGTCAACATAGAGGTGCACATGATCGCCTTTGGGGCCTGGTACGGCCTCATAGCTGACTTTGTTTTGCGTCATGGAATCCAGCTTGGCACCGTTCGCCGGCGCAGAAATCGAAACCGATGCTTCCTCGGCGAGAACCTGGGTAGCAAAACTGGCTGCGGCAAGCATGACAAGCAGTGATATGAGTTTTTTCATTATCCATCTCCTTAACAGTAAAAAATCTGTGCCAGCAGGCTGAGCAACTTACTCGCCATGCACAGTCCCTTTCTTGCCGGCTACTCGGAAATTAATCCGGCAACTTGCTGCGCAATTCGTCACGGTCAAACCACCATTCATCTGCAACGATTGCATCAACCACCTGGCCGAGGCGCGGCAGGAACACCTGCGGGTCGCGCAACTCCAGCCTGTCCATCCATTTGTTCAGCGCATTCTGATCATGCACATTGCTATGACGCTTCGCCACCATGGCAATGAGGTTGTCGGCGAGAAAACTCTGGCTCTCGTGCCTGTCATCATCGGCACGCAGGTCGATCACATAGCGTCCGGCAACGGCAGCAAGCGCCGCACCATCCGAATTATTCGGCGTCTCGTCGACAATGTGTACCAGCATGGCCAGGGTCAGCTCAGGATCTACCGGGAAAGTCACTGACAGCCAGATCCCCATGCCCAGCACCGCAATCGAATATTCCTGTTCAGTCTGATAGAGAACGTTGCAGGCCTCGACTGCATCCTGCCAGGACTCCTGCTGCAGGGCGGCATTGAATGCCTCACGCGCCAGATCCCACGCTTCCTGCTTGCGCTCCAGTACACTCAGGATTTCAGCAATGTCCAGTTGCATGCGGGCGCGTGCCAAGGGGTTGGCATCAGCAAGCGCACTGAGTTCATGCCGCTTTTCTTTCAGATGACTCTCCAGTCCGGCACGTTCCTCTGGCGTCAGGCCGTCATTTGTTGGGTGCGCCAGCGCGGCGATGTCGATATTACTTGCACTCATGTTTATGTATGGATGAATTGCGGGACGGTGATGATTTTAAACCCTTTGACGGCAATAGTATACAAAATTACTCGGCATTATCGGCGCCGCAAGCATGGCCCTGCTTGCCGCCACTTGCTGTTGATGCAGTTGCTTAGTGATGCGCAGCCGTTGTGCGCTAGCGACGGAAGTATCAATGTTGCAGCAAGGCAGGCGGCCGTATCAGGCTTCCACGTCTATATGTTCAGGCTGGTCAGTACCTCGCTGCGGATGCTTGCGCCGGTCTACTGCCGAGCGCAGCTCTTCCAGTACGGGAAGATGTTTAACGCGACGGCAATAAGTTCTGCGTTCTACCTGCAACGGGACGCGCTGCTCGCCCCTCTCTAAACGCCCTTGCTCTGTGGCATCCGGCTGGGGAGGTGCATGCGCATAGACCAGCAGCGGCGGAATAGTCCGCTGCTGCACTGGGCGTGCAGCCTTGACTGCCGCCAGCCTTTTGACCTCCAGCCGTTCTTCCAGCACGTTGGTGGGGCGGGGAATGATGGGCACGAATTGCATAAGTGCTCCCTCTCATGAGCACGGGTTTTCAGTTTAACTCAAAAAAAATCCTCGTGCATAGCACGACAGACAACACTCCTCACCGTGCCGTATCAGCCGCTTGCTGCGCCTGCAACAGGGCTTCAAACTGCTCAGAGGGAACCGCCTTGGAATACAAATAACCCTGCGCATAGTCGCAACCGTAAACCGCGAGCAGATCCCGCTGTTGCCCGGTTTCCACGCCTTCAGCAATCACCTTCAGCCCCAGCTTGTGCGCCATGACGATAATCGCCTCGCACAAGGCCATATCGTTAGGGTCATTTTCCAGGTTGCGCACAAATGACTGATCGATCTTGAGGTAA
>JANYJE010000034.1 GCA_025408405.1 Nitrosomonadales bacterium | reverse complement strand
GGAAACTCAACACGCGCCCCAGAAAAACGCTAAACTGGAAATGCCCTGCTGAAGTCTTCCTTCCTGAAGGCGCTTTTGACTTTAAGACTTACTGGGCAAATCAACTTAACCTTGTTGCACTTGGATCTTGAAACCGCCCTCTGATCGTGTTAAGCGCATGTTGCCTTATTACTATCAAGCTTTGACCGAATAGGCCGCCAAACAACATTGGCACTCGTTAGCGCGATATACACAAAGCTGTACTCAAATACCTATATATTTTGGCCTATATATATAAGCCTATTGTTAGCAGAGTCTTATGGTGCTAGGTTGTTAGCGTTCCCCGCTCAGTATTTATTGCCCCAATTCCATACAAATGGAATATCAGGTGGGTATAAAACAACCCTATCCGGCAAAGGAGTAAAGAATGTGGGTGACGCAGTGAAAGAAGTGGGAATCCCGCTGGATTTGCGTCTGACCAAAGTGAATGGCATGAAGGGGGCCGGATCAGGAGGACGAACGTACGTTGACCATTCCTGTGGTAGTGCTGACTTCGCCCAGGATGACCGCGATGTGGCGGAGAGTTACCAATTCTGCGCCCACTGCTATATCAGTAAGCCGATAGGAATCGATGAGTTCGCCAAGGCGCTAGCCCAATTGGGGTTTTACTGGTTGCTGGTGACTCGCACACCGCTGAAGGCGAAGTAATTATGGATCAAGCAGTCACAAAAAATGAATTGCATATACTGATGCTGGAAGACACTTCCAGTGACGCGCAGCTCATGGAGCGTGAGTTGCGCAAGGCCGGCATCGTTTTCATCGCAAGGCGCGTGAATACGCGTGACGCGTTTGTCCAGGCGCTCGAGGAGTTCCATCCCGATATCATTCTTTCCGACTACAAACTGCCCAATTTCGATGGCATGACTGCACTGGCAATGGTGCGGCACGACCATCCGGATGTACCGGTGATCATGGTCACCGGTGCGCTTCCTGATGTCGATGCGGTAGAGCTGATCCATGCGGGCGCCAAGGACTATGTGTTGAAAGACAGGCTGTCACGGCTGGCGACTGCGGTGCAGCATGTGCTGTCAGTTGAGGATGGAATCCGCGCGCGCAAAGCAGCCGAGAAGGCGCTACGGGAAAGCTTTATCCGCTATACCAGCGTTACCGATGGAGCGAACGATGCAATCGTCTGCGTGCGCCCTGACGGCACCATCCATCTCTGGAACAAGATGGCAGAGCAAATGTTTGGCTACAGTGAGGATGAGGCTATCGGCAAGCCGCTGCATCAACTGATTGTTCCCGCGCGCTATCACAGCCAGGCGAGTAAAGGGATGGAACAGTTTATTCTGAGTGGCACCGGGCCGATCATAGGCAAAACGCTCGAACTGGTGGCCTTGCACAGGGATGCTACGGAATTCCCTGTTGAGATTTCTATTTCGGCGATGAATCTTGGTGGTGAATGGCATGCCACAGGAATAATCCGCGACATTACTGAGCGCAAAAAAGCCGAGACTGAATTATTACGCCTCAACCGGGCATACAGAATGCTGAGTGCAGGCAACCGTACCCTGTTGCGTGCTAACGACGTGGCTGAACTAATGAATAATATGTGCAAGGTAATTACTGTCAGCGGCGGATATCTACTCGCCTGGATCGGCTTGGCACGGCAGGATGAAAATAAGAACATTGAACAGGTGGCTATATCCGGCGCAGGCAAGAATTATGTTGAAGCGCTGAAGTTGACCTGGGATGACCGCTCGGGTGGGCACGGGCCGAGCGGCATTGCGGTGCGCAGCGGCGTTACGCAGATTGTGCAAGACATCAAGAATGATTCGCGTTTTGAGTATTGGCGCGAAGCGGCGGAGAGGTATGGTTACGATTCTATCATCACCCTGCCGCTGAAAGAAAACGGGGTGGTTTTCGGCGTGCTGAACATTTACGCGGCGGAAGCCTCGGCCTTCAGCGGCAATGAAGTGATATTACTGGAAGAAGTGGCAGACGACCTGGCGTTCGGTATTGTGAGTTTACGCATCAGCAGCGAGCGCGACCAAGCGGTCGAGGAACGCCAGCATCATGCCGAGCAGCTACGCGCCAGCATGGAGGATACATTGCAGGCCATCTCCTCTACAGTGGAGATGCGAGATCCCTACACTGCCGGGCACCAACGACGCGTGGCGGATATTGCTGTCGCCATCGCGCGCGAGTTGGGATTGCCGGAAGATCAGGTGCAGGGCATCCACTTGACCAGCATCGTGCACGACCTCGGAAAAATCCATATTCCTGCGGAAGTGCTGAGCAAACCCGGTCGGCTGAGCGAAATCGAATTCAGTTTCATCAAAACCCATCCGCAGGCAGGCTACGATATTCTGAAGGAAATCAAATTTCCATGGCCGATCGCGCAGGCGGTGTTACAACACCACGAGCGGCTAGACGGTTCCGGCTATCCTCAGGGATTGAAAGGAGACGCGATCATTCTCGAAGCGCGCATCTTGGCTGTGGCCGACGTCGTCGAGGCGATGGCATCGCATCGTCCTTACCGTCCCGGTTTGGGATTGGACGCTGCCTTGTCCGAAATCACCGACAAGCGCGGTATACATTTTGATTCCGCTGTGGTGGATGCCTGTCTTAAAATTATACATGAGCAAGGCTATGCCCTGCCAACCTGAGTGTTGATGCGGATAAGCAAAGGAGACGATCTTGCAACCGCACATTTGGCGGCTTGAGTGGGATGATAGTTTGAGTGTCGGCATACCCGATGTCGACAAGGAGCATCAAGGTTTCATTTTGCTGATCAACGGATTGAACCAAGCTATTGCCGATCGCATGGATCTGGCCGAAATCCGGGAGAGAATGCAGTTGATCCTGGATGACTGGGAAAAACATTTTGCCCATGAAGAGGAGTTATTCAGGCAGTGGCACTACCCGGATGCCGATGAGCATGCAAAAAAACATGAGCAGGTTACCCAGCAGCTCCATACCGTTATGGCCGAGTTTAGTCATGCGAGTTTGGGGTACGAATGGATTTCCGCAGGCTTGAAAGTTAAAGACACGCTGATCGATCACCTCTTGATCGAAGATATGAAATACCGCGATTACTTCCGTTCAATGCCTCACTGAATCTCGCCCCCGGCTATCTGGACAATTGATTAGAAATTATCCATGGAATTAATAGCAACACCAGCCCGCTGTGCCTGCTCATCCGCAAAATAACTGGACCGTACCATCGGCCCGCAGGCAGCGTGGCTAAAACCCATGGCCAGCGCTTCGCGCTCGAACATGGCGAAGGTGTCCGGGTGCACATAGCGCAGCACCGGCAGGTGGCCGTCTGAAGGTTGCAGGTATTGCCCCAGGGTGAGCATCTCCACATCGTGTGCACGCAGATCATGCATGACTTGCAGCACTTCTTCATCGGTCTCGCCCAGGCCCAGCATCAGCCCGGATTTGGTCATCACCTGCGGGAAGCGCGCCTTGAAATCACGCAAGAGTTTGAGCGAGTGCGCATAGTCGGCGCCCGGGCGTGCCAGCGGGTAGAGACGCGGCACAGTTTCCAGATTGTGGTTGAGCACGTCGGGCAGTGCGGCTGCGAGTGCATCTAGCGCGGCTTGCAGGCGGCCGCGAAAATCCGGCACCAGGGTTTCCAGTTTGGTGTGAGGAGAACTGGCGCGGATGGCGGCCAGGCAATCGGCAAAATGTTGTGCTCCGCCATCGCGCAGATCGTCGCGATCGACGCTGGTGATGACCACATATTTTAGTTTGAGCAGTCCGATGGACTTGGCCAGCTGCGCGGGCTCCTCCTTGTCCGGCGGCAGCGGCTTGCCATGCGCGACATCACAGAATGGGCAGCGGCGGGTACACACATCGCCCAGGATCATGAAGGTGGCCGTGCCCTTGCCGAAGCACTCGCCGATGTTGGGGCAGGAGGCTTCCTCGCATACCGTATTCAGCTTGTGTTCGCGCAGCATGCGCTTTACATCGTGGTAGCCCTGGCCGCTGCCGGATTTCACGCGTATCCATTCCGGCTTGCGCAGACGGGTCTGCAGCGGCACGATCTTGATCGGGTTGCGCGCGGTTTTGGAGGCGCCGGTTTGCTTTTCGATAGTGCTCATGCAGATTCCTTCTTGTGTGCTGCCAATAATGCCAGCAACTGCCGGGCGAGTAGTTGTTCGATTTGTGCCGGTGTAACGCTGGCGCCCAGATCTTTTATCTGGGTTACACGCAGCCCGGCATAACCGCACGGGTTGATGAAACTGAACGGGGTGAGATCCATATCCACATTCAGAGCCAAGCCGTGGTAGCTGCAGCTGTTTTTTATTTTCAGGCCGAGCGAGGCAATCTTCGCATCATTTACATACACGCCGGGTGCGTCCGTGCGCCCGCTGGCTACGATGGCGTACGCCGCCAGTACGTCGATAACTGCCTGCTCCATCAGGCGCACCAGTTGCCGCACATTGATTTTCCAGCGGCGCAAATCCAGCAACAGATAGGCCACGATCTGGCCGGGGCCGTGATAGGTAATCTGGCCGCCACGGTCGATCTGCACCACCGGAATATTGTGCGCATTGAGCAGGTGCTCAGGCTTGCCTGCCTGCCCTTGCGTATAGGTGGGCTGGTGCTGCAGTAGCCATATTTCGTCGCGCGTCACTGCTGTGCGCTGCGCGGTGAATTGCTGCATCGCGCGCCAGGTGGGTTCGTAATCGACTATACCTAAAAACCGGATTGCAGGATTGAGGATTGGGGATTGAGGATTGAGTTGAGAAACAGCGAGTGCTTCCTCATTCCTCAATCCTAGATCCTCAATCCTAGTATTTTTCATAGTACCATCACGATCAGTGGGTGGTCACACAGGTCCTGGTACAGCGCGTCCAGTTGTTCGCGCGAGGTGACGTGCACGGTGCAGGTCAAGCTGACATAGCGTGCGGCCTTACTGTTGCGCGTGACAATACTGGCGGCGCTGAAAGCTGGATCATGGCGTAGCACCACTTCGCTGACAGCCTGGATAAAACCTTGCTGTGTCTGGCCGAATACCTTGATCGGGAAGTCGCACGGGTATTCGATGAGGCTGTCTGTCAGTGTCATAAGTTTTCAGGATCGAGGATTGAGGATTCAGGATTGAGGATTGAGGTACGTGGGCGGCGCGCAGTTTTCAATTCTGCATCCTCAATCCTGTTTTTTTCTCATTATTTCGCGTTTGAATTTCTGATACAGCGGATACAGCTGCATAAACATCGCCCCCGGTTTTCCACAGCCTACCGGTTTGCCATCCAGGGTGGTGATAGCGAGCACTTCCTTGGTGGAGGAGGTGAGCAACAGCTCATCGGCGTGGTGCACCTCGGCGACTGTGATCTTGCGCACTTCGTGAGGAATGCCCGCAGCCCGCGCAAGTTCCAGCACGACATCGTAGGTGATTCCGGGCAGCATCAGGTTGTCTTTCGGCGGCGCCAGCAGGGTGCCATTCTTCACCACGAAGATATTGCTGGCCGCACCTTCGGTCATGAAGCTGGACCCTGTGATGGGATCGGGGCGCATCAGGATGGCCTCGGCACAGCCGGCATCCACTGCCTGCTGGCGCAGCAGCACATTGGGCAGCAGTGCGATGGCCTTGATGTCGCAACGCAGCCAGCGGTTGTCCACGGCGGTGACCGCCGCCACACCGCTGGCGAGCAGTGCGCTGTCCGGCGTGAGCAGGGGGGAACTCATCATGTAGACGGTTGCTGGTACCGGCGGCTGCGGGAAGGCATGGTCGCGTTTTGCCACACCGCGCGTGATATGCAGGTAGAGGTACTGGTCCTCTGGCGCGTTGCGCGCGATCAGTTCCTTGATGATCCGGGTCCACTCCGCATTGCTGTGCGGATTGGGCAGGCGGATGCCGTCCAGGCTGTGCTGCAGACGCTGCAAGTGTTCGGCCAGGCGAAAAGCATGTTTTGAATAGACCGGTATCACTTCATACACGCCGTCGCCGAAGATAAAGCCGCGGTCGAGCACTGGCACATAGGCTTCCGCAATCGGCATGAATTTTCCGTTCAAATAAACAGTCATCAAATCTCCTAGTTGAAGAACATGCGAATGCTGTCTATGCCGCGTGAAAATACGTTGGTCAGCGGCACGGCTTCCAGCGTCACCAGCGGCAATTCCAGATAGGGTTTGCCGGCCAGGGTGAATTTCAGCGTGCCTATGCGTTGCCCGGCACCGACCGGGGCCAGCAGCGGGCGTTGTGTTTCGATGCTAGCCTTGAGCTGGGAACGCAGGCCCTGCGGTATGGTGAGAGTGAGGCCATCGCGGAATCCTACATTAACTCTCTTCTCGGTTCCCTTCCACAGATGCACGCTGGTGATGGGTTGCCCCTTTCCATACAAGGCCAAGGCCTCGAAATTCTGGAAGCCGTAGTTGAGCAGGCGCTGACTTTCGCTGGCACGCAGAAATTCGGATGTTGTGCCGATCACCACCGCGATCAGGCGGTGCTCGCCGCGTTTGGCAGAAGATACCTGGCAAAAGCCGGCACTCTCGGTGTGGCCGGTTTTCATGCCGTCTACATAAGGATCTTCCCACAGTAGGCGGTTGCGGTTGAACTGCTTGATGTTGTTGTATTGGAATTCGCGCAGCGAGTACAGCGGGTAGTACTCGGGGAAGTCGCGCACGATGGCCGCCCCCAGCAGTGCCAGGTCATAAGCGCTGCTGTAGTGCAGCGGATCGGGCAATCCGGTGGCGTTTACAAAGTGCGTGTCTTGCATGTTGAGGCGCAGCGCAGCCTTGTTCATCTGCTCGGCAAAAGCGCTCTCGTTGTCGGCGATGGTTTCCGCCAGCACGCGTGCTGCATCGTTGCCGGATTCGACTATCAGTCCGCGCAGCAATTCACCGATCGATACTGCCTTGTTGTGATCCAGGAACATGCGTGATTCCGTACGTTGTGTGTGTATGGCAGCCGTAGAAGGCGTCACTCTGCCGGTGAGCGAGAGTCTTTCTTCCTTGATCGCGGAAAAAGTCAGATAGGCAGTCATCAGCTTGGTGAGCGAGGCCGGTTCGATGCGTTCGTGGCTGCCCTGATCCACCAGGACCTGGTTGCTGGAATAGTCGTACAGCACCCAAGTCTTGGCTGCCAGATTCGGAGCAGGTGTTGTTGTGGCCAGTTGCGCATGGGCAGCCAGGGGCAGCAACAGAGAAAGCAGGAGTGTTAGTGCAAACTTCATGTCAGGGGGCGAAAAATCAGGAACGCAATTATAGCAAGCCCGGGCGGTAAAAATACCTGAAAACCAGAGGCTTCATTGCGCACGACGATTCCGGGCTGGTGATGAATAAGCTGTGTTTCAGGAAAAACTGGCGGCAAATTGCGCTGCCTGGTCGCCTTGTTCGGCAATCAGTGTCACGATATCTTCGGCCAGGGCTGGATCGATGCCTAGCGCTTCCCAGTCGGCATCACTGACACCGGGCTCAACGTACTCTTCGATGCCGAATGAGGGCAGCAGTTTTTCAGCGATGTAGACCATGCGTATCAGCGGTTGTCCTGACACGGTTTCATTTACGTTGGGCATGTGGTGATAGCGCAGCACCATGGAGATTTCATCCGGCAAGTTCCAGTGGCGCGCCAGTTCGCCACCCAGTTCATCGTGGCACATCTCCAGTATCGAGCGCTCAATCTGCAGGGCAGGACGGCGGGTCTTGGCGGCCAGATAGGTATGCAGTTCATCGCTGCGCTTTGGGTCCAGATGGGCGAGCGCCAGATAGCCGATATCGTGCAGCATTCCGGCTAGAAATACCTGGTCATCTGCGGGTCTGATGACCCTCGGCATGGAACGTGCAATGGCCTGCATGGCAAAGGCAATGCCGAGGTTGTGCAGCCACAGATCCTGCAGGTTGAGACGGCCGGTGGACGTTTTGGATTTTAGCGACATGACGGCGATACCTGTTGCCACCGATTTGATTTTTTTCAGGCCGAGCAGCATGGCTGCATCTTTAATCGAGCTGATCTTGCGTGTGGCGCCGAGGATGGGTGCATTGGAGAGGCCGATAATTTTCGCCGAGATCAGCGGGTCCTGTTCGATCAGCAACAGCATCTGCCGTTCGCCCTCATCACTGTCCGTATTCAGTGCCAGCAGCTTCTGCGCAATAATGGGCATGGCCGGCAGGTCATCAAGGTTCTTTACCGCTTCTCGCAGATTTACAGTGCTTGTGTCATTCATTACTCATCTCCAGGCGGTATCTATGTATTTGGGGTGAAGCAGGTACTCGCTGTGTTTATTCTAACCAAAGTGCTGGCGTGGGGGAACGACAATCTTTGTTCGGCAAGGATTGTTCGAGTGCAGTGCTTCAGCCGGGCTCGGCCGGATATTTGCCCAGTTTGCGCTGCAGGGTGCGGCGGTGCATGTTGAGCGCGCGTGCGGTAGCCGAGATATTGCCATTATTTTCCTGCAGTACACGCTGGATGTGTTCCCATTCCAGGCGGCTGATGGAGGATGGTTGGGCGTTAAGCGGATGATCAGCGCGGGCGCTGTGGCCAAATGCGGCCACTATTTCATCGGCGTTGGCCGGTTTTGCAAGGTACTGCGTGGCCCCCAGCTTGATAGCCTCTACCGCCGTGGCAATACTCGCGTAACCGGTTAGCACCACAATGCGGGTGGCGCTGTCCAGCTCGTGCAGCGATCGGATCAGCACCAGCCCGGATGCGCCGCCCATTTTCAAATCCACCACGGCATACTCCGGCGGATTGGCGGCGGCTATGGGGAGGGCCTGTTCCACGCTATGCGCCACCGTGACGTGGTAGCCGCGTTTTTCCAGCGCGCTCTGCAGCACACTGCAAAAGGTGATGTCGTCATCCACCAGCAGCAACTCTGCCTGTTCGTGCAGTGGCGTGCTCATGCCTTGCTCACCAGCGGAAGCATGACCTCGGTGGTGGCGCCTCCCTCCTCGCGGTTGAACAGGCGTACTGTCCCTCCCAGCTTTTCCAGTGTGGCGTTGGCGAGGAAAAACCCCAGCCCGCGCCCGTGTTCCTTGGTGGTAAAGAATGCGTTGCCGACGCGGGCGGCGACTGCAGAGGTCAGCCCCGGCCCATGGTCGTGAATTTGCAGGGTGAAACGCTCACTGTCCCACAGTGCATTAATCTCTATTCCTGCTGGTGAGGCATCGGCGGCATTATTGAGCAGGTTCAACAGGGCAGCGCGCAACGCCGGATCGATACGCATGTGCGGTGCGGGCTGTGCGCCGGATGACTGGTAACTGAAGTGCACGGCGGGGCGCAGAAACTGCCACTCATTCAGCGTCTCGGCGAGGAATTGCTCCAGTGGCTGCGCGCTGGCGCTGGCAGCATCCTGTGCGTTGGCCAGCAGCTTGTCGAGGATGGTCTTGCAGGCACGCACTTGTCCGTCCAGCAAGGCCAGGCTGTCGCGCCATTCAGGCAGTGCGGCCGCGTCATGGCGCAACTCGCCGATAACAACCGCCAGGGTGGAGAGCGGCGTGCCCAGTTCGTGCGCGGCGCCGGCGGCCTGCATGCCGAGCGCCACAATGCGCTCGTTGCGCAGTGTTTCTTCGCGCACGCGGGTGAGCTGCGCATCGCGTTGGCGCACCGCACGCGCCATTTCCGCCACAAAATACGCGACTACGATGGTGCTGATCACAAAGCCCATCCACATTCCGAGAATGTGGATGTTGAATGCGTTGTCGCCAGCGCTGACGGTTTCTGCCTGCTGATGCAGGTGTTCAGCCCCAACAGCGCTGTGCTGGGCGTGAGCGCCCGTCATCGGCAGCGGCACATACCACAGCATCAGCAGGCTGTAGCAGCCCAGCGTCAAGGTGGCCATGCTCCAAGTATGCACGCGCGGCAGGGTGGCTGCGGCAATCACCAGCGGCAGCAAGTACAGGGACACAAAGGGGTTGGTCGAGCCGCCACTGTAATAAAGCAGGACGCTCAGAACCCCCACATCGGCCACCAGTTGCATGAATAACTCTGTGTGGCTCACCGGATAAGCCAGCGACAATCGCCACCAGCTCAGTGTGTTGAGCGCAGCCAGAAAAGCGACTGCGCCCAGCAGGGGGGCCCAGGCCAGATCGTGACTGAGGAACTGGTACGCCAGCACCAGCGTGACGCATTGCGCAGCAATGGCGGCATTGCGCAACCAGAACAGGCGGCGCAGTTGTGTGTGGCCGGTTTGGGCGGCAAGCAGAGAATGATTCATGGCTTGCCATTTTAACGGCTTGAGCGAGAAGGTGGGTGCGGCAATTTGCCACATTTTCAAACATATTTGTTTTGCATACAGTGCGCCTGCCAGGAACGCACCCCGCATTAGTTCCCTCCCCAGGCCTCACAAAAGATGTGGGAAGTGATTGCTGGCATCCCTGTCTGAATCAAGTGTGGATGGCTCGAACACATGCCGGTGATAAGCGAGAACATTGTTTGCTACGGGTGAAAGCGGATCGGTTTTTCTGTGGCATCACACCACTTGCGAGGAAACTAAATTGATAGCATACATGGAAAGTTGACTGGCACTTTCCAAGCCCAGCTTCTTTTTGATGTTGGCTTTGTGCGATTCGACGGTCTTGACACTGCGCGATAGCTTCTCGGCAATTTCGCTGGTGCCCATTCCCATCCCGATCAGATGCAATACCTCCAGTTCGCTGGAGGACAACTGGTTCACAGGCAAATCGTTTTTCGATCCGCCAACCATTCTTTTTATCATCTTCGTGCGCAAACGATCACTGACGTAGAGGTCTCCGCGCAATATCTGGCGAATCGCAATCAACAAGGAATCAGTCGCAGCCTGCTTCATCAAATAGCCCTTGGCTCCCGCCCGTAGTGCGGGCTCTGCATAGATCAGCTCGTCGTGCATCGACAGCATCAAAATGGATAATTCAGGAAATTCCAACAACAAACGGCGAATCAACTCCAGGCCAGAGGAACTGGCTAGCGACATATCAACGATGGCAATGTCATTCGGGCACGCGCGGTTTGCCGCAAGTGCCTGCTCGATATCCTCGGCTTCGCAACACGCCTGCATGTCAGCCTCCCTGTTGATCAGCAACATCACTCCCTGCCTCACTATGGGATGATCGTCCACCACCATCACTCTGGCTTTCTTGATTTCTTGCTGCATGGATTCTCCTTATCTGGCCGTGGGCAGTTGAACTGTGACGCAGGTTCCGCCATGCCCCGGGCAGGCAACTTTGAGTGTCGCACCGATCAGATCGGCACGATGCTGCATGGTGCGCATGCCTAGCCCCCCTCCTTTTTGCGAGCTGGTGGCATTGCCGAAACCGCAACCATCATCTTCGATCGTCAATATATTTGTCGCATCATCGCCTGTTATCCTTAGGTTGATTTGGCGTGCATGGCCATGTCGAACTGCATTGTTCACCGCCTCTTGCGAGATGCGGAACAGTTGAATTGCAATTTCAGGATTGTCGACAATGCGATTGTTGTCGCACTTGAATTCACAGCTGATCTGGTGGTTTGCCTCCACGAAGGAAGTAAGTTTTTCCATCATTTCGCAGAAGCCTTTTTCCTTGAGTTCTTCAGGATAGAGTCCTTGTGACAGCTGACGTGTTTTGCCCACCGCCTCGTTCAGCATTTCAGTGATCTTGACCGCGTCATGTATTTCTTCATACCCGGAATGCTTTAGTTTCTGGAAGAGTACTTGGGACATGAAAGCCACGCCGGCCAAATGCTGGCCAAGATCGTCATGAAGCTCCCGGCCGATACGCTGTTGAACCTCTTCGCCGATATTGATTAACTTGCGCTCTGCTGCACCGGCACGGTTCAATGCCGCCGCTGCTGCATCCTGCGCCGCTTTGTACGCCGAGATGTCGGCAAATACCAGCAACAGATAGCTGGAATCGGCATGCAGTATCTGGCCGATGGTCACGACACTCCACACCTCGCTTTGGGGAGTGCCGAGTCGAACGGTCAACTGGCGGCGTTCACCATTGTTCAGAGTTCCTTGCATGGTGGCCAGCAAAGTCGAGGGGAACAGTGCATCGTCGCGTCCTAGTTCGCAGTGCTGCAGCTGTGTGATGTGAGCCCCCAGCATGCGTGCTACCGATGGGTTTGCCACGACACACTTCCCTTTGTTGTCAAACACCAGCACCCCTGAGTCTGTTTCCGTAACGATAGCCTCGCTCAATCTTGATAGCTCGTCAAAAGCCGCCTCGATGCGCTTGCGGCTGGCAAGTTGGGAGTTGATCAAGTAGCAAATCAGGGTGTAAAGCGAATAGCTGGAGATGAATTGCCAATGGCCTTGCCACCACACTGCATCACCCGGATAGAATTCGATTTTTATGTAAGTCTTTCCTGCGGCTGCCATGAACGCGATGGCATACGAAAATTCGCTGCCTACGTATTTTGCAGCGAGGAAAAAGTTGATCACAAAAAACACAATAAGAGGAACCTGCGGCCCTACATTGAAATACAAATAGAACAGCAAGAGCTGGAAGGCGACAATGCCAGCAGCCAAAAACAACTTCGGCAATGAGGACAGGAACTGATCGGTACGCAGCAGCAGATTGTCGCTGAATTGTTGAACTACGATAGTTTTAAACACTCAGCCTCCGCAAAGAATTTCCCGACTTGTTGATTTCTGGGGATGCATTGTGAACGCCAACTGACTTGGAGGCAACCTCTGTCGGAGCTATAAAGACGAGATGTTGGTTAATCGCGACACTCTCATTCCTGCCAATAGACAGGGCGGTTTTTAAGTGCAATTACACATCAAGAGTGCATAACGGTGACGGGCAGAAAAATGGCTTGATCAATGAATGATGGCATCCATAACTCAGGCATAGCAGCGCAGGCGTTGCGAGAATTCCTGCAGGGCTGCAATACCGCTGTTTTCGGCGCGGTTGCACCAGTCTTCCAGCTGTCTCACCAATTGCTCCTTGCTGGCGGTAGAGCGCTCCCAGATGGAGGCCAGCTCCTGACGCAAGGTGTAAGCCGTGTGCAGGGTAGGGCTGGCGTGGATGACTGCGCTCAGTCTGGATTGCTGTTGCTCGGTCAGGTGGATCGCATCCAGATGCAGCCACTGTTTGATGCGTGCCGCATCCAGCTTGTCTGATGATTGCAGCTTGAGGGCTTGCAGCTTGAGTCGGGCAATTTCTGCCGAGTAGGTTTTCTTCAGCGATTGCGCGTATTTCGCCATCACTTCGTAGCGATGGGTAATTACCGCCTGCAGTGTTTCTGCATCGCAAGCAGCCTTGCCGGGGGTGAGGCGAATTTGCGGTGCGCGTTTTTTCACCTGCGCCAGGCCCAAAGTTTCCAGTGTGCGGATGTACAGCCAGCCGATGTCGAATTCATACCATTTGCTGGATAGCTTGGCCGAACTGGCGTAAGCGTGGTGGTTGTTGTGTAACTCCTCGCCACCGATGAAAATTCCCAAGGGCAGCAGGTTGGTCGAAGCATCTGCGCAGGCGAAGTTGCGATAGCCCCAGTAATGCCCGGCGCCGTTGATGATGCCCGCTGCATTGACGGGTATCCAGGCCATCTGCACGGCCCAGATCGTCAGGCCGATGGGGCCGAACAGCGCGACATCGATGATCAGCATCAGGACGATACCCAGCATGCTGTGTTTGGTGTAGAGCTTGCGTTCCAGCCAGTCGTCCGGCGTGCCGTGGCCATACCGATCCAGTGTTTCCTGGTTTTTTGCTTCCTTGCGATACAGCTCTGCACCTTCCAGCAATACTTTCTTGATGCCCAGAATTACCGGGCTGTGCGGGTCTTCGGCGGTCTCGCACTTGGCGTGGTGTTTGCGGTGGATGGCAGCCCATTCCTTGGTGACAGTGCCGGTGGAAAGCCATAGCCAGAAACGGAAGAAATGGCTGGATATAGGGTGCAGATCGAGCGCGCGGTGTGCCTGATGGCGATGCAGGAAAATGGTCACCGCTGCGATGGTGACATGGGTCAAAGCCAGTGCTGTCAGCACATAGCCCCACCATGGCAAGTCAATCAAACCTGAGTACATACCCGCTCTCCAAAATTCAAATAATAATTATTATGTGTAAACCGTCACATCAGGCACTGCTGCTATCCATTAGTTCAGGCGGCAACCCAGTTTTGTGCTTGCGGGTAATCGGAAAATGCACGTATGTCTGCATCCACGAACAGGCGCGACAGCCATGCCTGCCAGGTAAGCCACTGGTCATCGGTGACCACGGCGATTTTGCTGAAATCGTGCTGGTGTTCGCTGCCGAAAAATTTTATTTCTTCCCATGCCACATCCACGGTGTAACTGATCATGGCGCGCAAATCAAACACCAGGTTGACCGGGCCGGGAGTCTTGAGTTTGTACAAGGCGTTTTCTTCAAACTGCTTGAAATCTGCCAGGGTGAATTCGCCCATAACCGCGATGTTGAGCAGGTTGCCCGATTGTTCAATAGTAATCATGTTGTATTCCTGTTGGTTAATGCCTGGATGCAGGTTTTAAGCTTACCACAGCCCTTGCGATGATGAGTGCTCTGCCCTGCCAGCCGTACGCAGCAAGTCAGGCAAGCAGTTGTGTGGCTAAAACCTGTTGCGGCGAAAGCTTGAGTTAGCATGACAGCCAAGCGCATTCTAAATGACAGGATGCGGCCTTCCAATATTTAATCCTCAATCATGTCTTGGCGCCAGTTTCAGGCTGGCCACGCCACTCACGATGATCAGCGCCATGCCGAGCCAGCCGGATAGCGGCAGTGTTTCATCCCACAGCAATATGCCGAACAGGCTGGCGAAAACCACCGCGCTGAAAGACAAGCTGCCCACCACCAATGTCTTGCCGGTGCTGTAGGCGCGGGTGAGGGCGAGTTGCGCCAGGGTGGCGCTGACGCCCAGCCCCAAGAGGACAGGCAGGCTTTGCAGCGTGATGGCATGCAGCGTGCCGGCGAGCATGGCGACACCGCTGACGGCGCTGGCAATCAGGCTGAAGTAGAACACGATGCGCCACTCCGGCTCGCCGCTGCGGCCGAGTTCGCGCACGTTGAGCATGGCGATGCCGGCGAAGAAGCCGGAGATGAGGCCGAGCAGGCCTGGGAGCAGCTGGTTGCGTTCCAAGGTTGGGTGCAACAGCAACACCATGCCGACAAAACCGAGTGCAATGGCGGCGATCAGCGGGACATGAAAGCGCTCCTTGAACACCAGCATGACCAGCACGGTGAGGAACAGCGGCGAGGTGTAATTCAGGGTAACGGCAGTGGCCAGCGGCAACACGGTGATGCAGTAGAAGAACAGCATCAGCGCGATGGAGCCGGAGATGCCGCGCCACAGATGGCCTCTCCAGTGCGGTGTGGAAAGTGACCCGCCGCGCTGGCGCACGATCAGGTAAACCATCAGCAGGCCGATAAAGCAGCGGTAGAACACCAGTTCAATATGGGAGAAATAGTGCGCGCCGAGCTTGACGAAAATACCCATGCAGGCGAACAGGAATCCGGCGACCAGCATCCACAATGCGCCCATGTGTTTCAACCAGAAAAAAAGATGTAAGCGGACACGTGGGGGCGTGGGTTTACAGGTGAGGGGCGAGATTCCGGCGCAGAAATTCGTGGAAGTGCAGCATGCCGTCTTCGGTGGGCGACTGGTAAGGGCCTCCGTCTTCGATGCCTTGTTTATACAGCGCGCGGCGTCCCTGGTGCATCTTGAGGCAGATGATATCGTCTTCCAGCGCAGTTTCGCGATAGGCTTTTTTCTCTGCCTCGACATAGTCGCGCTCGAACAGCACGATGTCCTCGGGGTAGTAGAACTCCACGATATTGCTGCAAGCGTCCGGGCCGCGTGGCACTACGGTGCTCACCACCAGGGTGTTGGGGTACCACTCCACCATGATGTTGGGGTAGTAGGTCAGCCAGATGGCGCCGTACTTGGGGATGACGCCGTCGGAGTAGCGCAGCACCTGTTCCTGCCAGGCTTTATAAACTTCGCTGCCGGCCTTGCGCAGGCCGTTGTTGATGCCCACCGTCTGCACGCTGTACCAGTCGCCGAATTCCCAGGCCAGATCGTCGCAATTGACGAAGTGGCCGAGGCCGGGCTGGAAGGGCACCACGTGGTAGTCCTCCAGATACACCTCAATGAAAGTCTTCCAGTTGAAGTTGTATTCGTCCACTTCCACGCGATCCAGCATGTAGCCGGAAAAATCGATGTCCTTCATTACGCTGACCCGGGACAGATCTTTCAGGATGTCGCGCCCGCTGGCGAACAGCAGGCCGTTCCAGCGTTGCAGCGGCGCCTTGTGCAGGTGCAGGCACGGATTCTGCGGAAAGTGCGGAGCGCCCAACAGTTTGCCGTTGGTCTCGTAAGTCCAGTGGTGCAACGGGCACACGATGTGCTGGGCATTGCTGCGGCCCACGAGCATGGTGGCCTGGCGATGGCGGCAGATATTGGAAAGCAGCTCCACGCCGTTTTCATTGCGCACCAGCATCTTGGCGTTGTCCAGCCACTCCAGAACATGATAGTCGCCGAGGTTGGGCGTCATCAGTTCATGGCCGATGTAATTGGGTCCGGCTTCAAACAGCACGCGCTGTTCGACCTCCAATACCTTGGGGTCAAAATACCAGCGTAGCGGCGGCTGTGCTGAAACCTGCTTGAATTGTGCGACTTGGGCTATCTCGGACATACCCACACCCTTGCAAAAAATGGTGAATACGGTTTGGGGGAAGCCGTGGATTGTCCTTTAAACGAGGGGGGGGTGCAACAAAAATTGGTTCAAGGTGAGGGCTTTGGGTAAAATGCGTTTTTTTCGCGGATGGAAATGCACATGGCGGGAAAACCCCACAAATCGCCGTCTTTCGAGGCGGCCCTGGCCGAGCTGGAGCAGGTGGTAAGCGACATGGAAGGCGGCAAATTGCCGCTGGAAGAATCGCTTGCCGCGTATCAGCGCGGCGCCGAACTGTTGCAGCAGTGCCGTAGCCGCCTGGATGCCGCGCAGCAGCAGGTGCGCATCCTGGAAGACGGTGCGCTCAAGGACATGGCTAATGACAGGCGTGAAGATGCCTGATTTTTCCAACTCGGATTTCCAAGGCTGGTCAAGCGCCCACCAGCAGCGTTTCGAGGACGTGTTGCGGCGTTTGCTGCCGCAGCCTGAGCTGGCGCCGCAGCGCCTGCACGCGGCGATGCGCTACAGCGTGCTGGATGGAGGTAAGCGCGTGCGACCATTGCTGGCCTTTGCTGCCGGCGAGCTGGTCGGTGCTGCACAGGTTCGTGTGGATATCGTTGCCGCCGCAGTCGAACTGATCCACGCCTATTCGCTGGTGCATGACGACATGCCGTGCATGGACGACGATGTACTGCGCCGCGGCAAGCCAACTTGCCATGTCGAATATGACGAGGCGACCGCGCTGTTGGTGGGCGACAGCCTGCAAAGTCTGGCGTTTCAATTGTTGTCCGAGCACAGCCTGTGCGACTCTCCAGCCGGCCAGCTGCATATGCTCAGGCTGCTGGCAATGGCCTCCGGTTCGCGCGGCATGGCGGGCGGGCAGGCGTTTGATCTGGACAGCGTGGGTAAACAGCTGGGCTTGCCCGAGCTCGAGTTCATGCATATCCACAAGACCGGTGCCTTGATCCGTGCCGCTGTTTTGCTGGGCGCGCATTGCGGTGATGCGCTGAATGACGCGCAGCTGGAAGCGCTCGATCATTTCGGCAAGTGTGTCGGGCTGGCTTTTCAGGTGGTGGACGACGTGCTCGATGCCGAGGCGGATACCGCCACACTGGGCAAGACTGCCGGCAAGGATGCCGATAACGACAAGCCAACCTACGTGACCCTGCTGGGGGCGGCACAGGCAAAAAAAATGGCGGCCGAGCTGCATGGCGAGGCCTTGCATACGCTGGCACAATTTGGCGAGCGCGCACGTCGCTTGCGTGAACTGGCCGATTTTATCGTAATCAGAAAATATTGATGTATCCATTGCTAGCCACCATTGACACCCCGGATGCCTTGCGCCAGATGGAGCGCAAACAATTGCCACAATTGGCGGAAGAGCTGCGCGCCTTCCTGGTGGAGTCGGTCAGCAAGACGGGCGGGCATCTCTCTTCCAATCTGGGCACGGTGGAGCTGACCATTGCGCTGCACTATGTGTTCAATACCCCGCATGACCGGCTGGTGTGGGACGTAGGCCATCAAACCTATTCCCACAAAATACTGACGGGGAGGCGCGAAGCGATGAAAACGCTGCGCATGGCGGGCGGTCTTTCCGGTTTCCCCAAGCGCAGCGAAAGTGAATACGACGTATTTGGCACCGGCCACTCCAGCACCTCGATTTCAGCGGCGCTGGGGATGGCGGTAGCGGCGCACCTGGCGGGAAACGACCAGCGTGCCGTGGCGATTATCGGTGATGGCGCGATGACCGGAGGCATGGCATTTGAGGCGCTGAACAATGCAGGCGCGATGGATGCCAATCTGCTGGTGGTGTTGAACGACAACGACATGTCGATTTCCTCGCCGGTCGGGGCGCTCAACAACTACCTGGCCAAACTCATGTCTGGCCGCTTCTATGCGGCCATGCGGCGCGGCAGCGAGAAGGTGCTGAAAGGCATGCCGCCGATGCTGGAGTTTGCCAAGCGCGCCGAAGAGCATGTCAAGGGCATGGTCACGCCGGGCACCCTGTTTGAGGAATTCGGTTTCAACTACATCGGCCCTATCGACGGCCATGACCTGGATGTGCTGGTCACCACACTGAATAACATCCGCCATCTGGAAGGGCCGCAATTCCTGCATGTGGTGACGCAGAAGGGCAAGGGTTATGCCCACGCAGAGGCCGACTGCATCCTGTATCACGGTGTCAGCAAGTTTGACCCGCACCACGGCATCGTCGCCAAGCCGCCGGCCAAGCCCGCTTATACGAAAATCTTCGGTGACTGGCTGTGCGACATGGCCGCTACCGATGAAAAACTGATTGGCATTACCCCGGCCATGTGCGAAGGCTCAGGCATGGTCGAGTTCGCCGAAAAATTCCCCCAGCGCTACTTCGACGTAGGTATCGCCGAGCAGCATGCGCTGACCTTTGCCGCCGGACTCGCGTGCGAGGGCTACAGGCCGGTGGTGGCGATCTACTCCACGTTTTTGCAACGCGCCTATGACCAGCTCATCCACGACATCGCCATCCAGAATTTGCCGGTGCTGCTGGCGATAGATCGCGGCGGCCTGGTAGGTGCGGATGGTGCAACCCATGCGGGCAGTTTCGATCTGAGCTTTTTGCGTTGCGTGCCGAATATGACGGTGATGGTGCCGAGCGATGAAAACGAATGTCGCCAGATGTTGTATACCGCACACCTGCTGAATAGCCCCGCTGCGGTACGTTATCCGCGCGGCAGCGGCCCCGGTGTCAGGCCGCAACAGGAGATGCAGGCGCTGCCAGTGGGGCGTGGTGAAGTACGCCGTAGCGGCTGTAAAATCGCCATTCTTGCCTTCGGCTCCATGCTTGCCCCGGCGCTTGAAGCGGGAGAAATACTGGATGCCACAGTGGCGAACATGCGTTTCGTCAAACCCTTGGATGCAGAGTTGGTGTTGCGTCTGGCGCGAGAACACAGCTTGCTGGTGACTGTGGAGGAAAATACCATTCTGGGTGGTGCAGGCAGTGCCGTGGCAGAATGTCTGGCACAGCATGGTGTGGTAGTGCCGCTGCTGCAGCTGGGGCTACCAGACCGTTTTCTGGAACACGGCGATCCGGTGCAGATGCTGGCGGACTGTGGGCTGGATGCAGCAGGCATGGTTAAATCGGTACAGAAAATCATACTTGAGTAAAATACTCGAATATTGCATACTTATGCAACTTTGACTTTATCAATTGAGAATAACCATGAACTCTCCCGTTGCCTGCCCGATTCCAGATGTACAGAATTCTGCTGATACCCGTCATTTGGCAATCAACAAGGTTGGCATTAAAAGCCTGCGTCACCCGGTAATCGTCAGGGACAAGAGCGTGGGGGTGCAGCACACCATCGCCAACTTCAATATGTATGTGCATCTGCCGCACAATTTCAAAGGCACGCACATGTCGCGCTTTGTCGAGATTCTCAACCATCATGGCCGCGAGATTTCAGTCGAATCGTTCGAGAGCATCCTGCGCGAGATGGTGGGCAAGCTGGAAGCGCAGTCCGGCTACATCGAAATGTCATTCCCGTACTTTATCAACAAAACCGCGCCTGTTTCCGGCGTGCAAAGCCTGCTTGATTACGATGTGACCTTTATCGGAGAAATAGTCGAAGGCGATTATCGCTTTAACATGAAGGTGCTGGTGCCGGTGACCAGTCTGTGCCCATGCTCGAAGAAAATTTCCGAACGCGGTGCCCACAACCAGCGTTCGCATGTCACCATTACCGTGCGCACCAAGGACTCGGTGTGGATAGAAGAGGTGGTGCGTTACGCCGAAGAGCAGGCCTCCTGCGAGCTGTATGGTCTGCTCAAGCGCCCGGACGAAAAATTTGTAACCGAGCGTGCCTACGACAATCCGAAATTTGTTGAAGACATGGTGCGCGATGTGGCAGCCGTGCTGAATGCGGATGACAGGATTGAAGCTTATGTGGTCGAGTCGGAAAACTTTGAGTCCATCCATAATCATTCCGCCTACGCCTTGATTGAGCGCGACAAGACCAAGGACTAGAAAACAGGATCGAGGATTGAGGTAAGTCCTCAGTCCTAAGTCCTCACTCCTGACTTTATGACCATCGCCATCTTTCAGCACGCTGCCACCGAAGGCCCCGGCTATCTGGCCCGGTTTCTCGACGAACGCGCTCTGCCCTGGCAACTAATCCGCATCGATCAGGGCGACGCGCTACCAGAGGATGTCGGCGCCTGGTCCGGCTTGGTGTTTATGGGCGGGCCGATGAGCGTGAACGATGACCTGCCGTGGATAGCATCCGTACTCGCACTCATACGCGATGCAGTGGCACGCGATATTCCCGTACTGGGCCACTGCCTGGGCGGCCAGTTGATGGCGAAGGCACTCGGTGGCAAGGTATCGCGCAATGGCGTAAAGGAAATTGGCTGGGGCGAAGTGAGTGTTGCCGACAATTCTGAGGCGAATAGATGGTTTGGCAAGCCGGAGAGCTTCACCGCGTTTCACTGGCATGGCGAAACCTTCAGCCTGCCAGCAGGGGCAATACAACTGCTATCCAGCAAGCACTGCGGCAACCAGGCTTTTAGCCTGGGCAAACACCTGGCATTGCAATGCCATATTGAAATGACGGAAAGCATGGTGCGTGACTGGTGCGCGCTAGGAGCCGATGAAATAACCTCTGCCGCTGCCAGCCCGGCAGTGCAACCGGCAAGCCTGATGCAGGAACAAATGGCCAGGCATCTGCCGGGCTTGCGCCAGCGTGCGGCTCAAGTATACAGCCATTGGGTGCAGGGGCTTCCCACCCGTCCATAGCTTGCTGCACCCGCGTATCAGTCAGCTCCTGATACTTCCAAACGATACTTCACTGTGCCTGTTCATGGTAGAACAGCGCCACGGTACCTAATTTTTTCCGCGCCGATCGGTAACACCTGTCCGAAACAGGCCATCAGGATGCTTTCAATCCGCATCATGTGTAATCAGAAGTGTATAGCCAGCCTCGCGTTACTGCCGCCCTTTAATGGGTATTCAAAATGTAATATTTTTTAAGGGGTTTTCTTAGGTCATATTAAGAAGACCTCTTATTCCCTATATGGGATTGCAGTCCTAATATTTTCCCAGGATGTGACGTGTATGTGGCTGGTGTCTTTAATTTCTTGAGTTCGCTCATGACTGGCTTGGCAATAAGACGCGGATGTCTACAGTATTTCGATCTCCCAACCCAAGGTGCTTGAAACTTAAAATTTTCGAACCTGCCGATCATGAAACGCAACCAATTCGGCTTCACTTTAATAGAAACTTCCATCGCGATGGGGGTTATTGGCCTGCTTGTCGGTATGGTACTAAAGGAACAGGAGTTGATCAGCAGTGCCAAAGTGAAGGATCTCTGCATGGATTTCAAGAGTATTCCCTTGTTAATCTACGCCTATCAGGGGAAATTCAAGGCGTTACCTGGAGATGATGTGGCAGCAGTCAGGCATGTGGCAGCCACGGTTGCAGGCAACGGCAATGGCATCATTAACGGAAGCTGGAGCAGCACCACCACCACAGATGAGTCTTATCTGTTCTGGCAGCATGTGCGTCTCGCTGGCTTGGCACCGGGGTCAACCACTGTCGGTGCTGCAGACTATCTGCCCAGCAATGCGGTGGGAGATGCCATCGGTATCCAGAGTGGCACCAACTGTAGCGCTGTAGGCGTCCCGAGTACTGCCTGCACCGCTGCCAACCTAACCCTAATCAAGGATGCTCACGGTAATGCCATCCGCGGTACCTACATCATCTGCTCATCCGGCATTCTCGGAAAGTATGTAAAACAGCTTGATATCATCATGGATGATGGCAACACCGATTCAGGCGCTATGATGGCTACTCCGACTGATGGGCATGTCATAGGCACGGGTGCTACCGCAACGGCCGCAATTGATGATGCAACCAAGTATGACGTCTGCATGGGTGTTTGATACACATAACCCGCATGATCCCAAACTCACTCTAATTAAGAGAGTTTCCCTATTATTCCTTGCGCAAGCGGGAATTCAGCATGACCGCTTCTATTTTTCTGATTAACTTCGGCCATTACAATTTTGGTTTGGAATCGCCTGCTGGAATGATGCATTCTGATAGAATTCGCTCACACTATTCTGTTTGGAGTGAGCGATGACGTACGTTGTGTCCGAAGCTTGTATCCGCTGTAAATATACCGACTGTGTCGATGTATGTCCGGTGGATTGTTTTCATGAAGGTCCTAATTTTCTGGTGATCGACCCGGATGAGTGTATCGACTGTACGCTGTGCGTTGCCGAATGCCCGGCAGAAGCCATTTTTGCCGAGGATGACTTGCCAGAGTCGCAGCACCATTTCACCGCACTGAATGCAGAATTGTCCAAGTTATGGCCAGTGATTGTGCGTAAAAAAGATGCGCCAGCCGATGCGGACGAATGGAAGGCAGTCAAAGACAAGATGCACCTGTTGCAACGTTAATTAGCCCGGATGAAACAGACCAGGAGCAGCGGCATGCACACGGCGGCCGCTGTTTTTTTTGACAGCGTTGCAGCCGCCATATTGGCACGGCATGCGCGCGAACTGCCGGATCTGCGCCGGGTGGTGGTGCTGTTGCCCAACTACCATGTGGCACAGCCGCTTGCGCAACACCTGGCGCGCGCGGCGCAACTTCCCGCTGTGCTGTTGCCGCAGCTGATCACCCTTAACGACTGGGCGCAATCCGTTGCACTCACCCAAAGCGTCACCCCGGACAGCTGCCGCGCCACCATCCTGTATCAGGCATTGCGCGCGCGCAACTGGTTTCCCGATGCCGATCTGTGGGGTATCGCCGCCGAGCTGCTAAGCCTGCTCGACGAACTAACCCGCCACCATGTGCCCTTGCCGCAAAGCGAAGAGGATTTTCTCGCGCAGCTGGAGCGCGCCTATCAGGCCAAACGCAACACCGCCATGCAGTTCGAAGCGCGCGTGGTGCACGAGCTATGGTACGCGATGAATGCCAGCGGCGAACTGGATGCCGCGCGCGCCATGCAGCAGCGCCTGGCACAGCTGGCGCTGCAGGCAAAAGCACCGCTGTATGTGCTGCTCGCCTCCGATCTGGCGCGCCCCGAGCGGCGCTTCCTGCAGGCCTATGGCGAGCGTGCCGAAGTCACCATTTTCGATCTGCGCGAGATGGCTGTGCGCGAGCCCGCCTGTGCCGTGGTATATGCTGCCCTGGGGCAATTGGATCGAGGGAACATCAAACAGGGGTGGGGCGAAAATGTTGACGACGTGCACGCACCCGCCATGCAACTGCGCGAACAGGCGGCACAGTTGCGCGAGCACTTTCCGCGCAGCGCGCTGGGACAGCGCCTGCGCCTGTTCGCCGCGCACGGCCTGGAGCAGGAGGCACGCGCCGCCGAGGTGCAGGTGCGGCGCTGGTTGCTGGCGGGCAAGAGCAGCATTGCCATCGTAGCCCAGGATCGCCTCGCCGCGCGCCGCGTGCGCGCCCTGCTCGAGCGGGCCCAGGTGCAGGTGCGCGACGAAACCGGCTGGACCTTGTCCACCATGGCCGTCACGACGGTGCTGATGCGCTGGCTGGATGCGCTGCAAAGCGACTTCTATTATCAGGACCTGCTCGACCTGCTCAAGTCGCCGTATATTTTTTCAGATAGCGAGCAGGGCTGTCGCAAACAGCTGGTGTACCAGCTGGAACAGCTGGTAAGGAAGCGCGGCGTGGTCGCGCATCTCGACACCTTTGTCGAGATGGCCGACGCCGAAGACCAAGCACTTAACGCCCCGCTGGCACGCCTGCGTCAGGCGGCAGACTTGCTGCGCAAGAAGAGCGATACGCTGGCTGGCTGGCTGGCCGCGCTGCATAACAGTCTTGAAATTCTCGGTGTGCTTCCAGGGCTCGCGGCAGACGCGGCGGGCGAACAATTGCTGGGTGCCCTGCACACCTGGCAGCAGGAGCTGGCCGCGGACGCCACTCGTTTCAGTCGCGGCGAATGGCGCCACTGGCTGGCGCTGCAGCTGGATGCAGAAACCTTCCGCGACTTAAGTATCGACAGCCCGGTGCTCATCACCCATCTTGCCGCCACGCGCTGGCGCAGTTTCGACGCGGTGCTGCTGTTGGGCTGTGACGCCGCCCACCTGCCCAGCGCGGACAAGAAAGCCGTGTGGTTCAACGATGCTGTGCGCGACACACTCGGCTTGCCGGTGGCAGCCGTGCACCGCGCGCAGCAGCGCGATGATCTGCTGGCACTGTTCGCCCTGAACGACAGCGTGCTGGCCACCTGGCAGGCGAGCCGTGCTGGCGAAGAAAACCTGCTCAGCCCCTATCTGGAAATGCTGCGCGGTCTGCACACCCAAGCTTACGACGATGATCTGGCAGAAACAGAGTTGGCCGGCATGCTGGATGGTGCCCAGGTACGCACTGCGCCCGGCACCATGCCGCGTGCCGCTGCCATGCCCGCGCCCAGTGTGCAAGCCAGCCTGGTGCCGCAGCGCATTTCTGCCAGCGGCTACAACAGCCTGGTGGCGTGTCCGTACCAGTATTTTGCGCGCCATGTGCTGCACCTGAACGAACTGGACGAAGTGCGCGAAGGCATAGAAAAACGCGACTACGGCGAGTGGGTGCATGGCATTCTGCATCGCTTCCACGAAGAGTTTTCGCTGCTGAAAGAACATCACCGCGCAGAACTGGAGGCTGGCTTGCACCGTATCAGCGCCGAGGTGTTTGCGCAGGCGGTAGCGCGCGACTACTGGGCGCGCGCCTGGCTGCTGCGCTGGCAGCAATCCATCCCGGCCTATATCGCAGCGCAGTTGCAGGGCGAGGCAGCAGGCTGGCGCTATCAAAGCGGCGAGGTGGAATTCGAGCTGCCTCTGGAAGAAGGTTTGCAGATGAAGGGACGCATCGACCGCATCGACGTGCAGGCAGAGGCGGCCAGCGTGGTGAAAGTTTTGGACTACAAGATGCAGGACGCCAACAAACTGCGCAGCAAATTGAAACAGGCGGGCGAAGATGTGCAGCTGCCGTTCTATGCGCATGTGTTCGAGGCCACCGAAGCCGCATTTGTCAGCATCGAAAAAGATCAGGTGCTGGCAGTTGAGCCGCCGCAGGATGTGGAGCAGTTGTCCGCCGCCAACATCGCGCGGCTGAAAAATATTTTTGCACTGATGCGCAGCGCTGCGCCATTGCCCGCGAACGGAATTGATGCGGTGTGCGGATATTGCGAGATGCGCGGCCTGTGCAGAAAGGCGGAATGGAAATGATGCAGAGCGCCTCGAAAAAATTCATAGTGTTAGAGGTTGCATCTAATGGATAACCGCATCGCCCTCGACCCCAAAAACAGCATCGTGGTGGAAGCCTGCGCCGGCAGTGGCAAGACCTGGCTGCTGGTGTCGCGCATCGTGCGCCTGTTGCTGGCGGGCGTTGCGCCCGGCGAAATCCTCGCCATCACTTTCACGCGCAAGGCGGCGCAGGAGATGCAGGCACGTTTGCACGACTGGCTGCATTTGCTCGCATCGGCGGACGACGAGACAGTGCGCAATTTTTTGCGCGAACGCGCCCTGGCCGATGTGGATGTGCAGACATTTGCGCGGGCACGCGGCCTGTATCGTGACTTCCTGTTGTCGTCTTCCAGCATCACCATCAGCACCTTCCACGGCTGGTTTATGCAGATTATCCAGCGTGCGCCGCTGAATGCGGATGTGCCGGTCGGCCTGCAACTGCTTGAGCGCACCAGCGCATTGCGCGAAGAAGCCTGGGATGCGCTGGCCGACAGCTTGCGTGCCGCGCCCGAGGGTGAACTGGCGCAACAGATGCAATGGCTGCTTAATGCCATCGGTCTGCACAACACGCGCGCCTTGCTGGAAAATTTCTTAAGCAAACGCGCGGAATGGTGGGCTTACACCCTGGGGCGGGAAGATGCGGTGGCCTGGGCGCTGGAAGAACTGCGCAGCGAGCTGCAAGTGGACGAAGACGAAGATCCTCTTGGCGCATTGCTGGAAGAGGATTTTGATTTGACTGTGCAGGCCTTTGCCAGTCTGTTGCAGAGCGGCACAGAAGCGCAGCAGAAGCTCGCCAAGTCGCTCGACGATGCACGTGCGCAACAGGAGTTGCAGGCACGCTTCGATGCGCTGTTCGATGTGCTGCACACGGGCAAGGGCGAGCCACGCAAGCTCAAGGCCAACAAGGGGCAGGATGCCGAGCATTACGCCAACCTGTTTGCAGGAATATTGGAGGTGCTGCATCACATGCAGGATGCACTCGCCGAGCGCGCCGCCTTGCGCCTGAATCAGGCCGGGCTGCGTTGCGGTGTAGCATTTTTGCAGCACTATCAACAACTGAAGCTGCGTCAGCAGCTGATGGACTTCACCGATGTGGAGTGGCAGGTCGCGCGCCTGCTCAAGCAAAGCGACAGCGCCGAGTACATGCAGTACAAGCTCGACAGCCGCTACAAGCACGTGTTGCTGGACGAGTTTCAGGACACCAACCCCTTGCAGTGGCAGATTCTGCAGGCATGGTTCGAAGCTTCGGTGGCCGCCGAAGCGCGCCCGAAAATCTTTGTGGTGGGCGATCCCAAGCAATCCATCTACCGCTTCCGCCGCGCCGATTCGCGCCTGTTCGGCGAGGTCAGCCAATTCCTGCAGCACGAGTTTGATGCGCACTTCCTCAGCCAGAACGAAACGCGGCGCAATGCGCCGGCCGTGCTGGACGCGGTGAATGGCGTATTCGCATCTCACCCCGAGGGCTTTGTCGATTTCGAAATTCACATAGCCCACCACAAGAACCTGCCCGGCCACGTTGAAGTGCTGCCACTGGCAATGCACGAAGCCAGCGCTGCAGCGACTGCCGGAGAAGAAAAACTGCGCCTGCGCAACCCCCTGATCGAGGCGCGTGGCGAAGATGAAAGCGGCGCGCGCGAGCTTGAGGCCGCGCAATTTGCTGCGCATATCGCCGCGATCGTGGCAACATGGACAGTGCTGGATGCAGACGGCACACAACGCCGCGCGTCCTGGGGCGACATCATGGTGCTGGTGCGCAAACGCACGCATCTGCGCGTGTATGAAGCCGCTCTGCGCACACACAACATTCCCTTCATTACCTCACGACGCGGTGGCCTGCTCGACACGCTGGAAGCCGAAGACATCCAGGCGCTGCTGGCTTTTCTGATCACCCCGTTTGCCGACTTGCAACTGGCGCAGACACTGCGCTCGCCGATGTTCAGTTGCTCGGATGAAGACCTGGTGCAACTGGCGCAGGATGCGGAGGAGGGCAGCTGGTGGACTCGTTTGCAACGTTGCGCTGACACTGGTTCAGCTGCCCTGCAACGCGCCCATCATCTGCTACAAGACTGGCTGCAGCGTGCGGACAAACTTCCCGTGCACGACCTGCTCGATCACATCTATTTCAGCGCCGATGTGCCGCAGCGTTACGCCGCTGTCGTGCCCGAGGTGATGCGCGCCACCGTGCACGCCAACCTGCAGGCCTTTATGGAAATCGCGCTGGATGTCGATGGTGGACGCTACCCCAGCCTGCCGCGCTTCCTTGCCGAGTTGCGCGAATTGCGCGCGGCAGAAAACGAATCGCCGGATGAGGGCCGCGTGGGTGAGGTGGGCAACGCGCTGCGCATCTACACCGTGCACGAAGCCAAGGGTCTGGAAGCACCCATCGTGTGGCTGCTTGACGCCAACGATACACGCAGCGTGGCAGACAGCTACGGCGTGCTGCTGGACTGGCCCACCAACAATCCGCGCCCCGCACATTTCTCGCTCTACAGTACGCAATCCGCTCACGGCAAACAGCGCCTCCCGCTATTCGAGGCCGAGCAAGATTACGCGCGGCGCGAGGGCATGAACCTGCTTTATGTCGCCATCACGCGCGCGCGGCAAGCCCTCATCGTGAGCGGCAACGGCAAGAATGCGGAGACGGAACAGCAGAACAAGATATTGTCCTGGTACGACCGCATCGCGCAGCTGCAAATACCATGTGGCAATCCATTGCTGCAGGATAATAGCGAGGCTACGCCGATCAAATCTCACGCAGCAGCGGAAGTGAATGCTGCCTTGCAGCGCCCTTTCCCCACCGGCAAGCGATCAGACAACGTTACCCTGGAACAACGCCGTGGCACCTGGCTGCACGCCTTGCTGCAACACCTGACGACGTTTGGTGTTATCGCCGATCAGGTTGTGTTGCAGGCGCAATGCGGCATTCCCCTGGATGAGATGGGGGCGCTGTGGCGGCAAGCGCAACAACTGCTGGCGCAGCCCGCACTGCAGCGCTTCTTCGATGCGCAACACTACCTGAGTGCTGCCAACGAGATGCCCTACGTCAACGCACGCGGTGAACTGAAACGCATAGACCGGCTGGTCGAGTTTGAAAATGAAGTGTGGGTGCTGGATTACAAGACTGGTGCAACGCCTGACCGTGCACCTTACCGTGCGCAAATGTCCGAGTATCGCAGCGCCATGCAGAGTATTTATGCAGGCAAGGCTGTGCGTTGTGCGCTGGTATTTGCGGATGGGACGCTGAGCGAAATATGAGCCCGTGAAAATAATTACAGGCGCAATGTGATATTATTTTTGAAGTCAAACCCCACGCGGGATTAAAAAATTTCAAGATCAATACTGGAGCTCGAACCATGTACAACACTTTCAAACCAGAACAGCCCATGGGCCTGATGGACTTTGTCCGCGCTGCAAAGTCATGCGTCAAGGAAATCACTCCGCAAGAGCTGGTCGATAAACTCAATAACAAGGAAGACTTGCTGCTGATCGACGTGCGCGAACACGCCGAATATGAAAGCGGTCACATCCAGGGTGCCCACCTGGTGCCGCGCGGCATCATCGAGGCTGCCGCCGATCCGGCTTATCCCAAGCATGTGCCGGAGCTGACCGCTGCACGCGACCGCCAAGTTGTCGTTTACTGCGCGACCAGTGGCCGCTCCGCCATGGCTGGCGCCGTACTGCAGATGATGGGTTTCAATAACGTGCTCAACCTGGGCGGCGGTTATACTCGCTGGGTGGCAGACGGTATGCCGGAAGTACACGAAGCGTCTTACTGATAGCCCACATCCCTTGCTTCCGCGTACCTGGGAGTGCCGCTTGGCTGGCTGGCGTTTGCGGAAAACCGGGCTCAGGAAAATATGCGGAAAGCAGCTGCGATTTCAACTTGATTTGCGTCAGTTCTCGCAGTGTGTTTTTCATGGGATATTTATTTTAAGCTGCACCGCGAGTACCGACCGTTTCGCTAATTCCGGCATTGGGAAGGTGATGGTAACGAAATTAAGCCCCCAGTTTTCGTTTTCATATGTCAACATCGGCACTGCAACAGGTATGAATGAATCACCCTGATACCCACTGGCAATTCCCACTGCCAATCCAAATTTGATTTTTCCAATACTGGGAGCCCATTGCAGGGGTTGCCAGAAGTCCAGAATATAATCAGTGTGGCGGCTGAATGAATTATTGTAGAAGCCCAGGGAAAAAGTGTTGTTTTCATTCAGGGGATGTTCGAACCCGAGGCCTGGATTAATTTCGTTAAAATAGGTATCGCCAATATTATCCGATCCTCCATGATCGGAAGCGTGCCAGGATGCGCCTGTTATGACAATCGAGTCAGCATGAGCATTTTGCAATGTGCCGGATACGCAGATGACGATCATCAAAGGAAGATTTTTTAACATTCTAAATGGGTAAAATTTCTCTGGCATCCCAATTTATCCGGCATATTTTTTGTTGAGACAACCTGCATTCTAAACGAGAAGCGATAATGCTCTGAATTGCCTCAAACCGGGAGCCTCTAAATAGTATTTTTGACAACACCCACACTCAGTGTAATATTACTGCAATATTTATTTGAGCTTGTTTTCAGATAGGTTGTAACGTAAATTTATTTTAGTTAAAGGCAAACCTATATCGAAAGGTAGGGGCGCAAAGTTACCGGTCTAACGAGTCCTTATGGAGTCTATGATAGCGGGATCGCCGGTTAGCCACTGCTTCTTTTGCGGCTATCTGAATCTCCTCATACTCCATTTCGCCTCTGCCGTTGATTTTGCTGCCTGCTACCCGGTTCGCAGCAAGTTATGTATACCAATTAATTATTGGAGGCCTTATGTTTTATTCTTTGCCCAGATATTTCCTGCTGTTGCTAGTCATGATGCCGTCTGCATTTGCAGCTGATATTCATGGGGCGGGAGCTACTTTCCCTGCGCCGGTATACCAGAAGTGGGCGGAGAATTACACCATGCGCAAGACTGGCAATGTGTATTACATGGGCGTGGGCTCCGGCGAGGGGATCAGGCTCATTGATGCGAAGGGGGTCGATTTTGGCGCTTCAGACATGCCGTTGAAGATTGAAGAACTAAACAAAAAAGGATTGCTGCAGTTCCCCATGCTGATGGGGGCGGTAACCCCTGTGATCAACCTGCCCGGTGTGTTCGTGGGAGACATGAAGCTGGATGGCTCTGCGCTGGCAGCAATCTATTTGGGCAAGATAAGCAAATGGAATGATCCTCAGCTGAGTATGCTGAACCCTATGCTGCATTTGCCTGATCTGCCGATCAGCGTGATATATCGCGAAGACAAATCCGGCACGACTTTCAACTTCACCAATTATCTGTCCAAGGTCAGTGCTGATTGGAAAATCAGCATGGGGGAAGGTTTAACCGTGAAATGGGCAGTGGGACAGGGGGCTAACGGTAACGCGGGGGTATCGGCCAAGGTCAAGGAAATGCCTGGCTCCATAGGCTATGTGGAATATGCTTTTGCCATGGAGCAAAAGCTTGACTATGTGCAATTGAAAAACCACGATGGAAATTTTGTCAGCCCCAATCCGCCCAATGTACAAGCCGCAGCAGCGGGCGCGCAATGGGATGCCGCCAGTGGCTTTTACCAGGTGCTGACCAATGCCCCGGGTGAACAGAGCTGGCCAATTGCTGCAACCACCTTCATCCTGGTGCCGAAGGATGTGAGCAATGCAGCACATGTCAAGGAGGTGCTTAAGTTTTTCGACTGGGCTTACCGTACGGGCGAACTGTCCGCAATGATGCTTGACTATGTCACCATGCCAAAATCTGTGGCAACCCAGGTGCGCACATCCTGGGCGGATCTCAAGAGCAGTGATGGTAAATCCGTGGGTTATTAGTGGCGCCTTCTCAGCCTGAGCTCATGCCACGCTGAATTACGATTCTCAAAATCGAAAGCGTTGGCTACTGCCCTGGTGTTTCCACCATCAGGTTTTTCCTGCCTGCCACCTGATCAGTCTGGCGTGCATGCGTTTGTAGTGCGAACCGCGCCAATAGACCCGCCCGCATGCGGGGCAATGTTTGAACGGTTCATCAGGCCTGCGTGCATCCAGTGGCACGCGTTGCAGTGCCGCTGCATCGGCGGGGAGTAGCAGGGTGTTGTCTTCCAGGCAGCGGGTGAAGGCGTGGCTGAGCCAGTCCAGTTTGTAGTGAGCGGCTATCAGCTTGGCAAGATGGTCAACATCCCCTTGCGGCAGGATAAAGGCGATATCTTGTGCGGCCCTGTGTTCGCGGATGAGTTGATCCTGGGTGAGGAAATGGCGGCCTTCTTCATGGCACTGGCGCAGCAAGTCGCAGTCGGGCTGGCCATTGCTGGCGCACAGGGTGTCAAAGCCGGCGGCACGCAGGTAGCGGCACAGGCGGCCGAGCATTTCGTCGCAGAGGAAGCGGGGCAGGGTGCTCATGGTGTAATGCTACACCGCCTGGAAGATGATTTTCCACGCCGATAGTGCCTGCTTAAAACTCAAATTCTGATTGAAAACCATACACTTCGTACTGACATTATGTTGTTGCATGAAGCACCTGTTACTGCTTAATATAGCCGCTTCCGCTGTTCTTACACTGATAGCGGCTCTTAAACCAAAACCAATACCAAATTTATAGGAGCGCATGTTATGCAAAACCCTTTGGATTCTCTGTGGGGCACGGTCATTTCTGGACTGGTACTGACCCTGGTTCTGTTTATCATCGTCAAAAAATTTCTGATAGGAGCTTAAGCCATGGAATACTTACCAGGATTGGCGCGTTGGTTGCACTTCATGGCCGGTATCATGTGGATCGGTTTGCTGTATTACTTCAACTTCGTGCAGGTGGCTGCGATGAAAGCGGCGACTGCTGACGGCACTGCTGCCGGCATCAGCAAGCATGTTGCGCCGCGTGCGCTGCTGTTCTTTCGCTGGTCGGCCGTTGTAACCTGGCTGGCTGGAGCCGCGTTGCTGGGTGCTCATTTCATGGATGCCTTTACCTTTAAACAGGGCTTTGCCGGTATCGGTATGGGCGCATGGCTGGGCACAATCATGCTGCTTAATGTTTGGGGCGTGATCTGGCCAAACCAGAAGAAGATTCTGGGTATCGTTAGCGCAACGGATGAGGTGAAGGCACGGGCACGTCGTGTTGCGTTCCTTGCATCGCGTACCAATACCATGCTGTCCATCCCGTTGCTGTTCTTCATGGCGGGTGGCTTCTCACATGGCGCAGCGTTAGGCCTGTAATACGGTTGTTCTCATGGAGCAAGCAACGGCGGCGCAAGCCGCCGTTTGCATTTGGCGGGTAAGTTATTTTCCCCTGGGGGCGAGCTGAAGTCCCATTACCTTGCCGTTGGGCCTGATGTCGTGGCTGGCAAACCAGCCTCTATTCATTTCCAGCGCATACAAGGCGTCCCCAAGCGCACGGTGATAATCCGTGGTGTTGGGCTGCATCTCGGCGATATTGATGATGCTGCCATCTGCGGCGATAAAGGCGATGGAGAGCGGCAACGCAGTGTCCTTCATCCAGAAGGTGTGCCTGTCTGCATTAGGGAAAATGAACAGCATGCCGCAGTCGGGACATAACTGCTTGCGCTGCATCAGCCCATGCTCGCGGCTTTGCGGGGTGGCGGCGACTTCCGCCTGCAGAGGGTGCTGGTTGATGCTCAGGCTGAGCGTTTCCGCCCAAGCCGACGGGAGGGCAAGACAAAGCAGCAGAAATATTTGAAGATGTCGCATAGGCATAAGTTTACCCTTGAGTATCGTTTTGGGCATCCTGCCCGATAGGCTACAATTCCAGCCCGTATTTTGCCGACCCGACACGATTATGAACCCTGTCCTCGTATTTGATATTGAAACCATCCCCGATATCGCCGGCTTGCGCACTCTGCACGGGCTGGATGCGCGCGTCAGCGACGCCGATGTGGCGGAAATGGCGTTCCAGATGCGGCGCCAGAAAACCGGCAGCGATTTTATCCAGCATCATCTGCAGCGCGTGGTGGCCATTTCCTGCGTGCTGCGCGAGGGAGACAATTTTCGCGTGTGGTCGCTGGGCGGCCTGGAGGATGACGAGGGCAGCATCATCCAGCGTTTCTTTGATGGACTGGACAAATATACGCCGCAAATCGTGTCGTGGAATGGAGGCGGTTTCGACTTGCCGGTATTGCATTACCGCGGCCTGATCCACGGCGTGCAATGCGCGCGCTACTGGGATATGGGCGAGGACGACAAGGAGTTCAAGTGGAACAACTACATCAGTCGCTACCACGCGCGTCACCTCGACCTGATGGATCTCTTGGCGCTGTATACCGGGCGCGCCAATGCACCGCTGGATGACCTGGCCAAGCTGATCGGCTTCCCCGGCAAGCTGGGCATGGATGGGAGCCGTGTATGGGAGGCTTACCAACAGGGCAGGCTTGCCGAGATACGCAATTACTGCGAGACCGATGTGGTGAACACCTGGCTGGTTTACGCCCGCTTCCAGTTGATGCGCGGCCAGTTCACGCGCGCGCGTTACGACAAGGAGTGTGCGCTGGTGCGCAGCACCCTGGGCAAGTCCGCCGAGCCGCACTGGGCTGAGTATCTGGCAGCCTGGCCTGAGGCCGGGGAATAAGAGGTCAGGATGAAATTTTTTCTGGCGCTCGCCCTGACCGCATTGCTGGCTTATGTGTTTTATCGCCGCTGGCTAAAGTCATCGCGTCGGCGCTTCCTGGATCAATTCGAACTGCCTGCGGGCGTGATGGAGCGCATGCTGCGCAAGCGTCCGGAACTGAGTCGTGAACAGCAGGCGCTGGTGCAGCAGGGCCTGCAGCAATATTTTCGCATCTGTGTCGCAGCGGGCGGGCGTTTTGTTTCCATGCCTTCGCAAGTGGTCGATGAGCTGTGGCACGAGTTCATCCTGTTCACGCGTTTGTATCAACGCTTCTGCGAACGCGCCCTCGGGCGCTATCTGCATCACACCCCGGCTGAAGCCATGCCTGCACCCGATACGGCTACACAGGGCATACGGCGTGCGTGGCATCTGGCGTGCAGGGAGGAAGGCATCAATCCGAAGGCTCCCGAGCGGCTGCCGCTGCTGTTTGCACTGGATGCGCAGCTGGGCATTGCCGGCGGCTTTGTTTATGCGCTGAATTGCCACGATGCAGCCGCATCATCCAGTGGTGCTTTTTGCGCCTCGGATATCGGTGGTGGTTGCGGCGGAAGTTCTGACGGCAGTAGTGACGGTGGCGATGGTGGCAGCAGCTGCGGCAGCGGTTGTGGTGGTGGCGGAGATTGACGCCGTAAAATAATTGCGCATTCCCGCAGTGGATGCATCAACCTGAATTTATAAATAATCGTATTAGTTGGAGAATCATATGGTAGTCATTGAATCGCTCGACCAGGAAGGTCGCGGCATCGCGCATGCCGATGGCAAGGTCATTTTTATCGAAGGTGCGCTGACCGGTGAGCGTGTCACCTATAGCTCCTATCGCAAGAAGCCCAGCTACGAGCTGGCCCGAGTGGATCAGATCCTCAGGCAGTCGTTCATGCGCGTAGCACCCAAGTGTGTGCACTTCGATGTGTGCGGCGGTTGTTCCATGCAGCATCTGGATGCGCGTGCCCAGGTGGCGGTCAAGCAGCGCATCCTCGAAGACAATCTGGCGCGTATCGGCAAGGTCAAACCGGAACGCGTGCTGCCCCCCATCTACGGCGAGACCTGGGGCTATCGCCAGCGCGCGCGTCTGTCGGTGCGCCATGTGCTCAAAAAAGGCAAGACGCTGGTGGGCTTCCACGAGAAGAGCAGCCGTTACGTGGCCGACATGCAGCACTGCGAAATCCTGCCTCCCAAGATAGCGGCCTTGTTGCCGCTGCTGGCGCAGATGAACGAGGCACTGTCGATCCGCGATCATCTGGCACAAATCGAGCTGGCCGTCGGCGAGCATGTAGATGCGCTGGTGCTGCGCATATTAAAACCTTTGTCGCCTGCCGATGAAGTGATCATCAAACAGTTTGCCGACACGCATCAGGTGCAGTTCTGGCTGCAAAGCAAAGGGCCTGAGACGGTAGTTCCGTTCTACCCGCTGGACGCGCCGCAGCTTAGCTACAGCCTGCCCGAGTTCGGCATCACCATGCCTTATGCGCCTACCGATTTTACCCAGGTGAACAGCACGATGAACCGGCTCATGATGAGCCGTGCCATGCGCCTGCTGTCGCCCCAGCCGGGCGAGCGCATCGGCGATTTCTTCTGCGGGCTGGGTAACTTCACCTTGCCGATTGCGCGCAGCGGTGCACAGGTGGTGGGCGTAGAGGGCAGCGCCATGCTGGTCAAGCGCGCCGCGCAGAATGCAGCACTCAACGGCCTGTCAGCCAACACCTCGTTTAGCGCGATGAACCTGTTCGAGATGACCGAAGAATCTTTGGCCAAGCTGGGGCATTTCGACAAATTGCTGATTGACCCGCCGCGCGACGGGGCGATGGCACTGGTCACAGCGCTGGGGGAGGATGCGCCACGGCGCATTGTGTATGTGTCGTGCAACCCCGCCACGCTGGCGCGCGATGCGGAGGTTTTGGTGCATGGCAAAGGTTATGTGCTCAAGGCTGCGGGCGTGATGAACATGTTTCCGCATACCTCGCATGTGGAGTCTATTGCCTTGTTCGAGCGCGAGTAACGTGTCTCTCAACGCGCCAACCGAGCTGCGCCAGGCTGCCCTGCATTGGCTGGCCGAGACAGACCCTGCTGAAAAATGCGCCGGGGTGACCGCGCTGGCACATGCCTGGAAGGAGGGCAGACTCGGCCTGGATGCAGGCACTGCTCTTGTGCTCAGCGCTCCCATTCCCGGGCATCCGCCGCTACCCGAGCTGGTGTCCCCCACAGCTGTTCCGCATCGGTCGATGGCGACCACAGAGGGGCGTGCGGCTATGCTGCATGCGCTGACGCACATCGAATTCAATGCCATCAATCTTGCGCTGGATGCGATCTGGCGCTTTCCCGAGATGCCGCGTGAGTATTACGCTGACTGGCTGCAAGTGGCCGCAGAGGAGGTGCGGCATTTTGTATTGCTTTCCACGCACCTGCGCAGCAAAGGCTATGTCTACGGCGACTTCCAGGCACACAACAGCCTGTGGGATATGGCCGAGAAAACCCGTGATGACGTCCTTGCGCGTATGGCGCTAGTGCCGCGCACCATGGAGGCGCGTGGCCTGGATGCTACGCCACCCCTGCGCGCCAAGCTTGCCCACGCTGGCGAGGTGGAGGTGGCAGAGATACTCGACATCATTCTTGCCGACGAGATCGGGCACGTGCTGATAGGCAATCGCTGGTTCAACTGGGTGTGCAAACAGAGAGGGTTGGAGCCGGATGCGGCCTATGCTGCCCTGGCGGCCGGCTACCGGGCACCAGCTTTACGCGGGCCGTTCAACCTGGAAGCGAGAAGGGCGGCCGGTTTTAGCGAGGGCGAGCTGGCGGCTATGGGCGGGAATAGGGATGCGAAGGTGCTAACGTGAACCTCATGCAGCGGGCTGCTGGTAATGAAAAAGGCGGCTCGCGCCGCCTTTTTCTGGGTTGCAGCTACGCTCAATCCTTCTCGCCGGCAAAAGCCATCAGCAGGCTCAGCAGGTTAACGAAGATGTTGTAGATGTCCAGGTACAGCGCCATGGTTGCCATCACGTAGTTAGTCTCGCCGCCATGAATGATCTGGCTGATGTCGTACAGGATGTAGGCCGAGAAGATCAGCACGGCAATGGCCGAAATGGTCAGAGACAGTGCCGGAATTTCAAAGAAAATATTTGCCAGCGAGGCAATCAGAAGCAGGATCACGCCGATAAACAGAAATTTCCCCATGAAGCTGAAATCTTTCTTGGTCACCGTTGCCACTGTGGCCAGGCTAAAGAAAATCAGTCCTGTTCCACCTGCGGCCATGCCTACCAGTTGTGCACCGTTACGCAGATGCAGCGCGTGCTGCAGAATAGGCCCGAGGAACCAGCCGGCCACAAAGGTAAAACCCAGCAGCATGGCAATGCCCCATACGCTGTTGCGCAGCATAGTAACGCCAAACAGCATTCCCATCATCACGCCAAACATCAAGAGCGGAGCCATGATCGGGTGTTGCGCCATGAACGAAAAATTGGTGGACAAGCCGAGGAATGCGCCGATGACCGTAGGGATCATGGTGAGCCCCAGCATCATATAGGTGTTGCGCAGCACCTTATTTTGCTCCAGGCCAAGCGTGCCTGGTTGCGAGATAGTTTGGTATTCCATGGTTTTCTCCAGAAGATGTAGTGAACAACGGGCGTAAGAGTATCGAAGCAGGCTAAAAGTTGCAATGCTTGCATGAGTTTTAAGTTTGAATATGCAGGGGGCTTTAAATCAATAGGGGTTTTCAGGTATGATGCGCGCCTCTGCAAGCTCGGATGTCCCCAAGCCGTAGCGATAATAGCTACTTTAATTGCGGTACAGAGAGAGAAAATCAGGAAACTTGGGTGAGTGGTTTAAACCAGCAGTCTTGACAACACGCCGCGTAGCGGCTTGTTGCGGCGCAGACTAACCTTTAGGTTATGTTGTAGCCAAAACTGCCACTCTATGCGTACAGAGAGAAAAAATCAGGAAGCTTGGGTGAGTGGTTTAAACCAGCAGTCTTGAAAACTGCCGAACAGAAATGTTCCGTGAGTTCGAATCTCACAGCTTCCGCCAGAACACGTTATTAGCTGGTCTCAGCTAATCTCTAAAACCCGCTCTGCGTAAGGCTTTGCGGGTTTTTTTACGTCCGTGCGGTAGCAGGCGATCTCACGCAATCTCGCATTATTGTTGTTATATTTGTTGTTGCAAGGCAGTCTGGTTGTGAAATGTAACAACAAGGGGCTGTTGTGAAGATAAATGCGGCACTAACAGAGCAATTGCGGCGCAAGCGAAAGCAACTGATAAGGTGCAAAAGCTATCGTCATGAATGGTCCAGCTCAACGAACTGCATGTAAAAACCCCCTGACCCAAGAGTCAGGGGGGCATGTCTTAGCTGAAGAGGGGGGAGCTAAGACAGAAAAAAATCACAAAACCCGCTCGCAGTTTGAACCTGCAATTAAACCTTAGTATTTAGTTACCTTTTTGACTAGTAACGGGTGTTTGCAAAAATTGGTATTTGCAAAGGGTATTGAGTTGCCGCAGAAATGGCAGAATTCAGAGGTGAGACATTCCGCCAAGCCCGCCACATAAGTTCTTACTTGGCAATTCGAAATGTCAAATGACTGCTGACTCTCCTGTCGGTAAATTTCTGCCACTTCGCTTGGGTAGTCTTTCCTGACGGGGCGAATATTGGACTCAATATTGCTGTTAGAGGCCGACATATTTGAGTTGGGATTATTCATGTTGCCTCTCCATTAATTAATAATTTAATCATGCGACGGCATGTTGAACTGCTAACCATGAAACGGAAATAATTAAAATCCTTAAACTGACATAAGGGAAAACCTTATTTACGGTACTAATACCTGGGTGTAACAGGCGCTGGCCGCATGAAATGTCAAGCTCGAATCATTGCGTTCATTCCGATATTTTTACCGTTTGTCGGATTATTGGGGCGCTCATGCTTTTAATTTCAGCAGACAAACGGTGCTTGGTGACTGCATGACGGTTCAAGTAGAATGCCACCCGAAGTCAGCAGGATGTCCATTGGGAGCGGGTCGGGCTGGATGCAATTTTTATTCAACAATAATTAAGTTATGGTGGGGGCTGCGATGAACATTACAGACACTAAACAAATATTTTCCGTTTGTAGCGCGATAGTGATGCTGTCACTGATCAGTTTTGTGGGCCTCGCGCAGGCGCAATCTGCGCCCCAGGCGACACAGATAGCCCCCAAACCTGCGCAGGCAATATCCAAGCCGACACAGGTGGCACCCAAGCCGTCACAGTCTGTGCCCCAGCAGGTGCCGCCAACCACCAAGATTCCCCCATTTGATCACGCTAAAACAGGATTCTTGCTCAGGGATATTCATACCACTTTACGCTGTGAGCAATGCCATGTGGAGGGCGTGTTCAAAGGGACGCCCAAGGAATGCGCTGGTTGCCATTCTATCGGCAGCCGTGTCGCCGCCACTCCCAGACCCGTTAATCACGTGGTGACCAATGATGCTTGCGATACTTGTCATATCAGCCCTACCAGCTTTCTGGTTGCGAGCTTCAGGCATATCGGCATAACCGGCGGTTGCACCTCCTGCCATAACGGACAGTCTTTAGGGGTGGTGAGCAAACCTGTAAACCACTTTCCAACTTTGTTGCCTTGCGAAAACTGCCATACCAATACCGCTACCTTTGCCAGCTCGCGTATGGACCATACCGGTATCACGACCGGATGTGCTTCCTGCCATAGCGGGCAATTTGTCAATGTGGTGAGCAAACCCGCAGCGCATATTGCGACAACGGCGCCATGCGAAGTGTGCCACTCGAGCACCATTACATTTCTGGGGGCGATATTCAACCACTCGTCAGTCGCAGTCGCAGGAGCTTGTAACAGCTGCCATTTGGGGCAATATGCTGGTGTGGTTAACCAACCGGCAGCTCATGTCATGACATTGGGAGCGCAATGCGATACGTGTCATACCGCTGCCAACACTGGAGGTTATACGACGTTTCTGGGCGGGTACTATGACCACGTTGCCACGGCAACCCCTGCGTCAGCGGGAAATTGTTCTACCTGCCACACGGGGCAATTTGCCGGAATACTGGGCAAGCCGGCATTCCATATATCAACTGTGTCGCAATGCGACACCTGCCACACCGCTGCTAACACCAGCAACTACACGACCTTCTTTGGTGCCACGTATAGTCATCAGGCTGTCGTCGCGGGCTCATGCGGTACCTGCCATAACGGCGTGAATGCATTGGGTAAGCCCGCGGCTCATATTCCGACTGCGGCGGTATGCGACTCGTGCCATACCAACACAGCCGGTTACACGACATGGCTGGGGGCGGTATATGTGCACACTCCTCCTATCCCGACCCCCGGCTCTTGTGCGACCTGTCACAACGGCATCACCGCATTGGGTAAGCCAACATGGCATATGGTGACCTCGGTGGCGTGCGATGCCTGCCACACACCGACTAACACCGCCAATTTCACCACCTTCCTCGGGGCGACAGGAGTTGACCATTCAACAATTGCGGCGGGCTCATGTCAGACCTGCCACAATGGCGCTGCCGCGAAGGGGCTTTCAGCAGGGCATATTCCGACAGGTGCCATGTCTTGTGACGGATGCCACCAGAAATACAATGGCACGTCGGTTATCACCTTTGCACCGGGAACCATGAACCATGTGCTGACTGCAGCCATACAGTGCCAGACTTGCCATAACGGTGCCTATACCACCCAGGGAACATTGGGGGCGCAACCTAAAGTGAGCAACCATATCCCGACGACTATTACCGGCGCATTGGATTGCAATACCTGCCATGTGACTGCCGTCAACGCAAGTAGTGCGGCTATGTTATGGACGCAACCGCCCGAGAAAATGAACCATAATGGAGCACCGGGTGGAGCGCCTAATTACTGCGTGAATTGTCACCTTACCGGGGTTACCTACTTGGGATCTATGCAGAAGAAGAGCCATAATGGCGCCAGCGTTGCGAAAGATTGCTCGAAGTCTGGCTGCCACAAGCCGTTGGGGAGCATAGGTTCTACATATAACTCTTGGAACTAGAAAAAGTAGCGAGCCGCAGTCGGCTCGCTTGTTTCAATAATTATTGAGCAATTTAATGCCGCATATTGATGTAAAAAAAAGGTTGGGGGCATTTTTTGCTTTGATGGTGATTTGCCTTGCCTTGGCAAGCCATGCCTCGGCCGAGATTATAGACGAGATCACCCTGCATACCGATGCCAATGGCGAGATTGATGCGGTGGTCAAGTTCATCGTTCCAATCCAGTACGTCAGACATTTCCCGCAGCATAAATCGCCCTATGTCGCGATTTTTTTCAACATCCTCAATACTGTTCCCCGCGATGAATGGATAGACTACGAATCGCACAGATCTCCTCCGTCGGATACCATTACCGGCTTTACGATAACAACGCGTGATTTAAATACCGGCCCTAAAATTCAACTTCAATTTGATAAACCTGCTGAGTACGAGGTGAGTGCCGGGAAAAGCGGCAGAAGTATTCTGATTCATATCAAACCTGCAATATTGAATAAAGCACAGTCAGGCGCGGGATCCGCTGTGGTAGCGGCATCGTCACTGGCTCAGGCAACGACATTGGCCAAACCGGTAGTTCCGCTAGCGGGCATAGCGTTGGCTGGGGCGAGCGCTAAACCTGTTCCAGCTGTCCCGCTTGCGCAACCTGCTGCCGCTCCGGTGCAGAAGCCCGTGCTTGCAGCTGCTCCAGCGCCACAATCTGCTGTTGCTGCCGCTCCGGTGCAGAAGCCCGCAGTTGCTCCCACTCCGCCATCGGCGGTTGCCGTTGTTCCGATTCCAGCAATGGCTGTTGCGGCGATCCCGCTTCCACTGGTTGCTCCGACTCAGCAAGCCGCTGCTGCTCCAGTTCAGAAGTCCGTGGTTGCTGTTGCTCCCAGCCCGCAATCTGCAGTTGCCGCCGCCGTGCCGACTTCACAACCCGCGGTTGTTGCGGTCCCGGTGCCACTTCCCACTGTTGCGGCTGCGCCGACGCCACAGCCCGTAGTCGCTGCTGTTGCGGTTGCGCCGCCTGCTGTTGCCCAAACAAAACCGGCTGCGATTCAGCCTGCTGCCAAGCCAACCATCATCGCTTCACGCCTTGGTGGAAAAGATGGATTGCCACTGTTTCCAGACATCGAATTGCCGGCCCCGGGTGTGGCAAGCATTGCACCGCCAGAATCCCCCACGCTGGCGGATCAGGTAAAAAATGCAAATGACCTGGCAGCAGTGCAGATGGCGAAGGGGCAGGATGCGCTGCTGGCGGGGCAAATGTATGCTGCAGTTGAAGCGTTTAACAATACGCTTAACCTTCCCCCCAACAAATACTCGCAGGATGCACAAATCTGGATTGGCATAGCCAAGGAAAAATCCGGGCAGCCAGCCAAGGCAAGATTGGAGTATGAGTCATATTTGAAGTTATATCCGAACGGAGCTGCGTCGGCGTGGGCCAAGGATCGGGTGGCAAAACTGAATTTAATATTGCCTGCTCAAGTAACACCTCTGGCAGTCAAACCGGCGGCTCCTGACGCAGAGTTGTCGGCATTTCATACAACAGGGTTCGGCAGCCTGTCCTCTTATTACTATAACGGGAAAAGCCGTATCGACACGATTTCGACCGTAGGTGGGATTCAGACGCCAACCACCCTGACTACCAATGACCAATCTGCATTATTTACCAATGTAATGACCTCGGTGCGCTCATACAACAACGAGTTCGATAATCGCCTGGTATTTCAGGATATGTATGCCAAAAATTTCTTGCCCAACGGGCAAGATAGAAACAGGTTAAATGCAGCCTATGCGGAAGTGAAAAATCGTGTCGATAATTATTCCCTGCGCGTAGGGCGCCAGTCTGCCTATGGCGGCGGCGTAATGGGCAGGTTTGACGGGATCACGGCTGGCTACGGTTTCTCGCCCGATTGGCGCGTTAACGTGGTGGGCGGGCAGCTATCGGATCAGACCATTGGCGACCAGCCAAGATTTGCAGGCGCAAGCGTAGACTTCGGTGTCAAATCCGCCATCGGCGGTTCGTTTTATTTTATTAACCAGACCGTGGCCGGGATTCTTGATCGCCAGGCTGCCGGCGGTATTGTGAGATATTTTGAACCGAGAAGAACCGCTTTTACCATGATCGATTACGATACTCAGTTCAAACAACTGAACATGCTTACGGTGCAGGGAACGCTTAGCAGCGAGTCAGGGATGGATTACAACTTCCTGCTGGATCGCCGCAGGAGCCCGTCTCTAAGCATCAGGAACGCAGTAATTGGCACCACGGCTTCGGTGCAGACCTTGCTGGATAACGGCTGGACTACGGATGATTTGCTCACCCTGGCTGATCAGCGCACGCCGACTTCCAGCATGGCCATGTTCGGCGTGACCAACCACCTATCCGAGAAGTGGCAGCTGGGTACGGATGTAACGCTGTCGAATACAACCGGCTTGCAAGCGAGCGGAACCCTGAATCCGGATTTTACAACCGGCCTGGAAGGCTTCGTTCCTGCCACCCCGTCTACCGGCAATGCGTGGACAATCACTGAAAGGCTGACAGGAAACAATGTGATTGCGAGCCACGATCTGACCATGTTCAGCGCGAGCTTGACGCAGACTGATCAGATGTCGGGCAAGTCCCTGCTGATGTATAACCATGCCTATTTACAGGATCCATGGACGCTCGATTCTACATTGCGCTTGTATTTGCAGAATGACAGCACGGGTGGGAGTGCAACGACAATTTCACCGACAGCCAAGGCTGGGTATCGGTTGAGAACCAGTCTTACCTTGGAGGCTGAGTGCGGGATAGACTGGACCCAAAATACACCTGGCGGCGGCTTGGATTCTTCCCAAACTGTCAGGCAATATTTCGCACTAGGCTTCCGTTGGGACTTTTGATCGTTTTTGAGTGCTGATAAAAAGCAGCCCGTTGCACAACGGGCTGCTTGCTTTGCGGAGTTGCAAGTTACATGTGTGCTTGCAGGTTAGCTCAAATGGCGTCCAAAGCGGCATTGAAAGTTTCGCTTGGACGCATTGCTTTCGATGTCTTGTCGAAAGCCGGGTGGTAATAACCTCCCATATCAACCGGCTTGCCCTGTGCCGCGATGAGTTCTGCATTGATCTTTGCTTCGTTGTCAGTCAATGCCTTGGCCAAGGGGGCGAAACGAGCCTGTAATTCCCGGTCTTTGGCCTGCGCGGCGAGTGCCTGTGCCCAGTACTGGGCGAGATAGAAATGGCTGCCCCGGTTATCGATCTCACCCACCTTGCGGGCAGGCGACTTGTTGTTGTCCAGAATTCTGGCGTTGGCCTGATCCAGCGTCTCGGCCAGAACCTGCGCCTTGTGGTTGTTGAATTTCTGGGCCAGATGCTCCAGCGCCACGCCCAGCGCCAGGAACTCACCCAGTGAATCCCAGCGCAAATAGCCTTCCTGCTGAAATTGCTGAACATGCTTCGGTGCCGAACCGCCGGCCCCCGTCTCAAACAGGCCTCCGCCATTCATGAGCGGGACGATAGACAGCATCTTTGCGCTGGTGCCCAGTTCAAGTATCGGGAACAAGTCGGTGAGATAGTCGCGCAGCACGTTGCCGGTGACGGAGATGGTATCTTTGCCCGCACGGATGCGCTCGATCGAGAATTGAATGGCTTCCTCCGGCGTCATGACGCGGATATCGAGCCCGCTGGTGTCGTGATCCTTCAAATATTTTTCCACTTTGAGGATGACCTGGCCATCATGCGCCCGGTTTTTGTCCAGCCAGAAAATGGCAGGAGATCCCGTAGCGCGAGCGCGTCCTACGGCCAGCTTCACCCAGTCCTGGATAGGCGCATCTTTTACCTGGCACATGCGGAAGATGTCACCCTGCTCGACGTTCTGTTCCAGCAGCGTTTTGCCGGAAGCGTCAACAACGCGCACGCTGCCGGTAGCCTCGATCTCGAAGGTCTTGTCGTGTGAACCGTATTCTTCGGCCTTCTGCGCCATCAGGCCGACGTTCGGCACGCTACCCATGGTCTTGGGGTCGAAAGCGCCGTGTTTCTTGCAGTCTTCGATCACGACCTGATAAATGCGGGCGTAGCAACGATCTGGAATCATCGCCTTGGTATCATGCAGCTTGCCGTCCGGCCCCCACATTTTTCCGGAATCGCGAATCATCGCAGGCATGGAGGCATCGACAATGATATCGCTGGGCACGTGCAGATTGGTGATGCCCTTGTCGGAATTCACCATGGCCAGTTCGGGGCGGCTCTTGTATACGGCCTGAATGTCGGCTTCGATCGCGGTGCGCTGGGCTTCGGGCAGCTTGGCAAGTTTCGCATACAGATCGCCCAGGCCGTTGTTGACGTTGACGCCCAGTTCCTTGATCACCGCAGCGTGCTTTTCGAAAACATCCTGGTAGTAAACGGTCACCGCATGGCCGAACATGATGGGGTCGGAGACCTTCATCATGGTGGCCTTGAGGTGCAAGGACAGCAGCACGCCCTGTTTCTTCGCATCCGCCATCTGCTCCTCGTAGAACTTGCGCAGAGCGCGGCGGCTTAGCACGCAGGCATCGATGATCTCGCCTGCCTTCAGAGCCGTCTTTTCTTTCAATAGCGTGGTCTTGCCATCGGCGCCGACGAATTCGATGCGCATGTTTCCGGCCTCTGTGATAGTGACGGATTTTTCGCTGCCGTAGAAATCACCGGCGTTCATGTGCGCCACATGGGTCTTTGAGTCGGCGCTCCAGGCGCCCATCTTGTGCGGATGCTTGCGTGCGTATTGCTTGACTGAGGCTGCGGCACGGCGGTCGGAGTTGCCTTCGCGCAGCACGGGATTCACAGCGCTGCCGAGAACCTTGCCGTAACGCGCCTTGATTTCCTTTTCGGCATCCGTTTTCGGATCTTCCGGATAGTCTGGTATTTTGTATCCTTGGGATTGCAATTCCTTGATTGCAGTCTTCAACTGTGGGAGCGATGCGCTAACATTAGGCAGCTTGATGATGTTTGCTTCCGGTTTCAGCGTCAGTTCACCCAGTTCAGACAGATCATCCGCGATACGCTGAGCGGCAGTCAGGTTTTCAGGAAAGTGCGCGAGAATACGTCCTGCCAGGGAAATATCTCGTGTTTCGACGGCAATGCCGGCAGCCTGGGTGAATGCTTGAACAATGGGAAGCAAAGAGTAAGTTGCCAGTGCCGGCGCTTCGTCGACCATGGTATAAATAATTTTTTGGGTGGCCATGTCTGCTCGCAGAATTATTAGAGGTTGAAAATTTTATTAAATAAGAAAATGAAATGAGTCGCATCCTGCTGTTCAACAAACCTTATGGCGTGATCTGCCAATTCAGCCGCGATGGGATGCACCCGACGCTGGCGGATTATATCCCTGTTGCCGAGGTTTATCCCGCAGGACGCTTGGATACCGACAGCGAAGGGTTGCTGTTGCTCACCGACGACGGCAAGTTGCAGCATCGCATCACCGATCCGCTGCACAAATTGCCCAAGACCTATTGGGTGCAGGTGGAAGGCGTGCCCGATGCGGCGGCCTTGGCCCGGTTGAGGTTGGGCGTGAAACTGGCGGACTTCACCACCCAGCCAGCCGAGGCGCGCATGATGGATGAGCCTGCCAGCCTGTGGGCACGCAACCCTCCCATACGCACACGCAAGACCATCCCCGCCAGCTGGCTGGAAATCACTATCCGTGAAGGCAAGAACCGCCAGGTGCGGCGCATGACTGCCGCCGTTGGCTTGCCCACCCTGCGTCTGATCCGCTACCGCATCGGCGATTGGACGCTGGACGGGCTGGCACCAGGCGAGTGGCGCGAGGGGCGGGCATGAGTGTAAGGCCTCGCCCTATGCAATTTTGGGCAGAGCGCAGGGACTTGCCCTATGAAATTCATAAGCAAGTGCAGGGACATGTCCTATGAAGTCTATAAGCGAGTGCAGGGACTTGTCCTGTGTGATTTTATTAAGTTGAGTGTAGGGTCTAGCCCTATGTGATTTTATCAAGTTGAGTGTAGGGACTTGCCCTATGCGACCCGACAGGGGAGTGTAGGGTATAATGCGCCCCCTTTGGTTTTTGCTTTGAATTCAGGAGAACTCATGCCTATTTATGAATATCGTTGCAGCAGTTGCGGCGTCCAGAATGATGTCATGCAGAAAATGAGCGATGCCGAGCTCAGTACTTGCCCTGCGTGCGGCAAGGAAACTTACGCCAAGCAGCTTTCCGCTGCCGGTTTTCAGCTCAAGGGCAGCGGCTATTACGCCACCGACTTTAAAAACAAGCCTGCCACCCCGTGCGACACGTCGGCGTGCGCTTCCTGTCCGGCCGCGAGCGGCAACGCGTGAAAAAATACCTGCTAACCGGACTGCTGGTATGGGTGCCTCTGGGCATTACCGTGTGGGTGCTGAACCTGACTATCAGCACTCTCGACCTCAGCCTTTCGCTGCTGCCCGATGAATGGCAGCCGGATCGGCTGCTGGGACTGCACATCCCCGGGTTGGGCGTGATCCTGACTGCGGTGGTGGTGCTGGGAACAGGGCTGTTGGTGCGCAATGTGTTCGGCCAGCAATTATTGCTTGGTTGGGAAGCGATGTTGCGCCACATCCCGTTTGTAAGCGCTGTGTACAACAGCGTGAAGCAGGTCAGCGACACCTTGCTGTCGGGCAAGGGCAATGCCTTCCGCAAGGTGTTGCTGGTGCGATACCCTCACCCTGATGCGTGGTCACTGGCCTTTCAGACCACGGTACCAAGCGAGGTGGCTGGCAAGCTTGAAGAGGAATATGTGGGGGTGTTTGTTCCCACCACGCCCAGCCCGGTGAACGGCTTTTATTTCTATGTGCGTCGTGCCGACACCATAGAGTTGAGTATCAGCGTGGATGTGGCTTTCAAATCCATCATCTCGATGGGTGTGGTGGCCTCCCCGGAAGATACCGCCAAGTTTAAAGCCTTTAAACCCTGAACTGTTTTACCTTTGATTTTTACTCTACTGAACTGACATGCGAACTCATTACTGCGGACACCTGAACGCCTCACTACTCGATCAAACCGTCAGCCTGTGCGGCTGGGCGCATCGCCGCCGCGACCACGGCGGTGTGATCTTCATCGACCTGCGCGATCGCGAAGGGCTGGCGCAAGTCGTGTGCGATCCGGATCGTGCCGACATGTTCAAGATCGCCGAATCCGTGCGCAATGAATTCGTGTTGCGCATCACAGGCAAGGTGCGCCGCCGCCCCGAAGGCACGACCAATGCCAATCTGGCCAGCGGCGAAATTGAAATCCTGTGCCAGGAAATCGAAGTGCTGAATGCCTCGGTGACCCCGCCGTTCCAGCTGGACGACGAGAACCTGTCCGAAAACGTGCGCCTGACTCACCGTGTGATCGATCTGCGCCGTCCGCAGATGCAGAAGAACATGATGTTGCGCTACAAGACTGCGCGCGCCTTCCGCCGCTTCCTCGACGACCGCGGCTTTATCGACATCGAAACCCCGATGCTGACCAAATCCACTCCGGAAGGTGCGCGCGATTACCTGGTGCCATCGCGTGTGCATGCGGGCGAATTTTTCGCCCTGCCGCAATCGCCGCAACTGTTCAAGCAGATGCTGATGGTGGCGGGCTTTGACCGCTACTACCAGATTACCAAATGCTTCCGCGACGAGGATCTGCGCGCCGATCGCCAGCCCGAATTCACCCAGGTGGATATCGAGACCTCGTTCCTGTCAGAGAACCAGATCATGGAACTGACCGAAGAGATGATCCGCACCGTGTTCAAGGAAGTGCTGGATGTCACCTTGCCCACCCCGTTTCCGCGCATGAGCTACCAGGAAGCCATGGCGCGTTTCGGTTCGGACAAGCCGGACATGCGCGTGACTCTCGAATTGACCGAAGTGACCGATGCAGTCAAGGACGTGGCCTTCAAGGTGTTCGCCGGTGTGGCGAATTCCGACAACGGTCGCGTGGCGGCGTTGCGCATTCCCGGTGGTGCGGCATTTACGCGCGGCGAGATCGACGAGTACACCAAGTTTGTCGGCATCTACGGCGCCAAGGGCCTGGCTTACATCAAGGTCAACGACGTGACGCAGCTGAACGAAACCGGCCTGCAATCCCCGATCGTGAAAAACTTGAGCGAGGCGGCACTGAAAACCATCGTGCAGCGCACCGGTGCGCAAAATGGCGACCTGATTTTCTTCGGCGCGGACAAGGAAAAAGTGGTGAACGATGCGCTGGGTGCATTGCGCAGCAAGATCGGCCACGAGAAGAATTACACCAACGGCCGTGCGTGGGAGCCGCTGTGGGTGGTGGACTTCCCCATGTTCGAATACGACGATGAGGGAAAGCGCTGGAACGCCTGCCACCATCCGTTCACCGCGCCCAAGGACGAGCACCTGCAATTCCTGGAAACCGATCCCGGCAAGTGCCTGGCCAAAGCCTACGACCTCGCCCTTAACGGCTGGGAAATCCGCGGCGGTTCGGTGCGTATCCACAAGGAAGCAGTGCAGAGCCAGGTGTTCCGCGCACTCAACATCGGGCCAGAAGAAGCGCAGCTCAAATTCGGCTTCCTGCTCGACGCGTTGCAATACGGCGCGCCGCCGCATGGCGGCTTGGCTTTCGGCCTGGACCGCATCGTCACCATGATGACCGGCTCCGAATCGATACGCGACGTGATTGCCTTCCCGAAGACACAGCGCGCGCAATGTCTGCTGACTCAAGCGCCGTCTGCGGTGGACGAGAAGCAGCTGCGCGAACTGCATATCCGTCTGCGTCAGCCCGCGGCAACGGAAGCGCTCAAGAGCTAAAGCTGGGTGTGTGCGCGCTTCATTTACTAGGGAAACAGATTGAATCAGAGCCGGATGAAAATGATTGGCGCTAAACAGCTTCTGCGCACGCTGCCGGTTTTATGCGCAGTGTTGCTGGCGCTGGCGGCAACGCCAGCAGCTGCACGCGGACACCACCCGGCTGGCGATTTGCCGGGTTTGGTCAGCGTGGAGCAGTTGCCGCCTGAGGCGCGCACCACCCTGCAGCTGATCAAGCAGGGAGGGCCATATCCCTTTGCACGCGATGGCGTGGTGTTCGGCAACTTTGAAAAGCGCCTGCCCAAACATCCGCGCGGCTATTACCACGAATACACGGTGAAGACTCCCGGTGCGCGCAATCGCGGCGCACGCCGCATCATCTGCGGTCAACCCACCGAGTGTTACTACAGCGACGATCACTACGCTTCGTTTAAACGCATCCGGGAGTAAGCCATGGACAACCTAGCAACGCGTTTGCAGAACCTGAATGAAGCGGGCGTGTACAGCATCACCTGCGACCTGAGCGAGGTGCGTGCCGCCGCCAGTGGGGCGGATTTTACGGTCTTCGATGCGGATCTTTCCTGCGTGCACAGCAAGGGCGAGTTCCTGGCGACAATTGCACAATCCATTAGTGCTCCGGATTGGCTGCACAAAAACTGGGACGCGCTCGCCGATGTTCTGGGCGATCTGTCATGGCAGCCCGCCCCGGGTTATGTGCTGATACTGCGCAACGGCGGTGATATGCTCAATCTGGGTAGCAGCGATCACGACATTGCCGTTGAAATCCTGAACGACACCGTGGCTTACTGGAAGACGCAGGACAAGCCGTTCTGGGTGTTTTTTAGCTGAGCTTCATGCCGTACAAGCAGCCGCTTTCTACCCTGGTGGTGATCTATAGCGTAGCGCTGGAAGTGTTGCTGCTGGAGCGTGCCGATCATCCGGGTTACTGGCAATCGGTGACCGGCAGCCGCGATGATGGCGAATCATTGCGTGACACCGCGATCCGTGAAGTGGGAGAAGAAACCGGCCTTGATGCCGGCCAATACCTGCTGACGGATTGGCGGCTGCAAAACGTATATGAAATTTACCCGACGTGGCGGCATCGCTATGCCCCCGGCGTGACGCACAACACCGAGCACGTATTCGGGCTGCAGTTACCCGCAGTGCAGCCGGTAATGCTGTCGCCGCGCGAGCATCTGGGCTATGTGTGGCTGCCCTGGCAGCAGGCCGCCGATAAGGTGTTTTCACCCAGCAATCGCGCTGCGATATTGCAGTTGCCAGAGAGGGTGAAAAGTTGATTTGCGACTGAGTCTGCGACATAGTGAAAGAATCCGCCATGCAAAAAAATCTGATTCCCATCCCCTACGATCACCCCGGCGCCACCAACCAGAGCGCGTGCAGCACTGCGCAAGCCTGGGCCAGCCAACCACGCGACCCCAAGCCCGAAGAGAAGGCCGCGCTGATCGCGCACATCAAGCAGATGCTGAAAGACCAGGGTGCCGTGCTGGTGGCGCATTATTACGTCAATTCCGATTTGCAGGATCTGGCCGAATCCAGCGGCGGCTACGTGTCCGACTCGCTCGATATGGCCAAATTCGGCTACGAGCATCCGGCCAGGACACTGGTGGTGGCGGGCGTGCGCTTTATGGGCGAGACCGCGAAAATTCTCAACCCCGAGAAGCGGGTGCTGATGCCCGACCTGGAAGCCAACTGCTCGCTCGACCTCGGTTGCCCGGCAGACGAATTTGCCGCGTTCTGCGACGCGCATCCGGACCGCACCGTGGTGGTGTACGCCAACACCAGTGCTCAAGTTAAGGCGCGGGCCGACTGGATGGTCACCAGTTCCATCGCGCTGCCCATCGTCAGGCATCTCAAGGAGCAGGGCAAGAAAATCCTGTGGGCGCCGGATCGTCATCTCGGGCGCTACATCCAGGAACAGACCGGGGCCGACATGCTGCTGTGGCAGGGCTCATGCGTGGTGCACGACGAATTCAAGCTGGTCGCGCTGGAAGAGTTGATGGCAGCCCACCCCGCCGCCCGTGTGCTGGTGCATCCCGAATCGCCCGAGCCCATCATCGCTCTGGCCGATGTGGTGGGTTCCACCACGCAACTGATCAATGCTTCGCAAGCCCTGGATGCGCATGAGTTCATCGTGGCCACCGACAACGGCATCCTGCACAAGATGCGCACGCTGTCGCCCAACAAGGTGTTTCTGGAGGCGCCCACCCGCGGCTATGGCGCAACCTGCGTCAGCTGCAACCACTGCCCGTGGATGGCAATGAACGGCCTGTTGAATCTGGCCGAAGTGCTGGAACAAGGCAACAATGAAATTCATGTGGAGCGCGCGGTGGGAGAGCGCGCCCGGGTGTCGATCCAGCGCATGCTGGACTTTGCCAAGCAGATTAACCTGCCGGGCAAGGGCCTGGGTAATGCTTAGCGCCATTGAATTTTGCGTGCGCTGCATGCGTCGTTGTGAGCCGTGCAGAGAGTGTGTCCTGACAAATCGTGCGGCCTAGATAGTGACTAGATAACGGGATGCGAAATAGATATTTTGTATAATTGCGCGCAGCCGTGATGCGAAGGATAATAACGCCGAATCAGCCAATTTGAACCTGCGATTGACAAAATCGGAGATTTTGCAAGAACCCCAATCGCAACCCCAATCCCAATCTTCATGAACACCTTTCACGCCAAGCAATTGCTGCCAATCTGGCTGGTGCTGCTGCTGGCGTTCGTTTACGTGGCGCAGATAGAAATATCCGCACTTGCCCAGCTCTGGCTGGCAGTCGGTGTATTCATGCTGATGCTGCTGGTACGCACGCAGGCGAAAAAACCGGTTTGGCGCCTGGTCCTGCTTTCGTTGGCAGCATTTTTGACCCTGCGTTACGTGTTCTGGCGCGTGAACAGCACGATCTCTTACCATGATTTCCTGAGCTTCCTCGCCGCACTGGCATTGTTTCTGGCGGAGATATACGGCATCACCGTGTATGCGCTGGGCATGTTCGTCAATGTGCACCCCTTGCGCCGCCAACCCGTCCCTTTGCCAAGAGACTCGTCGCGCTGGCCGACAGTGGATGTGCTGGTTCCCAGCTACAACGAGCCGCAAGACATGCTCGAAATCACCTTGCTTGCCGCGCTTGCCATGCGTTATCCAAGGGACAAGTTGCGCGTGTGCCTGCTGGACGATGGCGGAACTGTGCAGAAGCGCGCTGACAGCAATCCGGCCAAGGCTGCAGAAGCCAGGCAACGCCACGATGAGTTGCAGGCCCTGTGCGCGCGCATCGGTGCCAGTTATCTCACCCGCGAACGCAACCTGCATGCCAAGGCGGGCAACATCAATTCTGCGCTGGAGCATCTCGACGGCGAGCTGGTGCTCATTCTGGACGCGGACCACGTACCCACGGTTGATCTGCTCGAAAACACGGTCGGCTCGTTTGTCGAGGATGAAAAAATGTTCCTCGTGCAGACACCGCATTTTTTTATCAACCCGGATCCGGTGGAGCGCAATTTGCGCCTGTTTAGCGAAATGCCGAGCGAGAACGAGATGTTTTACCGGGTCATCCAGCACGGTCTGGATTTCTGGAATTCAGCGTTTTTTTGCGGTTCCGCTGCGGTATTGCGCCGTAAATTCCTGAATGAAATTGGGGGGATCAGCGGTCAGTCCATTACCGAGGACGCGGAAACCGCTTTGACCCTGCATGCGCTCGGATACCGCAGTGCCTATATAGGCCGTCCCATGATTGCCGGTTTGCAGCCGGAAACCTATACCGGCTTTGTGGTACAGCGGGTACGCTGGGCGCAGGGCATGGTGCAAATCCTGTTGCTGAAGAATCCGCTGCTGCAAAAAGGGTTGGCGCCTTGGCAACGTCTGAGTTATTTCAGCAGTGCTTTTTTCTGGTTCTTTGCATACGCACGTGTGACTTTTGTGCTGGCGCCGGCAATGTACCTGATTCTTGGTCTGCAAATTTACGATGCCACGCTGCTGGGGTTTCTCGCCTACGCATTGCCTCATGTGGTGGCGGCAATGTATGTGTCGGATTTCTTGTTTGGCAAAGTGCGCTGGGCGTTTATTTCAGAACTGTATGAATTGATGCAGGCATTTTATTCGTTGCCAGGCATCGCGCGCGTGATCAAAAGCCCGACCTCCCCCAGCTTTATGGTTACGCCCAAGGGCGAGCAGCTGGATAGCGATTTTATCTCCAAATTGTCCGGGCCATTTTATGCCATCCTGATTATCACGATCGCCTCATTGCTGTTTGGCGTATATCGTTATTTTGCCTACCCGCTTGATCGGGATGTGGTGATGATTACCATGGGATGGGAACTGTTCAATTTCAGCATACTGATCGGCGCCCTGGGTGCCTTGTATGAAAGGCGGCAGCGACGCGCGCATCCGCGCATGCCGGCACAGATGACGGCCGAGATATGTTTTGACGCTGCCCCCGGGTGGCTTCCTTGCCGGGTTGATGACCTGTCGGTTGGCGGGCTGAATATTCGCGTTCCCGGCGCAACTCAGGTTGGAGCTGCCGCGTCTGGCGCCAGTTTGCGCATACACAATGCAGCGCTTGGACGCATGTCTGAATTGCCATTGTCCACGAGATCCAGCGTGCATGATGCCGAGGAAAACATAACGTACCTTGGTATGGCGTTTGTTACCCCGGACGACCAGGTTAAATCCGAGGTCATCAGCCTGGTGCTGGGAGATAGCCAGCGTTGGGTGAACTTTTTGCAGGGACGTTCCGATAACCGCAGAACCATATTGCATGCCTATTTTCTGCTGCTCAAGGTGGGCTTGCGCAACGCGATCGGGCATGGCGGGGAGATCACCCGCATAGGGCTGACATATCTGCTGCGGCTGGTGCAGCAAATAGTGCTGTGGCTATTCTGGCGTGTAGTTGTTACCTGGGTGAAAATCAGGAATTGGGCGCTTTTCCGGGATGCACAAAGTTAATTTCAGGAATCACATAATATGAAAAAATGGATTTTGTTGGTCTGCTTGTGGGGGGCAATGTCTGCCACTGCGGTAGTGGCGGAAACCCTGGCGATGCCCCTGGCCGAATACATGTCGGATAGTCGACCGATAGATCTGCGCACTTCCAGCAGCCAATACACCCTGAGTATCCCGGTTGCTCGGCGTGCGCCAGTGGTGAAAGCCAGGCTGCATCTGCGTGCCATCAACTCCATCTCTTTGCTGGGCAACCGTTCGCAACTGGCGGTGCTGCTCAATGGCCAGGTCGTAGCGCAGATTCCGCTCAACCCCAAACAACCGGAAATTGACGCAGATATCGATTTGCCGGTCTCTGTGCTACGGCCCGGCTATAACAAACTGATGTTCTCGGTCGCGCAACATTACAGCGACAAATGCGAAGATCCGGGATCACCTGAGTTGTGGGTGCAGGTAGACAGCGTGCGTTCCGTCTTGAGTATGGATGCGCCGCTGCGCCAGTGGCAGCCGCGTTTATCCGAGCTGACCGAGGTGTTTGATCCCAAGCTTCCCGGCAAGAGGCACATCAATATTATTACTGCCGGTGGCGGCAAGCTCACCGACAACGAGCTGGGCTGGGGCGCGCTGGCGGTGCAGGGGGCGGCGCTGCGGCAGGAGTATGTGCCGCTAGGCGTGCATTACCTGCCTGCGCTTCGCAGCAATGGCACGCGCGGTTTTTTCCCGGGACTGGATCAGCACCTTCTGGCCGGTTCAGACAACATCCTGATTGGCACGCGCGACCAGTTGGCCCATTTTTTGCCGACAGCCACCTCGCGCCAGATCAATGATGGCTTTATCGCGATTTATCCATTGGATAACGACCCGGCGCATTTCATGGTGGTGATTTCGGGCTTGAACGAAGCGCAAGTGAGTATGGCGGTACATGCCTTTGCCATGCTTAATTTCCCTTACCCGGACACGGCCTTTGCGCAAGTGAGCAAGGTGGAGCAGCCGCGCACTCCGGACTATTCCGCTCACAATACGATTTACCCCAACGGCCACTATACCTTTCATGATCTTGGTTTTCATACGCGTACCGTGCAGGGCATGTTTTCGGAAGCGCAGGATTTGTCGATCAACATCCCGCCTGCGCTGTTCGGAAAGCAGACGGACACAGTGGCGCTGCATCTGCGCTTTGCGTATGGCGCGAGCATGCGCCAGGATTCGGTGCTCAACATATTTCTCAACGGGCGTTTTGAAAATGTGATCGCCCTGCAAAACAGTGATGGCGGTTATTTTCGCGATTACACCGTGACCCTGCCTCTGCGCTCGTTCCAGCCCGGCCAGAATACGCTGAGTTTTATTCCGCGCATGATGCCGCTGGTTACCGGTGAGTGTCAGACCATACAGACCAACAATCTGACGCTGACCCTGTTCGATAACTCGCGTATCGATATGCCCAACGCGGCATATCTTGTGAACATGCCGGATTTGTCCCTGCTTGCACATGCCGGATTCCCTTACACGGTTAAAAGTGGCAGCGAGAATGTGACCGTATATCTGCCTGGTGCCGACGGCAATTCTGCCGCTGCGGCGTGGATGCTGATGGGCAAGCTGGCGCAGACAACGCGGCTGCCGATGTTTGCGGCGCAGGTGACCAGCCTCCCGCCAAAACATGCAGGCGAATGGCTGATACTGTCACCACTCGCCAGCCTGCCCGCCGATATATTGAAGGACGCTCCGGTGCAGCTGGGTGAGCACGCGCGCCTGCCGTACCCGCTGGCGGGCGGACCCGGCAATCAGGAACCCGATTTGGGTTGGCAAGCCCAGGCATGGCAATTTTTAAGTGATTTATTTGTGCTCGTGCCTGATGCAGAGCCGAATCAGCCGGTTTATATCACCGGGCAAGGCGACGGCCTGGGCCGCAACGCCATGGCGCTGCAATTCAAGGCGCCATGGGGCAGCCAGCAAACAGCCACCGTTTTCACTGCGGGCAGCGCTGACATACTGGCCGGCAGCATGGACGACCTGATCCGGAATGGAAAATGGGAACGGCTGGAAGGCGATTACGTTATCTGGCGTAATGAGAAAGATTATATCTACACCCAGAGCGCCGGCAGCGATTACGTATTTGGTGAAGTCGGATTTAGTTCGCGTATGGCGTATTACTTTAACCGTCATCCCCTGTTCTGGCTGGGCGGCATACTGCTGCTGGTGATAGCACTGGCGCTGCTTACACTGCGGCTTATCATGCGTTACAAACGGCGCTACCATCCCAAGGTAAAAGAGGTTGAGGGACATGCGGATTGATTTTCGTTGTCTGGGAATAATCTGCTTGCTGTGGCTGCCCACACTGGCGTGGGCGAAACCAGTTGTCCTGCCGGGTTGGGAGAGTTGGCGCGTTCACTACGTAAGCGCGGATGGGCGGGTAGTGGATACCGGGCAGGACAATATCAGCCACTCCGAAGGGCAGGGCATCGCGCTGCTGCTGGCGGCGGCGGCAGGAGATCGCGCCACATTCGAGCAGGTATGGAACTGGACACGCGCCCATTTGCAGATCCGCAACGATGCCCTGTTTGCTTGGCGCTGGGATCCGCGGGAAAACCGCGTGACCGATAACAACAATGCCAGCGATGGCGATCTGTTGATCGCCTGGGGCCTGCTGCGAGGGGCGGAGCGTTTCAATGTGCCCGGCTGGCGCGAGGAAGCGCGCAAGGTGCTGGTTGAAGTGCGCAACAAGCTGTTGCGTGTGGTCGACGATGGCTTGGTGATTCTGCCCGGAGAAAATGGCTTTGAGCTTGCGACAGGGCGCGTATTGAACCTGTCCTATTGGGTATTCCCGGCCTTTCCCGACTTTGCCCAAGTCGATCACTCGCCGGACTGGGCGCGTCTGCGCGATACCGGACTCAGCTATCTGGCCAAGATCCGGCTGGGGCGCTGGGGATTGCCGCCCGACTGGTTGTCGGATGTCCCGCCTGGCACTAGCGCATCCGGGTTCAAGCCCTGGTTCGGTTATGACGCAGTGCGCATTCCCTTGTACCTCAAGTGGGCGGGGCTGGCCAGCGCCGAGCGCATGGCCCCGTTTATCAGCTATTGGCATTATTTTGACGGCGCGCGCTTTGTGCCTGCGTGGACCAATCTCAATGATAATTCCGTCGATTCATTTAATGCCGCGCCGGGCATTCTGGGGGTGCGCAGCTGGGTGCTGGGCGCCGCTGTCGCGCCGCCCATGCCTATTGCCGGTGAAGATTATTACTCTGCTGCGCTCAGAATGCTTACCTGGCTCGCGGCAAATCCCACAGGGCATCCATGAAATATTTGTTGCCCTGGTCTTTGACGCTGCCTGTCCTGCTCGGGCTTCCCGCGGCCATTGCCGCCACAGCCGAAACACAGCAGCATCTGGAGTCGCTGCGCCAGCAGGATATGGACGCGGAGGTCCGCTCCGGCGGACAAGCTGAAGTCACGCGTTTGCAACAGCATAAACAGGACGCGCTCAGCTTTCCCTTGATGGAAGAAATGGCAGCAGACGCACGCCGCAGGCAATTTGAGGCCGGGGAGGCGGCTAACCAGAGCAAGACGCATGGGGCCGCGCGGAAAGAGCCCGGGACAGCTGCGGAAAGGGACGCCGCGCGTTTTGGCCGTGCAGTGAAAATCTATCAGGCAAGCGGCGGGACGCCCCCCCAGCAAGACCTGGTGCAGATGACCCTGACCAGACATGCCACCGGGGTGGCACGCCTGATCGGCTGGAATGAACTCAAGGCCAAAAAATTTGAAAGTGCAATTTACTGGTTCGGGCAGGCCGCTGCCTGGTCGCCGGCCGATGACGATGCGCGCTATGGTTTAGCGCTGGCGCAGTATCAGGCGGGCAATGTCACGGCAGCGCTCACCCTGTTGCAAGGCAATGATTCTCCCGCCGCACGTGAACTGCGCGGCAATATACTTTTTTCCCAAGGCATGGCCGAATACGAGACCGGAAACTTTCAGGTTGCTGCCAAACTATGGCCACAGGCTGTGGAGAGCGGTCGCAATGGACGTGATGTGCAGCTTATGCGGGCGTGGACGGATCTCAAACTGGGTGATGATGCGTCGGCCTTGCAGCGCTTTGCCAGCCTATATCAGGCACATCCCGACGCAGAGGTTGCGCAGGGTCTGTATCAGGCGGCACTTGCCAGCGGCAAGCAGGAGCAATTGCCGTCATGGATGAGCGCCAATCCCGATGATCCGCTGCGACGTTTGGCGCAAAGCCGGCACAATGAATTTCTCAAACAGCAGGGTTGGGTCTGGGCAGCGCATTCCAACAGTCCTGGCAGTACCCCGGAACTGGCCGGTATCCAGGGGCCGTGGCTGGATGTTGCTGCCGCATTGCGCAGCAAGACAGGAGACAGCGGGCAATCGCGCTTGCGGATCGACATGCAGCCGGCTATGGAAGGGCTGTTCGCAAGTGGTAATGAAGTATTGCAATTGCGCCTGACGCGCCTGCGGCTGGACAGCGGCGCTTTGCCGACGGATGCCCGATTTGGCAGTTATAACGCGCTGGGCCGCTATGTGGCTCAGCCCACTACCCAGTCCAGTGGCTGGGTGCCCAGCTTGAGTTGGCGCCATGAAGGCGATGGCAGCGCTTATCAGTTCAGCCTGGGCACTACGCCAACCGCTGCACCGGTTGGCCTGACCCCTACATTCGAAGCCATGACGGAACGCCTCGGCGAGCAGGGCGCCTGGCGTGCCGCCGCCTACCGCAGCAGCGTGCGCGATTCAGTGCTTGCTACCGTGGGCGCGGTTGACCCCTATAGCGGGCAGTCATGGGGACGGGTGGTGCGCAACGGCTTGCGCGCTGATGCTTACCAGATGGTGGGCGCTCCGTGGAGCGTGAACGGCAACATCCGGGCGGAACATATCGATGGCAAAGATGTGGCCGCGAATGCCCGCGTGGCAGGCGGGGTGGGGCTGGGCTATGAGCTGGGCGGGAAAGATTTCACCTATTTCAGCGTGGGGCCGGGTATTGATTACGATCATTACACCGATAACCTCAGCCATTTTACCTGGGGTCACGGCGGTTATTTCAGCCCGCAATCATTTTTGAACGTGGGTCTGGCCGCGCGTTTTCTGACCCTGGAAGGCGGGCCTTGGGTGGCGCGTGGCCAGGTCAGTGCCGGTTTGCAGCATGTCACCGAAGATGCCGCTGCCTGTTTTCCGCTGGCCCCGGCCATAGCCCAGCCGGACTGCGGCACTTATGCGTCCAGCAGCAAGCAGGGAGTGGGGGGCAGTATCGAGGGGTTATGGCGCTACGCTGTTACCCAGCATTGGCAACTGGGCGGCGCGCTGAGTTTGCGTTACAGCCAAAATTACAGCGACGCCAGTGTGTTGCTGACGCTGCGATATAGCTGGGATGCACGTCATGGCCTGTATCGGGCGGATTTGCCGGAAGGCATGTTCGGCGATCTGTTCTGATCGGCTTTACAACCACGGCCTGCCCCTTGCGGGGGTGCGGGCAGGTTGCAGCTTGGGTGGCGACAGCTTCCCTGATAAAGCAGCAACCCTTCAAGGGTAGGGTAATATTGGTCTTGTGTGTAAATTTACTGGAAGCATAAACCTTGTTTACGCTCAAAATCGCCACTTACAATATTCACAAGGGTTTTTCCCAGTTCAACCGGCGCATGGTGCTGCACGAGCTGCGCGAGCGCCTGCGCGAGCTGGATGCGGATATCGTTTTCCTGCAGGAAGTGCAGGGCGCCAACAGCCGTCTGGCGCTGCGCCACCAGAGCGGGGCGGCGCATCCCCAGCATGAATTTCTGGCGCATGAAATCTGGCCGCACCATGCTTACGGAAAAAATGCGGTGTACGACGCGGGCCATCACGGCAATGCCATCCTCAGCCGTTATCCGATTCTGAAATGGGACAACCAGGATATTTCCGCGCACCGTTTCGAGAGCCGCGGCGTGCTGCATTGCGAAATTGAAATGGCGCAGGGCGGGACCATTCTGCACTGCCTGTGCGTGCATCTGGGCCTGTTTGCGCGCGGTCGCGGCCAGCAGATGGGCGAGCTGGTGGAGCGCATCCGGCGCGTGGTGCCGGACACGGCCCCCTTGATTATCGCCGGGGATTTCAACGACTGGCGCAACCATGCCAGCCGCCTGCTGGCGCAGGAATTGAAAATGCATGAGGTGTTCGAAGTGGGGGCGGGCAGGCTGGCGCGCAGCTTCCCTGCCGGTTTGCCCATCTTGCGCATGGATCGCATTTATGTGCGCGGGCTCGGTGTGCAACAGGTGGCTATACACGCCATGTACCCGTGGAACAGGATTTCAGATCATGCCGCCCTGTCCGCCACTTTAACTTTGCCTGTGGCGTGAGCTCGCTGTGATTATGTACAGTTCGCACCAGATCGCCGGTCACACCCTCACACTGCTGCGCAACGGTGAAGAATATTTTCCGCATCTGATCGATGCGATAGACGCTGCCACACATTCTGTCTACCTGGAAACTTACATCTATGCCGCCGATGCCAGCGGGCGCATGGTCGCGGCTGCTTTGCAGCGCGCGGCGCGGCGCGGCGTGTCGGTGCACATGCTGCTGGACGGCTACGGCTCGGCCGAGCTGGCGCAGAGCTGGGTGGATGAGCTGCGCGCTGCAGGCATGCAGGTGTTGTGGTTCCGCCAGGAAGTGGGGCGCTTCAGTCTGCAGCGCTATCACCTGCGCCGGTTGCACCGCAAGCTGGCCGTGATCGATGCGAAGATCGCCTATATAGGCGGCATCAACATCGTCGACGACACGCCCGAGGGCCTGCACGCGCCGCGCCTGGATTATGCCGTGCAGCTGGAAGGCGAGGTGGTGCGCGACATGCACGCTGCCATGCTGCGCCTGTGGCTGATCGTGGCGTGGACGCAATTCCCGCAACGCGGCGGGCGCAAAAAAATCAGGCGGCTGACCACGACCACTACGCAACATCAAGTCACATTCCTGATGCGCGACAATTTCCGCCATCGCCGCGATATCGAGCGCGCCTATCTCAAGGCCATCAGCGGCGCGCAACGCGAGATCATCATCGCCAACGCCTACTTCCTGCCCGGACGACGCTTCCGCCACGCCTTGCTGGATGCGGCACAGCGCGGGGTGCGCGTGGTGCTGTTCTTGCAGGGCCGCGTGGAATACCGCCTGCAGCACTATGCCACGCTGTCGCTCTACGCCGAACTGTTGCGCGCCGGAATTGAAATACACGAGTATCACGCCAGCTACATGCATGCCAAGGTCGCGGTGGTGGACGGCGAGTGGGCAACGGTCGGCTCCTCCAATATCGATCCGTTCAGCCTGTGGCTGGCACGCGAAGCCAATCTGGTGGTGCGCGACAAGGGCTTTGCGTCGGTATTGCGCGACGATCTGCTGGCCGAGATGGAGCGCCGCGCACGCCGCATTGCTCCCTCGGTATGGCGTGACCTGAATATTTTCGGCTGGCTGGCGATGCGCATCAGCTATGCTTTTGCGCGCCTGCTGACCGGGGTGCTGGTTTACCACAAGGGACATGACGATATCTGAGTCGCCGGCATCTGGCTGGTCGGGCTACCTCGACAAACCCTGCGCACCCCTCACTATCTTTTGCATGTGAATCGCTTGAGTCAAGGCAGCCACAGCGAAAACACCGCCCCACCCAGCGTTCCCCCGTTTTCGATTTTAACGAAACCGGCCTTGTCCCGGTTTTTATGGGCGGCCGCAGCCGTGCGCGAAAAAAACAGCCCCAGCCCGGTACTGCCTTTCTCGCCATTGTGCAAAGGCAGTACACCGCCCTCGAGCATCTGTGCCGGGAAGCCCGGGCCATCATCTTCCACACTCAGCACCAGGTAGCCGTCTTCCGCGCGCGCACTGAGGCTGATGCGCGTTGCCGCATAGCGCAGGGAGTTGTGCAGCGCATTGGTCAGCGCACTTTCCACCAGATAGCGATCAAAATACCAGCTGGCGGGAGATAGCGACTGGCCTGCAATGCTCAGGTGCATCCCGGCGAGCGACCTGGCTTCCTGCACCAGATCCTCGATTGTTTCCGCAGGGTCGTATGCGTCCAGGTTGGCCGCAAAAAAACCGCTTTCCGCCTTGTACACTGTCAGGATATGCAGCAGTCGATCATGCACGCGGCGCCCGGTCAGGCGCATTGCAGTGAGGCGTTGCGCCAGCTTGGGGCATTCTGTTTGCGCCGTGACAGAAGCTTCATCCAGGGCGAGAAACAGTTGCCCCAGCAGGTTTTTCACTTCGTGGATATTGCCGGCGAGGAGGGCGGCCAGCTCCACCGATGGGGGTTGGTCTGTCATGGAGTTCCTTTTTTTCTCAGCGGGTTGAGCCGTATTTTTTGGCGACATCCTGATACATGGCGTTGAGTTTGGCGAGCTTGGGATGGGATGGGTCTTTTGCGTTGCCTTTCTCCAGATAGCGTTTTGCATCGGCCATCAGGTCCTGGTCCCAGCCATTCTTGTCGATGAACACCAGCAAGGCATGCGCAGCGTTGAGCACGATCTGCAGGTTGTCTGGCAGCCGCGTTGCGGCGTCCCGGAGCATGGTTATGGCGCCTGCCAGATCCCCTTGCTGGGCTTTGCGCACGGCCTGGTTGTTGAGCTGGATGATTTCCATGGCGCTGTTCTCGATCAGGTTCTTGCCGAAGTCACGGCGCCCTAGCGCTTCAAACGTGCGCTCGGCCTGTTGCATCAGCGCCTTGTCCTCGTGATTGTTCCTGATCAGGTCGCTGACAATGCTATTGCCTGCATCCTCGCGCCCGCTCTGATAGCAGGCGTTGACCAGGTTCAGTTTCATTGCGTTGCTTATTTCCGGCTTGGAGTCTTCCTGCCATTGCAGGGCCTCTGCGAGAGCCGCCTGCGCATCTTCATCGTTGCCGGATTTTTTGTGGATGATGCTCTCCATCACGGCCGCGCACATGGAGGCTTCCGGAGAGTGGTTGAACTGCCTGCGTGCTTCGCCCATCAAGCTTAGCGCCTCGTTGAAATTGCCCTTCTCGGCCATCACTCCACCCAGATCGGCATAATCATCCGGCCTGCGGAAATAGGAATATTTGCCATTTTGCACCACTGTGGAATAGGCTTTCTCTGCTGTGTCCAGGTCGCCATTGCGGCGTGCGACATCCCCGAGTTTGCGCTGCCTGGGCAGGGTGTTGGGAGCTTTTTCCACTGCCGCCGCCAGCGCTGCCTGCGCCGCCGCGCCGTTCCCCACGGCCTCATGCGCATTGGCCAGCCAATCGTACGCTTCCAGGTATTGCGAGCTGACTTCCACAACGTCCAGAAAAATTTCCTCGGCCTGTTCAAACTTGTCCTGCATGAACAATGCTTTTCCAAATCCCATGCGCGCCCAGGGCACGGCGCGGGTTTCCAGCACTTGCCTGTATACCTTTTCCGCTTCAGCGTAATCGCACAGGGTGAGGCACAGGTCGCCCTTGAGGCGGATGAAGTCTATGGCATATTTGGGGTGTTCCGCCATCAATCCATCGCAGGCTCTGAGGGCTTCGCGCAGTTCCCCACTTTCGATCAGCGCATACACCGGCGCAAACGCTGCCTTCTTGATCAGCGTGCGCTCCAGACGGGCACGCAACTGTTCACCCGAAAACGGCTTGATGAGATAGTCGTCGGGCGCCAGCTCCACCGCGCTCACCACCTTTTCATAAACACGCTCAGCGGTGATCATCACAAACACCGTGGACAGTTTGATCAGCTTGTTGTGGCGCAACTCTTCCAGAAACTGCTGGCCGTCGCGCCCCGCGCCGAGGAAATAGTCGGACAGGATAATGTCATAGCTTTCCTGCTGGATTCGGCGCACCGCTTCATTGGCGGTGGCCGCCAGATATGTGTTGGTCACCCCGAAGGTGCCGAGGATAAGCCGCATGGTGTTGCGCATGCCAAGGTCATCGTCGAGGATCAGGACGCGCTTGTTTTTGAACTCTATGGCTTCTGCCACTTCTGCTCCCTTAAAATGTACAAGACGCAAGTGCTGGTCAGCCAGCGACGGGAGCGGAGGGGCAGGCCTCTCAACATATCCGGGGCTGCGATTTTATCTCCGGCCATGCGCGATATTGGCTGCGGCAAGACCCATGGCGGCGAGGTTGCGTGCAAATGCTGTGCCGCATCTTGCATTTCAACAGGCTAACAGTCAATTTTTGCGGTTCTGCACCTGTGATCCTGTCGGACTTAAAGGAAATCTTCTGCAAACGGCTATAATGATGTCTACTCAATATCTGTACACCTGAAATGCGCGGCCATTCTTCTTCCTCCCATCACGATCCATCAGCGCGCACCGACTGGAGCACGATCCGCACGCTGTTGCCATACTTGCTGGAATTCAAGGGGCGGGTTGCCCTGGCCATTGTCCTGCTGGTGCTGGCCAAGGTGGCCAACGTGGCGGTGCCGCTGGCGCTCAAGGAAATTGTCGATGCGATGAACCATCCGCAGGCGATGCTGGCGGTGCCG
>JANYJE010000033.1 GCA_025408405.1 Nitrosomonadales bacterium | reverse complement strand
TGGCGGCACTGTGATCCTTCATCGCCTCTTCCTGGATGATGCGCAGGATGTTCAAGGCAGACGACTCGGTGCCGCGGATATGGCCGATGCCGTTGCAGCGCGGGCAGGGCGTGTAGCTGTTTCTTCCAGGCTGGGCTGCAGACGCTGGCGCGACAGTTCGAGCAGGCCGAAACGCGAAATCTTGGCGGTCTGCACGCGTGCACGATCGTAGCGCAGCGAGTCGCGCAGGCGGTTTTCCACGTCGCGCTGGTTGCGGTTGCTTTCCATGTCGATGAAGTCGATCACGATCAATCCGCCCAGATCGCGCAGGCGAATCTGGCGCGCGATTTCTTCGGCAGCCTCAAGGTTGGTGTTGAGCGCTGTGGTTTCGATGTCACCGCCGCGCGTGGAGCGCGCCGAGTTGATGTCGATCGCGGTGAGCGCTTCTGTGTGGTCGATTACGATCGCGCCGCCTGACGGCAGGTTAACCTGGCGTGCGTGGGCGGACTCGATCTGGTGCTCGATCTGGAAGCGCGAGAACAACGGCACATCGTCCTGATAACGTTTGATGCGATTCACGTTGTCCGGCATCACGGTGCTCATGAAAGCCAGCGCCTGCTCGTATATTTCGTCGGTGTCGATCAGGATTTCGCCGATTTCCGGGTGGAAGTAATCGCGGATGGCGCGTACCACCAGGCTGCTTTCCAGATAGATCAGTGACGGGGCTTTTTCGGTCTTGGAAGCGCCATCGATCGCATCCCACAGCTGGGTGAGGTAGTTCAGATCCCACTGCAATTCTTCCAGCGAGCGTCCGATGCCTGCGGTACGGGCAATAATGCTGGAGCCGGAAGGCACGTTCAGCTGTGCCAGGATGTCGCGCAGTTCATTGCGGTCTTCGCCCTCGATACGGCGCGATACGCCACCACCGCTGGGGTTGTTGGGCATCAACACGATGTAGCGGCCAGCCAGGCTGATGTAGGTGGTCAGTGCCGCGCCCTTGTTGCCGCGCTCGTCCTTCTCGATCTGCACCAGCAGTTCCTGGCCTTCACGCAACGCCTCCTTGATGCTGGGACGGCCGCCACCTTCGTTCAGGTAATAGTTGGGAGAAACTTCTTTGAAGGGAAGAAAGCCGTGGCGATTGCCGCCGTAATCGACGAATGCGGCTTCAAGGCTGGGTTCGATGCGGGTGATGACCGCTTTGTAAATATTGCTTTTGCATTGCTGCTTGCCGGCGGATTCAATGTCCAGGTCTATCAGTTTCTGACCATCGACAATGGCGACGCGGAGTTCTTCCGGCTGCGTCGCATTAAATAACATGCGTTTCATTTTATTCTCTCCCGCGCTCTGACACGGGCAAGACAAAGCTACGCGCGGCTAACCGCGCGCGAGATGTGGTGTCGTGCTAACAGTGTTGAAATTTATATAACAACGAATGTGCAAGGTATTGGTCTCGTTACTAGTTTGTCTTGTATTAAAAGTGCCGCCTGTGTTCTGTTATATAGGCGGCACGGGCAAAATCAACAGGTGCCCAAAATGTCGGGTGCCTAGAGCGCGCAAATCAATTACTATCACTGCTTGTCCCGGTGAGTGACATTAACCGGATGGCGGTTGGAACGGTGCGGCGGCAAATCTGCCTGCATACGCTCACGGGGAATTTCACATCCCGCTTTCCATAAAACCCAACACGCGCGCCGCGAAGTATATTCAAAATGAATGGTTTAAGCAAAGAATCCGTAACTTGGACAGAAATCGATGAGGGCAGCTGCGAGCAGCGTATCGATAACTTTCTGTGTAAATACCTTAAAGGCGTGCCAAAAAGCCACATTTATCGTATTTTGCGCAGCGGTGAGGTGCGGGTGAACAAAAAACGCGTGGATCAGACCTACCGCCTGAAACTGGGGGACCAGGTGCGCATTCCGCCGGTCAGGGTCGCCGCCGAGCCGGAGCGCGAATATGTCCCTGCCGTGGAATTTCCCGTTATTTATGAAGATGATGCAATTCTCGCTATCAACAAGCCCGCAGGCGTGGCAGTGCATGGCGGCAGCGGGGTCAGCTTTGGCGTCATCGAGCAATTGCGCAGCGCCCGTCCTCAAGCCAAATTCCTGGAGTTGGTACACCGCCTCGACCGCGAAACCTCGGGCGTGCTGCTGCTGGCCAAGAAACGCTCGGCACTCACCGCGATGCACGAGATCATGCGCGAAGGCCACAGCGACAAGCGCTATTACACCCTGGTGCTGGGGCAATGGAAGAATGCCAAGCAGCACGTCAAGCTGCCCCTGCACAAATTCGATACCCCGCAAGGCGAGAAGCGCGTGATGGTGCGCGAAGATGGGCAAGCCTCGCATACCATCTTTACTCTGGTGAAAAGCTGGGCGGAATTCACCTTGTTGGAAGCCCAGCTTAAAACTGGCCGTACCCACCAGATTCGCGTGCACCTTTCCCATCTCGGCTTCCCCATTGCGGGCGATGACAAGTACGGCGATTTTGCGCGCAACAAGGAGTTGATGAAAAAAGGGCTGAAGCGCATGTTTCTGCACGCGCACTCGATTTCATTTGCTCACCCTTTGAGCGGCGAGCCGCTGAGCTTGAGTGCACCTTTGCCCAAGGAGCTGCAGTCATTTGTGGACATGCTGGATCGCCCCCTTGCCTGAATCTGGCTACCCCATTGAAAATAGGGGTAAGCCCCCAAAATTCGTTAAATAATGACTTCTGCTGAATATAAAAATGAATCCTCAAAGCTGCGCATAGACAAATGGCTATGGGCTGCGCGTTTTTTCAAGACGCGCTCCCTGGCGGTGGCAGCAGTGGAAACAGGCAAGGTGCTGGTCAATGAGATACGCGTCAAGCCGGCTAAATCGGTTGATGTGGGAGATTCGGTGGCCATACGCTTGGGCCCGTATTTGTTTGTAGTGGAGGTGTTGGCGTTGTCAGACAAACGCGGCCCGGCACCGCAGGCGCAGAAACTCTACAGAGAGACTGAAGACAGCCGCAAGCGCCGCGAAGAGCTGGCTTTCGAGCGCAAGGCGCAAGCACAGAATGTCACTCGCGAGGGCAGGCCGACGAAGAAGGAAAGACGAGATATTGACCGCTTTAAAAGCGGAGCGTGGTGACGAGTCTCAAACTCTTAGCGTTTTATTTTCGCCAGGAACACCGTCACCTCTTCGCGGTCATGGTAGAGCTGCTTGGCTTGCAGGCGATACTTCATGCCTTTTTTATCCAGCACCTCGCGCACGCCGGCCAGTGCCTCATTCAGGGCTTCCACGCGTTTCTTCATGGGCAGCTTGAGATTGAAAATCGCACGGTTGGTCGCACCCGTGGCGACCCAGTCGCTGACCAGAGCAGCCACCCGTCCCGGTTGCTCGATCATGTCGCACACCAGCCAGTCTACCGTGTGCTTGGGGCGATAGCGGAAGCCGTCCTGGCGCAGATGTCTGACCGATGGGTGATCGGCCACCACGCCCTTGAGTGGGCCGTTGTCGATGGCCTCTACCTGTAGCCCCAAGCTGACCAGTTGCCAGGTCCAGCCACCGGGGGCCGCCCCCAAGTCTACTGCGCGCATGCCCGGCCTGAGCCATTGCGTTTTTTCTTCTTTGGACAAAAACACCTCGAAGGCTTCGGCCAGCTTGAGCACAGAGCGGCTGGGCGCCTCATATGGCATCTTCATGCGCAGGATGCCCATGGGGGCGGCGGCGCTGTTGCGCGGATCACTCGTTCCGATCAGCGCGCGGTTCTTGTCGGGGAAGAAGAGGTGCAGGCGCGGCAGCGTGGCGTCGTCAACCAGGCGGGAACTTGCGCGCAGCTTGGCTTCCAGCAGCGGCTGAAAGCGCTTGATAAAACCGGACAGGGTCTTGCCGTCGTTGGTGTCTGGTGTTTCCAGCCACAGCGCGCCGAATTGCTCTGGTGTTTCGGGAACCGCAGCGAGCAGGGGAGTGAGGCGGTCGCGCTCCGGCAGCTGGTCAACCTCGCCGTGCAGCTTGATCAGCTGGCGCGTAAAGGTGAGCTGGGCATAGTTCAGGCGAGCTTTGCCGCAAATGATGACAAAGCCGCTGTTGGCCTCGGCATCAACGGCCGTACCCTGGGTCTCTTGCAGGCAGTCGCGTTCAAAGCCGGGGCGGCAATACAGCAGCCATTGTGGGGGTGTGGAAGAAGGCATGGCGCGCATGCTAGGCGCTGGCGGACATCTTGGCAATGTTTTTGGGCAATGTTTAATAGGGGGCAGGACAGAAATGGTAATATTCGCCCCTTGATTTTTTGAGCAGTGCAGAGATGACAAAGCGTTACGATTTAATTGTGTTCGACTGGGATGGCACGGTGATGGATTCCACCGCGGTGATCGCCACTTCCATCCAGTCCGCCTGCCGCGACCTGAGCCTGCCTGTTCCTACAGACGAAGCGGCGCGCTACGTGATCGGCATGGGTCTGGCCGAAGCCTTGCGCCATGCGGTGCCGGAAGCACCGCATGAAATGCACGAGCTTTTGGCCGAGCGCTATCGCCACTATTTTCTGGCGCAGGATCAGACGATCCCGCTATTTGCCGAAGCCGTGGAAACCATACAGGAGCTGCAGCAGAAGGGCTACCTGCTGGCGGTGGCGACCGGCAAGAGCCGCAAGGGTCTTGATCGCGCCTTGCACGCCTCCGGCATGAAAGACTATTTCCACGCCACGCGCACGGCAGATGAAACTTTCTCCAAGCCGCATCCCGCCATGTTGCTGGAAATCATGGAAGAGCTGGATGTGAAGCCTGCGCGCGTGCTGATGGTGGGCGACACCACGCATGACTTGCAGATGGCCATCAATGCCGGTGTGGACGCGCTGGGAGTGGCGCACGGTGCACATCCGCCCGGGCCGTTGCTGGAACTGAAGCCGCTTGCACTGCTGGATGATTTTGCCGGCCTGCGCAACTGGTTCAGGACACACGCCTGATACTGATAACCTATGAACCTGAAGCGATTCTCGCCCATCGTCATTGCAACCGGCTATGGCCTGTTACTGTTGGCGGCAGCCGTGCCTCTGTTCAATCGTTATCTCGCTCCCGCGCCTCCCCCCAGTTTTGCCATCGATGATATTGCGTCACTCAGCAGCGCAGCGTCTGCCATGACCATGGGCTATGCCTGCGAGGCATGCCCGACGCCATCGGTGCACGGCGCCAACTTGATCGAGACACGCAACGGCGGCCTGCTCGCCACCTGGTTTGGCGGCACCCGCGAGGGGGCGACCGATGCGGCCTTGTGGGGCGCCGAGTTTCAGCCTGCGCGCCGCAGCTGGAGCGCGCCGCGGCGCATCATCGGCGTAGCCGAGATGCAGGCGGCACTGGGGCGCCACATCAAGACCGTAGGCAACTCGGTGCTGGCGCGCGACGAGCATGGCGAGCTGTGGCTGTATTTTGTCAGCGTGTCGATAGGCGGCTGGGCGGGCTCGGCGCTGAATGCCATGCACTCGGTTGATGAGGGCAAGACCTGGGACGAACCCCGGCGCTTGATCACCTCGCCTTTTTTCAACATCAGCACGCTCAACAAGAGCGCGCCGCTGTTGTATGACGACGGCACCATCGCCCTGCCCGTGTACCACGAATTTATCGGCAAGTTTGCCGAGCTGCTGCGCCTGGATGGCACAGGCCGCATCTTGGACAAGGCGCGCATCACCCACGGCCGCCACTCCATCCAGCCGCTGCTGCTGCCACTCGCGCCGCAACAGGTGCTGGCCTTGATGCGCGATGTAGGTCCTGCACCCGGGCAGGTGCGGGCCAGCCGCAGCGAAGATGCTGGCATGCATTGGTCGGCGGATGAAAAGCTGGCACTGCCCAATCCCGATTCGGCCGTTGCCGGCCTGCGCCGTCCCGACGGCAGCCTGCTCTTGGTGTTCAACGACGTCGAAGCCGGACGCGCCAGCTTGGCGCTGGCGCTGTCGCGCGATGAGGGGCGCAGCTGGAAAACGGTGCGCCACTTCGAGCAATCGCAATCGTCCGAAGAATTTTCTTATCCCTACCTTATCCGCAGCCACGACGGCACCATGCACCTGCTCTATACCTGGAACCGCAAACGCATCCGCCACGTGGCCTTTAACGACCGCTGGGTAGAAGGAGGCAAGCCATGACCCTATTGCATAGCATGCTGCCGTGGCTTAGCCAGTTGCTGCTGATGGCGGTGCTGCTGGTAATGCTGTTGCAGAAATTGGTCAGGCAAGTAGTGCCGCGCTTGGCTCTTCTCGTAGCCTTGCTCGCGCTGGGATTTGCCGTGCCGTTGGCGGGCTCGACTGCGGCACAGTGGCTGCGCAGCGTGCTGGGGGATTTGAGCGTGCTCACGCTGGTGATTTTTGCGGATATTCTGGCGCGGCGCCTGTGGAATTTCATCTTGCTGGCACCGGGCACGCGCACCACCCTGTTGCTGGCTGCCGCTGGAGTGGGCGTGGTGTTTTATCCCATGGCGCTGGGTCTCGGGTCTATCGACCCGTATCGGCCAGGTTTCGCTCCTCTCGTCATGGTGGCTGTGCTTTGCCTGGCTTCCATCATCGCCTGGTTACGGCAAGCACGCGGCCTCGCCGTTATCCTTCTGCTGCCCTTGCTGGCTTACAACCTGCACCTGCTGGAGTCGGACAACCTGTGGAACTACCTGCTCGACCCGGCGCTGGTAAGCTATGCCCTGGTGCAGGGAGCGGGGGCGGTATGGGGAAGACTCAAAGCCTAGTCGGCAAAAATCTATTTCGACTGCACACCCATCGACTCACCCATACGTATGCTCTGTGTGGGTGTCCATTCAGGGTTGAATTGCAGCGTGTCTTGCGGGAACAGCATGACGACCGTTGAGCCGAGCAGGAAGCGCCCCATCTCGTCGCCCTTTTCTAATATCACTGGCTGTTTGTCATAGCGCCATTCGCGCACTTCGCGGCTGCGCGGCGGGTTGACCACGCCATGCCACACGGTGGCCATGCTGCCGACGATGGTGGCGCCGACCAGGGTCAGGATGAAGGGGCCGTGTTCGGATTCAAATTCGCACACCACGCGTTCATTGCGTGCAAACAGCCCCGGCACGCCGCGTGCGGTGGTCGGGTTGACCGAAAACAATGCTCCCGGCACATAGATCATGCGCGTCAAACGGCCAGCGCAGGGCATGTGAATGCGGTGGTAATCGCGCGGGCTCAAGTAGAGGGTGGCAAAGCTGCCATCCTGGAATTTTGCGGCCAGCTCGCTGTCGCCCCCTACCAGTGCGGTGGTGGAGTAGGCATGGCCCTTGGCCTGGAAGATCTGGTCGTGCGCAATGTCGCCGAACTGGCTGATCGCACCATCCACCGGGCAGATGAAATCGGCCGCTGCCAATGGGCGCGCAGCGTCGCGCAATGGGCGCGTGAAAAATTCATTGAAGCTGGCATAGCTCGCAGTATCGGGGTTGGCAGCTTCTGCCATGTTGACTTTGTAGCGTGCAACAAACCAGCGGATCAGGCGGGTGGTCAGCTTGCCAGCCTGGGCGTTCGCCATTTTCCCGGCGAGTACGGTCAATGCCTGTTTGGGGAGGAGATATTGCAGCAATACAGCGAGACGTTCGGACACGGCAGCTACCTGATAATTGAGATGGGTGTGGATTATACCAAAGCCAATAGGCCCAGGCAGCGGCGGGCTAGTGGCGTTCCAGCTGTACCAGCACTTCCTGGCGGAACAGCAGCTCCATGCGCCGCTGGTACAGCACCTTGTCCACATCTTCCTGCGGCAGGCGGCTGCGCACGGTGAGACGCATGCCCAGCAGCTGGTAAGGCGCGAAAGTGCTGGTGCCTGGCGCAACGTCTGTCACTACCAGTTCGCCAGCGGCCAGCAGGCGCTCGCGCGTGGCGGTGTCGCCTTCTTCGTAGCTGCGTATTTCAGCTCCCGGCAGCAGGAAGCGATAGCGCTCGTACTGGGCGCGGAAGTTGGAGGGCACGTACACGGTTTTGCCCGCAGCTGCGCTGATGGTTTGCGCATCATAGTGGCCGAGCGGGCCTTCCAGCGGCGCCATGATGCTGGCCAGGGACAGGAAGGCCAGAAAGATCAGCGGCAGGAACAACTGCTTAGCCCATTTGTTATAGAGCAGCGCCAGCAGTGCCAGGGCCAAGCCGCCGCAGGGGGCCAGGTATTGCCAGGGAGAGTATGAGCCGGCGGGCAAAACCTGTTGGCTGATGGGAATCATCAGGTAGACCAGCCCGGCCAACACCGCCAGCAAAGGCAGGATGAACAGGTAGAACCAGACGCGCGGAATTTCGCGCCAATGCAGCCCTAATATCACGGCAATGGCCGGCATGGTGGCCATCACATAGCTGTCCTGGCGCTGGGCGGGCAGGGTGAACACGACGATGAACGCCAGCACCCAGATCCACAGCGCCTTCTCTTCATGCCGTAGCCCGCGCCAGCGACGCAGGCTGTTGACGACTACGTAGAGCAGGGGCAGGGCGAGAAAACCGGCGTTGCGGAAGTTACCCAGCCACACATTCAACACCGGGTAAGGGCCGCTGAAGAAATTTTGCCAGTAGCCCTCATGTTTGAGTTTGGCTACGTTTTCTCCCAGCAGGAATTCGCGCACGATGGCAGCGGGGTCAGGGTCAAATACAAACCACAGGCCGAACACTGCGAGCGCAGTCAGCGTGAACACCGTCAAGCGCGGGGCATCCTGGCGCAGGAATGCAGTGATGCGCCATTGTTGCTGCCACAGCAGATAAATCGCGAGTGCCAAGCCTACCGGTGCCAGCATGAAGATGGAGCGCACCCAGGCTGCCAGGCCCACCAATACCCCGATGCCTATCCAGAACGCATAGCTGCGGCTAAAGCTTTTTTCCTTGTAAAGCACGGGCAGAAAATACGCCGAGGACAAGAACAGCACCTCGGGCAGATTGGTGATAAACGGACGGCCGTGATGGAAGATCGAAGTGAAGCCAAGGAATGCGAGAGCTGCAATGGCACCGCTCTCGCTCTCGCCGCTGATGCGGCGCGTCACCCAGAACACCAGCAGCGCAGTCAGGAAAGAGTAAGCAACGATGGGCAGGCGCAGCCGCCACAAATCCCAGTTCTGCCCCCAGTTGGTTGCCAGCATGCCTTGCCAGAACAGCAGCGGCGGCTTGGTCACGCCCAGCCCTTCCACCGGCTGTAAGGGCAGCCAGTGGCCGGTCGCCGCTGTGAGGCGGGTAATCTGCAGATACGGGCCTTCATCGCCGGTCGCCGGGATATGCATGCCGCCGAGAGCGTAGAGGTAGGAGAAGACGGCAAGGGCTGCGACTGCCCACCAGAAATATAAACGCTGATTCATATGAAAAAGTTTGCAAGCGTCATCAAGGGGCGAAATCGTAGCACATTACACCAGCCAGAAAGACGGGTGTCCAAGGGCTAACGCTTGCGCAGCGGATCGAGCAAAGAGGATAACCCGTTGTGATCCAGCTCCTGCATCAGCGCCAGCAGGCGCCCGATCTCACCGTTGGGAAAGCCTGCACGGGCAAACCAGTTAAGGTAATGGCCGGGCAGGTCGGCAATCAACCGCCCCTTGTATTTGCCGTAAGGCATAGTGCGTGTAAGCAGCAGCTGCAGGTCTTCTGGGTTCATCCTAACAACCTCAATTCAAGCCACAGAGCACACAGAGAACAGCGCTGCTCTTTGGCTATTCAAAGTACTCTCTGTGATCTCTGTGGCAAATGCTCTTGCCTGTGATTAATCGTGCAGCGAGACGTTCTTGGTTTCGGGCAGGAACAGCAGGCCGATCACCAGGGCGAATCCCAATAGCCCGACGGGATACCACAGCCCCGCCATGGCATCGCCCGCGTGCACGCTCAGGTAAGTCACCATGAATGGCGATAACCCTCCTATCCAGCCGGCGCTGAGGTTGTGTGGCACTGCGGCTGCGGTGTAGCGCGTGCGTGCAGTGAACAGTTCGGCCAGCACGGCAGTTTGCGGGCCGGTGATGAGCGCCACGGCAACTACCGGAATGAGCAGCAGCAGAAACAGCATCAGGCGGTTTACTTGCTCTGGATCGGCGCGCTCAGACCAGCCGTGGGCCTTGAGTGCGGCGGTCAGCTCGGCCGGGTGAAAACCTGCTACCTCGCTGCTGCCGCCTATGCTTACCACTGCAGTCTGCCCTGTGCGTGCAGGTTGTAGTGTGTAGGAAACGCCCTGCTTGGTGAGAAATTCCTGGTTGCGTTCACAGTCGTTGGCTGTTGCAGTGAACGGGCTGTAGGAGCAGGGTGCGCCATACAACAGCACAGGCACTTCGTGGTTGAATTTTTGCAGCGAGGGGTTGCCGAAATGCAACAGGCCGTTGAACACCGGCATGATGGCGAGGCAACCCAGCAGCAGGCCTGCCAGCAGCACCGGGCGGCGCCCGATGCGGTCGGATAGCCAGCCGCAAAAAATGGTGAGGGGGAACAGCAGCAGCGTGCTCAGCATGACCACGCTGCCGGCAAGCTGCGGATCTATCCTGACCACGTTTTTCAGGAAAACATTGGTGTAAACCTGTGACGAAAAGAACAGCAACGAGCCGCCGGCGGAGATGCAGAAAAACAGCAGCGCCATGCGCCCCAGCGTGCGGCGGTCGCTGAAGCATTCGCGCAAGGGAGCCTTGGAAACATTGCCGTTTTCGCTCAGCAGCACGAACACAGGCGACTCTTCCAGGTTCATGCGGCTTTTGATCGAGATTGCCAGCAGCACGGCAGAAAACAGGAAGGGTACGCGCCAGCCCCAGGCGTGGAAATCGGCATCGCTGAGGAAATATTGCAGCAGGACCACCTGTAGCATGGAAACCATGATGCCCAGCGGCCCCATCAGTTGCAGCACGCTGGTATAGGCGCCGCGCCGGTTATCCGGCGCATGCTCGGTGAGATACACGGCCACGCCGCCGATTTCGCCGCCCACCGCGAAGCCCTGCAACAGGCGCAGCAGCAGCAGCAGCGCGGGAGCCAGCAGCCCCACCTGCGCATAGGTGGGTAACAGCCCCACGGCAAAGGTGGTGACGCCCATCAACGCGATGGTGGTGATGAAAATCGGGCGGCGCCCGTATTTGTCGGCGAGAGAGCCAAACAGTGCGGAGCCTAGCGGGCGTACCACCATGCCCACACCAAAGGTGGCCAGGCTGGCGAGCAGGGCCGCAGTCGGGTTGTCAGGCGGGAAAAACAGCACGCTGAAGTAAACGGCCAGCGTGGCAAAGGTGAGGAAATCGTACCACTCCAGAAAGGTGCCGAAGCAGGCGGCGATGATGACCTTGCGTTGCATGACACTGGATTGCAACGGAGAATTTTCGGATGACATGAGAGGACGGGCTTCCTGTTGTGGCGAATCAAAGCGGCGGGGAGTATATCACCCTCAAAATCAGTGCCGGAAATGCTTGGTCAGACTGAACAGCAATGCGGCGCCGGATTGGACAAAACAGCCAAATTCCCGTATCGTGCCGGGCAATTTATGGGTATCGCAAACCAGCGTTGGCGGGCAAGACGCTAGCATGCAAACCAGAAGAATCCACACGGTTATTTGCCACCAGGCCTGACCCTAATCGCGCCGTCAGGCGTCAATAAATACGCATGCTCAAGCTCATAGTAAAAATCCTTGTTTCTTTTGCGCTGCTACTGCTTATCGTGCGCCATATCGACGTGCAATCGGTGGTTGCAGTCGTGCGCGACATGCAGCCGGAATACCTGCTGTTGGCGCTGCTTATGCAGCTGCTCAGCGCCTGGCTTGCCTCCTATCGCTGGTATCAGATCATGCGCAGGCTGAAATTTTCACTGGGCCCGCTGTTCTATCTGAAGAGCTATCTCAAGGGCACATTCTTTAACCAGGCATTGCCCGGCGGCATCGGCGGGGATGCTTACCGTGTGGTGGAAACGGCTGCCCTGGGGCACGGCAAGAAAGTGGCTTTCTATGGCGTGTTTCTGGATCGGGTGCTCGGGCTGGTGGGGCTGATGTTGCTTAATCTGCTGGCCAACATGGCCTATCCGGATCTGTTGCCGCGCCCGATTTTCCATATACTGAACGCCATCGCCGTCTGCGGTATCGCAGCCGTGTTGATGTTCGCCATGCTGGGCAAGATCGAGCGTTTCGCCCATTTTAAATTCACCCGGCATCTGCACGAACTCTCCGCAGCCATGCGTGCGGTGTACCGTGATTGGCGCGCTATCGTGCTGCATAGCGTGATCTCGGTGCTGATCCATTTTGTGTCGATGGTGGCGATCTATTTTATCGGCATCGGCGTGGGCCTGAATTATGGCTTGCTGACCTTCCTGGTGCTGGTGCCGCCGGTGATGATGCTGACCATCGCCCCGATTTCCCTGGCTGGCTGGGGGGTGCGCGAGAGCGGTATGATCGGCCTGTTTCTGCTGATCGGTGCGGACAAGGCTAAGGTGCTGTCCATGTCGGTGCTGTATGGTCTGGTATTGCTGGCAGCATCGCTGCCCGGCCTGTATCTGTTTTTAGTGAATCGCCACAAGAGTGAGAGCAAATGAAAGTTGCAATGAAACGACACCAGTGTGAGGCCAAATGAACGTTGATCTGATGCGCAAAGTAGATTACTACGCGGGCGTGCCGCTATGTTTCCTGTCCACCTTTGTGGTCAAGCTGTCGCATGCGTTCAGTGCGCCTGTGCGTCCACAGCGCGTGCTGCTGGTTGAGCTTTCCGAAATGGGCAGCGCCATCCTGGTCGATCCGGCCATGCAGAAACTGAAAAAGGTGGCCAATGCCGAGCTGTTCTTTGTCATCTTCGATAAAAACAAACCCAGCCTGAAGCTGCTCAACAGCGTGGACGATGCCAATATCTTCACCATCCGCGAAAGCGGCATACTGACTCTGGCCATCGATACCCTGAGATTTTTCTGGTGGTGCCGTACGCGCAAGATTGATTCGGTGATCGATCTGGAGCTGTTCTCGCGCTACAGCGCCTTGCTCACCGGCCTGTCCGGTGCGGTCAACCGTGTGGGTTTCCATGCCTTCCACAACGAAGGCCTGTACCGCGGCGCCATGCTCACCCACAAGGTGTCGTACAACCCGCACCAGCACATAGCGCGCAGCTTCATCGCCCTGGTGAATGCGCTGCTGGCGGAGAAGCCCGAGCTGCCATATTCCAAGAGCCTGATCAGCGATGACGAAATCAAGCTGCGCCAGGTCAGTGTCAGCGCCGAACAGAAGGCTGCCATGCTGGCGAGAATACGTGAAGACTATGCCGGGTTTGATGCCGAGCGCCAGCAGGTGGTGCTGATCAACCCCAATGCCAGCGAGCTGTTGCCGCAGCGGCGCTGGATGAAGGACCGCTATGCGGAGCTAATGCGCCGCATACTTTCCTACAGCAGCACGGCCGTGGTGGTGATTACCGGCGCCCCGGCCGAACGTGCAGAGGCAGAGGCGCTGCGCGTGGTGGTGGACAGCCCGCGCTGCGTCAATTTCGCGGGACGGGTGAAATTTACCGAGCTGCCGGCGCTGTATTCCGTAGCACAATTGATGGTGACCAACGACTCCGGCCCGGGGCATTTCTCTTCGGTGACACAGCTCGCCACCTTTGTGCTGTTCGGCCCGGAGACGCCGGCCCTGTACGGCTCCTTGGGCAACTCCACCCCCATCTATGCCGGTCTGGCCTGCTCTCCCTGCGTGAGCGCCTCCAATCACCGCAAGACTGCCTGTACCGACAATGTCTGCCTGCAGGCGATCAGCGTGGAACGCGTGTTCAGCACCATACAACCCTTGCTGCAAGCCTGATCCGGAAGCAGGCTAAAATAATCGATAAGGAAACGCAAATGTCAGAACAAAACAATAACTGGGAACGCAGCGTGCTGGAGAAGCTTGCCATGTCTGCGCTGGATGAACAACGCCGCGCGCGGCGCTGGGGTATCTTCTTCAAGGTACTGACCTTTGGCTATTTATTCATCGTGCTGTTCCTGTTTCTGGGAGCGCTGGGCAAGGGAGACGGTTCTCTGAGCACCGGCAAGCACACCGCGCTGATCGATCTGGAAGGTGTGATTGCGGCTGACAGGGCAGCCAGTGCCGACAATCTGATCTCCAGCCTGCAAGCGGCGTTCAAGGACAAGGGCACGCAGGGTGTTATCCTGCGCATCAACAGCCCGGGGGGCAGCCCGGTGCAAGCGGGCTATGTGAATGATGAGATACGCCGCCTGCGCGCCAAATATCCCCAAGTGCCGCTGTATGTGGTGGTGGAAGACATGTGTGCTTCCGGCGGCTATTACATCGCCGCTGCCGCCGATAAAATTTACGTCAACAAGGCCAGCATCGTCGGCTCCATCGGCGTGCTGATGGACGGTTTCGGCTTTACCGGCACCATGCAAAAGCTGGGAGTTGAGCGCCGCCTGATGACTGCGGGCGAAAACAAGGGCTTCATGGATCCATTCTCGCCGCGCAATGCCAAGCACGAAGAATTCACCCGGAAAATGCTGGCGGAAATTCACCAGCAGTTTATCGATGTGGTCAAAGAAGGCCGCGGCAAGCGCCTGAAAGAAACACCGGAAATGTTCAGCGGCCTGTTCTGGACAGGCCAGAAGAGCATAGAGCTGGGGCTGGCGGATGAAATCGGCAGCGTGGAGAGTGTGGCGCGCGATGTAGTCAAGGCAGACAACATAGTCGACTTCACCACACACGAAGGCTTTGCCGATCGCATCGCCAAAAAATTCGGTGCCGGTGTGGTCAGCTCATTCCCCGGGTTTTCCGGGGCGGCTAACGGTGTGACGCTGCGCTGATGAGTGTGCGCCTGACTGAACTTTCCCACGGCGGCGGCTGCGGCTGCAAAATCGCGCCTGCCTTGCTGCGCGAGATACTGGGCGGCGTGCCGCTGGCCCAGGCCTTTCCCGATTTGCTGGTGGGTATAGAGAGCGGAGATGACGCCGCAGTTTATCGCCTGAACGACACGCAGGCGATCATCGCCACCACCGATTTCTTCATGCCCATCGTGGATGATGCCTTTGATTTCGGGCGCATTGCCGCAACCAACGCCTTGTCAGATGTGTATGCCATGGGAGGCAAGCCTATTCTGGCGCTGGCCATCGTCGGCATGCCGATCAACGCGCTGCCGCTGGAAACCATACGCCAGATACTCGCGGGCGGTGCTTCCGTGTGTGCAGAAGCTGGCATACCGGTGGCAGGCGGACATTCCATCGATTCACCGGAACCGATCTACGGACTGGTGGCGCTCGGGATCGTGCATCCGGATCAGGTCAAGCGCAACAATCAGGCGTGCACAGGCGACGTGCTGATTCTGGCCAAAGGCCTGGGCGTGGGTGTGCTGAGTGCTGCGCTGAAGAAAAATGCGTTAACTGAACAAGGCTATGCCGAGATGCTGCACAGCACCACCCAGCTCAACACGCCAGGCATCTGGCTGGCCGAGATGGACAGCGTGCATGCCATGACGGACGTCACCGGTTTCGGCTTGCTCGGTCATTTGCTGGGGATTTGCCGCGGTGCGCAACTGAGCGCCGAGCTGGATTTTGCCAGTCTTCCCCTGTTGCCCATTGCAGAGCAGCTGGCGCAGCAGGGTTTTGTCACCGGTGCTTCCGCGCGCAACTGGCAAAGCTACGGCTCTGAAGTGCAACTGGCACCATCTCTTTCCGAGTGGCAGCACAACCTGCTGACCGATCCGCAAACCAGCGGTGGCCTGCTGATCGCCTGTAGCGCGGATGCGGCGCAGGGCATTCTCCAGCGTCTGCACCATGAAGGCTTTGGCCGCGCCACCATCATCGGCCAGTTGCACACTGGCGCGGCACAGGTGGTCGTGCGCTAGTGGCATAGGTTATTGCGTCGACTGTCTGGAAATCACACCAGCACGGCTGCCGAGCTGGCACGGCCAGGTTGATATAACGGTAATCGTGTGTGCGCGTAAGGTCCTAACGAGCTTTTCTGCATCTTGGGTATGAGAATTACGCAATGCCGCTATAATCAACCGCCTGCATGATCTGAATGAACTCGATGAAAAATAGTCAGAATAAAATTGCTTGGGTTATCGCAGCCTTACTGTTGATTTGGTGTGTATCGGCCTGGTTTATTGCAAGGAGCTATTATATTTCCCGCGCTGATGAGTTGATCAGGCAGGAAATTCATCTCTCTCAAGTGCGCGCCGAGGATTTGGCAGGCAGCATCCAAAGAAACCTGAATTACCAGAGCGGCATTTCTGATCTGATTTCCCATTCGGCACTCGTAAACAAGGCGATGTCTCGATTCAGGCCGGATGATATGCCATCCAAACTGCCTTACGAAGTGCGGAGAAAACGCTGGACCACAGACCCGGCATTGAATGAGCTAAGCCGATACCTGGCTGTCGCCAAGACCAACCTGAATGCCGATCTGATTTATGTAGCCAATGCAGCTGGGGACAGCTTTGCCGCCAGCAACTGGGATGCGCCGGGAACGACCATCGGCACCAACTATGCCGAGCGGAATTATTTTCGGATGAACAAAGACGGTCTGCGCGGGATGCAATATGCAGTTGGCAAGACTACGCATATCCCCGGGCTGTTTTTTTCTTCCCCGATCAATATCAACGGCCAGTTTATGGGCGTTGTTGCCACCAAGATTGATATCGCTAAACTGTCCTTCCTGATCAGGCATGCGGATGCCTATGTGGCAGACAAGAATGGCGTCATCGTCCTTGCGCAGGACGCGACAACAGAGATGTTTTCGCTTCCCGGCGCTGCTGTCGGAAAAATGTCTGCACAGGCAAGAACCAATATTTACCAGAGGAGCGATTTTCCCGAGTATCAAGTTACTCATTGGGAGGATGACGATTTCCCCTCGCTGTTTCGCTCCCCCGGAGAAAACACACCACATGTGCTGGCTTCAAAAGAGCTTCCAGAATATGGCCTCACGGTCTACGTCGAGGGCAATCTGCCCACACTGCTAACTTTAAAGCAGGATCGGATATGGTTCGGCTTGATGATCTGGCTATTGGGCAGCGCATTGATCATGATGGTTGGCGCCGTGATTTTTTATATCCTGTCTATAAGGCGGACGCAAGACGTGCTGCAGGAGAGTGAAGCCGGCCTGCAAACCATCTTTAACTCTGCCATGGACGCCGTGGTAAAAATGAATGCAGAAGGAGTCATCACCGCCTGGAACAATCAGGCAGGCAACACTTTGGGTTGGGCACGCGAGGATGCGATCGGGCGCATGATGCATGAAATGATCATTCCGCTCAGATACCGCGCTGGGCATGTGCAGGGCTTGAAGCATTTCTTGCTTACCGGTGAGGGGCCGGTGTTGAATTCGCGTATCGAGATTGAGTGTCTGCATCGCGACGGTTATGAGTTTCCGATCGAATTGTCCATTACCCCGATCAAGACGAGGGGCAAGATCGAGTTCAATGCCTTTATCCGCAACATTTCCGAGCGCAAGCAGTTTGAAAATGAACTGAGTTCACGCGAGGCGCGCTACCGGAGTGTCATCGAGACTTCGGCGGATGGCTTCTGGATGGTGGACATGCAGGGGCGCTTGCTGGAAGTCAACGATGCCTACGTGCGTCTTTCCGGCTATAGCCGCGCAGAATTATTGAACATGACGATTTCCGACCTTGAGGCAAGGGAGGCGCCGGAAGAAACCGCCGCGCATATCCAGAAGCTATTGCAGATTGGTTATGACCGCTTCGAAAGCTTGCACAGATGCAAGGATGGAAAGGTCTGGCCGGTGGATGTCGTGACCAGTTACTGGCCGTCGGAAGGCGGACGCTTGTTTGTTTTTTGCAGGGATCTTAGCGAACGCAAGATGCTGGATGAATCCATGAGGCTGGCCTCTCTAATCTACAAATCGAGCGCCGAGGCGGTCATGGTGACGGATGAAAACAACAATATCATCGATGTCAATCCGGCTTTTACCCATCAGACTGGTTACTTGTTGGAGGAGGTGGTTGGCAAAAATCCCAGGCTGCTGCAATCAGGGCGGCACGACAAAGAGTTCTACCAGGGGATGTGGTACGCCATTCTGGGACAGGGGAATTGGCAAGGCGAATTATGGGATAAACGCAAGAATGGCTCATTGCATATCAAGCTCGCTAACATCAGCGTTATTCGCCATGCCGACGGCAGTGTATACCGTCACGTCGCGCAATTTTTCGATATTACCGACCGCAAGCAGAAAGAAGAGCTGATCTGGCAACAGGCCAACTACGACACGCTGACCGAACTTCCCAATCGCCGCCTGTTTCATGACCGGCTGGAACAGGAAGTAAAGAAGGTGCGTCGGGCTGGCTCGTCGCTGGCGCTGCTATTCATTGACATGGACCGCTTCAAGGAGGTCAACGACATCCTTGGGCATATCAAGGGT
>JANYJE010000032.1 GCA_025408405.1 Nitrosomonadales bacterium | reverse complement strand
TGCAACGCAGTGGCCACGTGCCGGTTACGCCATGTGGCGGCGTAGGCTCATGCCAGTTTTATCGATGTGATGTCGGAGTGCATGCGACCTGCCTGAACGCAGTGCTACGCAGCGGAGGCGTGCAGAATAAGGAAGCTCAGTGGAGCCAGCACTTGTCGTGCACCGCCACACGCTGTGTTGTTATTTGCGCATGAATGTTCAGCCCGGAAGGGGCGGCCGCAACCCAACAGGGTTATCCCCTTTGTTATTGCCTGCATGAATTCTGCTTTAGATGCAGAAATCATACATAAGCTAATTTTTAATACAAAAAACATAATCTCGCTATACAATAAAACCGTTGGTAATCACTCCAACAGGACCTGTAGGTATATTGCTACAAACTTAACCATAAGTTTAGGAGATATAAAATGATGAAAATGAAACTGGTGCTGGCTACTTTGATTACTGTTGTTCCTATGGCAGCCATGGCTGCAGGCGAAAATAATATTGGTTGCGGCTGGGGTTCCAAGGTGTTCGACGGCCAGAGAGGCATTGCTCCTCAAGTGCTGGGCGCGACTACTAACGGCACTTCAGGCAATCAGACATTTGCCATTTCATCTGGCACTTCTGGTTGCACACAAGATGGCGTGGTACGTTCAACTTGGAAAACAGCGATGTTTATTGATGGCAACAAGGACAAACTGGCCCAGGACATGTCGAAAGGCAGCGGCGAGTCTCTGCAATCCCTGGCGCAGTTGATCGGCGTTAAAGATGCCGACAAGGCCGCCTTCTATCGCGTAACCAAGGAAAACTTTGCTCAGATATTTTCTTCTGACAAGGCTACCGCTGAGCAAGTTGCAGCCGGCCTGAAGCAGGTTCTGGCAGCTGACAGCAGCCTGGCACAATATACTGCCGCTATCTAAAGCGGTGTAGTGTCCCAGACACCCAGTGACAAGCCACCCAGTGGCTCGCCACTGGGTGTTTTTTTATCTTCCCGGGGAATTTTCAAAATCATGTTGTGGCGCAATAGCCTGGTGCTATCTCTAATGCTGGCGTCCTGGCCGCTATTCGCGCAGGACAATGAATATTTGCAACAGTTGCTGCAGCAAGCCCGCAAGCAACAGCTGGCACAGCGCTCCGAGTGGGTGAACCTGCTGCACTTCAAGCCCTATCCCCTGCGGCCCGGTGGACGCAGCCTGGCTGATGATCCCACTTTTTTCAATGCACTTGATGGCAAGGCTGATCCCTCTGCAGAGCTGGAAGCGACACTGGCGGCATTTTTTTCAGAGACCCAGGAAACAGACAAGCAGCAGAACCCGCAATGCAGTTTCATAGCCCGCTATCAGTGGCTGAAGCAGGAACTGAAATTTGATTCCACGCGTTTGCCGGAGCAGCCTTGCAAACGTTTCAATGAGTGGCGCGATATGCTTAATCCGCATGAGGTGACGCTGGTGTTTCCGGCGGCATATCTGAACAATCCGGCTTCCATGTACGGCCATACGCTGCTGCGTATTGATGCCAGGGATCAGGACGAGAACACAAGATTATTGGCTTATGCCATTGGTTACGCAGCCGCTACCGATGAGACCAATGGCCTCACTTTTGCGGTCAAGGGATTGATGGGAGGATATCCCGGCAGCTATTCCATCCAGCCCTATTATCTCAAGGTGCGCGAATACAACGATATTGAAAACCGTGATGTGTGGGAATACCGGCTGACGCTGACGCCCGCCGAAATTGATCGCTTGCTTGAGCACGTATGGGAGCTCGGGCCTGTGCGTTTCGACTATTATTTTTTCGACGAAAATTGTGCCTACAATCTGTTGTCCTTGCTGGAGGTTGCGCGCCCCGGGCTGGAACTGACGGATCGCTTTCGCTGGTGGGCTATACCATCAGATACGGTGCGTGCCGTGGTTGAGCAACCGGGACTATTGCACAACGCTACTTTCCGGCCGTCGAATGCAACCGTTATAAAGCAGCGTATGGCGCAGCTCAACGGGCAGCAGCTGAAACTGGCGCAGGACCTGACCGAAGGGCGCTTGCGCCCTGATGACGATCCGATAAAGCGCGCCACACCGCAACAACAGGCGCAATTGCTGGAGTTGAGCTACGACTACCTGGCTTACCTGAGAGCGCGCAAAGGCGACTGGCCAGAAGCCGGCAAACGCTCCCGCGATTTATTGCTGGCCAGAAGCCGTCTGGAAGTTCCAGATATGACCCCTAAAATTACTGCTCCCGGCACTCGCCCTGATCAGGGGCATAACACCAGCCGCGTAGGGGTTGCGTGGGGCGTCAGGGATGACCAGCATTATCAGGAGGTCGTCATGCGACCTTCCTATCACGATCAGAACGATCCAGAGGGAGGCTACACACGCGGGGCGCAAATCCAGTTTTTCAATCTTGCGCTGCGCCACTACGAAAATGCAGGCGGCGTGCGTGTAGAGGAATTTACTCCTATCGACATTTACTCTTTGGCGCCGAGCAACGATTATTTTCAGCCAGTGTCATGGAAAATTAATGCCGGATGGACACGCAAGCGGTTTTCAGCGGATAACGAACCCCTGGTTGCGCGCGTGAATGGTGGCGCGGGGCGCTCATGGGAGATGTCATCGCAAGAGAACGGCGCAGCAGTGATTTATGCATTTGTCGACGGGACGCTGGAAGAAAGCTCGGAGTATTCGCGTCATTATGCGCTGGGTATGGGGCCTGCCCTGGGCGTGATGGGTGACATGAGCAGTCATTGGCGCGTGAATGCCTATGCGCGTGTGCAGCGCTTCGGCCTGGGTGAAGTGCATACGGCGGCCGAGCTGACGCTGGCACAGCGCTTCTCAATCGGCGCGCAGGACGCACTGCGACTGGATTTTGCACGCAAGCAGGAGTTTGACCTGCAGTGGACAGATGCGCGTATTACCTGGCAGCATTTTTTCTGAGATGCGTACGCTGCTTGCCCTGATTTTAACTTTGTCGCTGTCAGGGTGTACCCACCTGTTTTTCCAGCCGCAGGCAACGGAGTATTTGACCCCTGATCGTATCGGGCTGCACTATCAGGATGTTTACTTCCCCGGCAGTGAGGGGCAGATGCTGCACGGCTGGTGGTTGCCTGCACAGGGCAAGGCGGAAGCAACAGTTCTGTTCCTGCATGGCAATGCGCAAAATATCAGTACTCACATCGCCAGCGTTTATTGGTTGCCGGCACAGCACTACAACGTATTCCTGCTGGATTACAGCGGTTATGGCCGTTCGCTAGGCACGCCTTCGGTAGCCGGCGCACTCCAGGACATCAACAGTGCAATGGAGTCCTTGCTGCAGCGGGCAGATATCGAACATGACCGTATCGTGGTGCTGGGCCAGAGTCTGGGCGGGGCTCTGGCCATTCATTACGTTGCGCATAGCCCGCATCGCGAGAATATCAAGGCGCTGATCGTGGAAAGCTCCTTCACCTCCTATGTCGATATCGCGCGCGAGAAGCTGGATGCCCATTGGCTTACCTGGCCGTTGCAGTGGCCGTTGTCGCTGACCATAGATGACACTTACAGTCCGTTGCCGGTAGTGTCAAAGGTGAGTCCCATACCGTTACTCCTTATCCATGGCGATCAGGACAAGGTGGTGCCTTTGCATCACGGGCAGGAATTGTTCGCTGCAGCGCAACAACCCAAGGAATTCTGGCTGGTGCCAGGCGGAGCTCACATCGAGGCATTCAGGCACAAACATTATCAGGAAAGATTGGTGCAATATCTGCAGCTGATTTTCGCGCCTGCAACATCGCAGAATACTCAGCATTAGACAGCGCTTGTATCATGCACGAAAAAAAGCGGGAGCTCGCTCCCGCTTTTTTACGTCGTAGAAGAGTTGTCAGAAGGAGATTTTCAACCTTGAGATAACTGCTCTATAAACTGCTGGCTTTGCCTTACTTGGCCAGGCCAGCGATGAAACTGGACAGTTTCTTGATCTCGGCATCAGATGCGTTCATGCCTTTGGGGGGCATATTGCCTGATTTCCAGCCAAACGCCCCACCCTTGGTAATGTTGGCTGCGATTTTAGCGGCTGCAGCCGGGTCACCCTTGTACTTCTTGGATACGTCCATCCAGGAAGGGCCCATCACCTTCCTGTCGATGGCATGACACGCGCCGCATTTTGCCTTGCCTTCAGCCGGCATGTCGACAGCCAGTGCCGAGCCGGCAAACGTCAGGCCAGCAACTGCAATCATACTTGCGATATTAGACTTCATGTTTCTCTCCATTAAAGTAAAAAATAAGTCACGCCGAAATGAACGATGTTGCATAAACAGCAAACTTAACTGGCACAAATGTATATTAGATAATAGTCATATTAAGTCAAGCTCTTTATTTTGCGCGGCTTAAATCGAGGGCGGGAGCGCTCCGCATATCTCGCAATTGACATCCCTGCGCAATTTGATGGTGCGCAGATCCATATGCAGCGCCTCCAAGACCAGCAACCTGCCGCACAAGGAAGTACCGGCATCCAGCAGCAGCTTTAATGCTTCGCCAGCTTGCAGGCTGCCGATAATGCCCACCAGTGGCGCAAATACGCCCATTACGGCGCAGCGTGTTTCCTCGCTCTCGCTTTGCTCGGGGTAGAGGCAGTGATAACAGGGGCTGTGATCAAGGCGTAAATCGAATACGGTAACCTGTCCGGAAAAACGCGTGGCTGCACCCGAAACCAAAGGTTTTTTCATTTCTACACAGGCGCGATTCACAGCGTAACGGGTGACAAAATTATCGCTGCAATCCAGTACCACATCAGCCTGTTGAACCAGGGTATGCAGGCGCTCAGATCCAACACGCTCATGCAGGCTATTGATCTGCACCTCGGGGTTGATTTCAGCCAGTGTGCTGCTGGCTGAATCTACCTTGTTCTGGCCAATGCTTGCGGTGCGATGAACAATCTGGCGTTGCAGGTTGGTGAGATCTACGGTGTCGTTGTCGCACAGTGTCAGCGTGCCTACACCACTCGCAGCAAGAAACAGCGCGGCAGGCGAGCCCAGGCCGCCTGCGCCGATGATGAGGGCATGCGCACCGAGCAGCTTCTCCTGGCCTTCAATGCCGAATTCTGGCAGCAGGATATGGCGACTGTAGCGCAGCAGTTGTTGGTCATTCATACCTGCAACGGCTATTTGTATTCGCGCAGCTCTTTGGGCGTCTCATCATGATCACCGTGCGGATGCTGATCATATATCTTGGAAAAAATCTCGGACTGGGTCGATTTCGTAAGGTGCTCAGGCGTATTGAGGTTGTGGTACTGCACCTCCTCGCAATAATAAATCAGCTTCTTGCTGAGCATGTTAAGCACGGTGTCCTTGAAGCGGAAGCCTTCCTTGGCCAAGGCATTTTCCAGGCGCTCCAGAGAAAAATGCAGCAGGCTGTAACTTACACGCAGGCTGTCGGGTTCGCTGCCCATTTCCACCTTCAGGTTTTCCAGGCCATCAAGCAGCTTATAAGCGCGCTCAATTTGCCCTGCCGGATCGGCAGCAAAATACAGCACTTGTTGCTTGAAAGTCTCGTCCGGCTTGGTCATGATTTACTTCCCCGGCAGTACAGGCAGCCCCTTCAGGTGGTTCAAAGCCTGATTCAGCTGAAAGTCATTCTTGGAGCCAAATTCTGGAATTTCTGTTTTGCCAGCGTCCCCTTCTTTGGCCTTGGCTACAGGTTTCGCCGGGGTAGATGGGCGCACGGATTTGTCACTGGGGACTTCAGTCTGCTTGTCATTGCTTAAATGATGTTCGAGGTCAGCTTCACGCAAACGGAAAGTATTGTCTTGTGCGGAGGTGGCCGGGTCTTCCACGATGATGTCAGGCACGATGCCTTTTGCCTGAATCGAGCGACCTCCGGGCGTGTAATAACGCGCAGTCGTAAGCTTTATGGCAGTGTTATTGCCGAGCGGCAAGATGGTTTGCACCGAGCCTTTGCCAAACGACTGGGTGCCCATGATCACTGCACGCTTGTGATCCTGCAGTGCACCCGCCACGATCTCGGAAGCGGAGGCGGAGCCACCATTTACCAGCACGACCATAGGCAGTGTCTTGTAAGCCTCGGGCAGGCCTTTCAGATAGTCGGTTTTGCCGATGCCGCGCAGATAATTGTCCGCATTGGCAGTCAGGCGCATTTTGGCATCCTCGGTGCGCCCTTCTGTGTAAACCACCAGCGCATCTTTGGGCAGGAAGGCAGCAGATACCGCAACTGCGCCAGTCAGCAGGCCGCCCGGATCGTTGCGCAGGTCGAGAACAACGCCTTTCAAGTCATCGTTGCTTTGTTGGTTCAGTTTTTCCAGGGCAGTCGCCAGGTTCTCGCCGGTATGTTCCTGAAACTGGGTAATGCGTACAAAGGCGTAACCTGGCTCTACCAGTTTGGATTTGACACTTTGTACTTTGATCACGTCACGCACGACAGTGATCAGCAAAGGCTTGGTTTCGGTCTTGCGTATTACCGTGAGCACAATTTTGCTGCCCGGTTTGCCGCGCATGCGTTTGACGGCATCATTGAGAGTGAGGCCTTTGACCAGGGTATCATCAAGTTTGACGATCAGGTCGCCGCTCTTGATGCCGGCGAGAAAGGCCGGGGTATCTTCGATAGGCGAGATGACCTTGACCAGACCGTCTTCCATGCCCACCTCTATACCCAGGCCGCCAAATTCGCCTTGCGTGCCGACCTGCAAGTCTTTGAAACCTTCCGCATCCAGGTAAGCCGAGTGCGGGTCGAGGCCGCTCAACATGCCATTGATGGCCTCGGTAATTAATTTTTTGTCGCTAACGGGTTCTACATAGTCGCTCTTGATACGGCCAAAGACCTCGGAAAGCGTGCGCAATTCATCAACCGGCAGCGTGGTGTAGCTGTCTTTTTCGGCAACGGCAGAAAAATGCAGGCTGATCAATACGCCAGCCACCAGACCTACCCCGACCAAACCAATTTTTTCAATACGACTGCGCATGTGTGACCTCAAAAGTTATTTTGCTACGACCCATTTGGCAGGATCCAGGGGCTTGCCCTCGTAACGAAGTTCAAAGTATAAACCGGAATCCTCATTCCCGCCGCTGTTGCCAACCGCAGCGATGGTATCTCCCGTGACCAATTCCTCGCCTACCTGCTTGTACAGGGTTTCGTTGTTGCCGTACAAGCTCATGTAGCCTTGGCCATGGTCAATGATCAATAAGTTCCCGAAACCGCGCAACCAGTCTGCAAAAACGACCCTTCCGCTAGCTACGGCTTTTACCGCCTGGCTGGCAGAGGCCTTTATAAACAGCCCCTTCCACAGCACGCTGCTGTCCGGGCGGGTGGCGCCGAATTTATTGCTTATTTTGCCTTTAACGGGCAGCTGCAGCTTGCCTTTGAGCAGGTTGAACGGCCGTTTGTGCAGATTGTTCCCCGGGCGGCTGTCGGGGCCGGATGCTCCTTCAGGTTGTGCCAGCACACGCGAAAGTTTTTCCAGCAATTGCGCCAGACGTGTTTCATCGCGCTGCAAGCGGCCTATCTCGCGGCGCTGTTGCTTGAGTTGCTGGGCGATTTTGTGCAGCACCTGCTGATGTGCGCGCTTTTCTCTTTCCAGCGCCTGACTTTGCGTAATCTGCTCGGCTTGCAGAGAGGCTATTTCCTCACTCTTCTGGCGCGCCTGCACGGTCACTGCATTGAGCTTGGCGAAGTTGCCGCGCAGGGTCTTGATCCACGCGCTGCGATAACGTGCGATGTATTCATAGTACTGCAATTCGCGTGCAACCTGATTGGGGTCATGGTTGTTGAGCAATAGCTTGAGGTATTCCTGTTTGCCCCCCAGATATTGCTGGTACAGCAAGCGCCCCAACATTGCCTGCTGGCCTTGCATGTCGTGTTCGAGCTGCCTGACTTGTTGTTGCAGATGTCCCAGGGTCAGTCTCGCCGCGTGTTGCTGTTGAGCCAGGGTGGAAAGAGTGCGGTTATTGTTGCTGATCGCGCGCTCTGACTCGCGCAGTGCATCGGCCGCTTCGGAGCGCGATTCGCTGGTCTTGTCCAGATCCTGTTGCAGCGCGGCAATGCGCTTGCGCAGCTTGTCCAGTTCTTCTTGCTGTGTGGCGAACGCATAGCCGCTGACCAGCAACAGGGTGCAGCATAGCAGCGTGATGCGTGTGATTGGCGTCACAGTATCGTGATAAGCGGCTTGCCAGTCATTTCCTTGGGTTGTGGCAAACCCATCATGGACAGCAGGGTCGGTGCGATATCCTGCAGCGCACCAGTGTCGGCTATGCGCGCTTTGCGCCCGATATAGAGGAAGGGCACCAGATTAAGCGTGTGTGCCGTGTGAGCCTGGTGAGTGGTGCGATCCAGCATTTGCTCGGCATTGCCGTGGTCGGCGGTAATCAGTACTTCGCCACCGCACTGCTGCATGGTGCTGACGACTCGGCCGATGCAGGTGTCGAGCGCTTCGATCGCCTTGATGGCCGCTTCCAGGTTGCCGCTGTGGCCCACCATGTCACCGTTGGCGTAGTTGCAGATAATCGCCTGGTAGTGGCCGCTGCATATGGCTTTTTCCAGTTTGTCGGTGACTTCAAATGCGCTCATTTCCGGCTGCAGATCGTAGGTCTCCACTTTCGGTGAGGGCACCATGATGCGTTCTTCGCCCGGGTAGGGGTGTTCTTTGCCGCCGTTTAGAAAGTAGGTGACGTGGGCGTATTTTTCGGTTTCGGCGATGCGTAACTGCTTGAGGCCGAGGCCGGAGATGTACTCGCCGAAACCATTGGCAATTGAGCCGGGTGCAAAAGCGCTGGGTAAATGAAAATCTTCGCCATAACTGCTCAGGGTGACGAAGCCGGCCAGCTTGGGGAAGCGCGCGCGTGTAAATCCGTCGAATGCGTTGTCGGTCAGGGCGCGGGTCAGCTCACGCGCACGGTCGGCACGGAAATTCATGAATACGGCAGTATCGCCATCCTGCATGGCAACGCTGTCGCCGATTACGGTGGCTTTGACGAACTCATCGTTTTCGTCGCGCGCATAGGCAAGCTGCAGGCCATCAGTGGCTGTGGCAGCGTGGAAGGCAGCTTTGCCCTGGGTTATGAGGTCGTAGGCTTGTTGTACACGATCCCAGCGGTTATCCCTGTCCATGGCGAAGAAGCGCCCGACTATCGTTGCGATGCGGCCCGCCCCGAGTGCAGAACATTTGTCCTGCAGGCGTTGCAGGGAGTTTTCTGCACTTCGCGGCGGAGTGTCGCGTCCGTCCAGGAAGGCGTGGATATAAATTTTTTTTAATCCGCTGTGTGCGGCCAGCTCCAGCATGGCGTGCAGATGGTCTTCGTGGCTGTGCACGCCGCCCGGCGATAACAGGCCCAGGATGTGCAGTGCGCGGCCGTGCTGTTGGGCTTGTGCGATGGCCTGGGTGAAGGCGGGATTGGTGTTGAAGCTGCCGTCCTGGATGGCTACGTCCACACGGGTGAGTTCCTGATAAACGATACGTCCGGCACCAATGTTCAAGTGTCCCACCTCGGAGTTGCCCATTTGACCATGCGGCAGCCCCACCGACATTTCTGATGCGTTGATCAGGGTGTGCGGATAGTCGCGCCACAAACGGTCGAAATTCGGCTTGCGTGCCATGGAGATGGCATTGTGGTCGGGATCTTCGCGATAACCGAAACCATCAAGGATGAGCAGGAGGACAGGGGTGACTTTCATGCTTGTTTTGCTTTCTACTGGCTTTTTGGGTGTCAAAGTATCAAAATATGAGGGGTTGCTAATTTAGGTTGCATTTTAGCTGATTTCAGCGCATCGCACGATGCCGGTATGGAGTAATAGTTAATGGATAAGACAAGAAAACTGATTGATAGGGACGAGGACATTTTGCAGGCATCGCTGGCCATCAAGGCGATCGCGCATCCACTGCGCCTCAAGATATTGTGCGTGCTGGGGTCGGATGAAATAAGCGTGCAGGACATCGTGGATAACGTGGGAACGTCACAGAGCAATATTTCCCAGCATCTGGCCATCTTGCGCGACAAGGGCGTGTTGTGCACGCGCAAGGACGCCAACCGGGTTTTCTATCGTGTCAGCGACCCGCGCACCCTCAAGCTGGTTGAAATAATGCGGGATGTGTTTTGCACTAGCGAGCATTGAGGATTGCCTTTCCAAATATATTAGGATATTCTTATATGCTTAATCGGTTGAGGTGATTTGGCTATGAGATTTCAAAGCATATTTCTAATGGCGCTGGGCATGGCTTATGGATGCTCGGTGTCCACTTTGCAGGCTGCAGAGCAGCTGGCTGTGGCTACGGTGCAATACCGTGAGGTTGCGCAGACTTACAGTGTCGAGGGTGTGGTGGAAGCGACGCGGCAATCGACCGTCTCTGCGCAGATTTCGGGGCGCGTCAAGGAAGTGAATTTTGACGTTGGCGATAGCGTCAGAAAAGGCCAGGTCATCCTGCGCATAGACGAGCGCGAAACCGAGCAGGCATTGGCCGGCAGCCAGGCGCAGGTGATGCAGACACGTGCCGCGCTGACCAATGCAAAAGCCAATTACGAACGCTCCAAACAGCTGTTTGAGCAGAAATTCATCAGCCAGTCCGCTCTGGACAAGGCTAAAGCCGATTACGAAATGGCGCTGGCACAGGCGGCAGCGAGCGAGGCTGGCGCTGGCCAGTCTGCGCTTGCGCGCGGTTACGCAGCCGTGATGGCACCCTTTAGCGGCGTGGTGGCAGCACGACTGGTGGAGATGGGCGAGATGGTGACGGTTGGCAAGCCGCTGATGGTGGGGTTCGATCCTGCGCAAATGCGCGTGGTAGTGAATGTTCCGCAGTACAAGCTTAGCGAGATCGGCATGCATCCGAGTGTCAAGGTTGAGGTGCCCTCGCTCAAGCGCTGGCTGCAGGCCGCCAGCGTCACCGTGCAGCCCGCTGCTGATTCACGCACGCACAGTACGCAGGTGCGTGTGAACTTGCCGCCCAATGAGCGGGGCATTTATCCCGGCATGTTTGTACGGGCGCATTTTGTCGTCGGCAAGGCAAGCAAGCTGCTGATACCCGCCAGTGCGGTGGTGCGACGCAGCGAGGTGGTGGGAGTATATGTAGTGGATGAGAAGGGTGAGGTGAGATTGCGCCAGGTGCGTCTGGGTGAAGCGGCCGGTGAAAACGAGATTGAGATCCTGGTGGGGCTGAATCCGGGCGAACGCGTGGCGCTCGATCCGATCAAGGCGGGCATGTCATTGGCGCATCCCAGGTAAAACGGCTGGCGCACCATCTCAATTACTTTCAGATTCACTTCTAAAAAAATCATGGGCATCTCCGGGCGTATCGCCAAATATTTTTTGCATTCACAAATGACACCATTGCTGGCGTTGGTTGCAATGCTGCTGGGTATTTTTTCGGTGCTGGTGACGCCGCGTGAAGAAGAGCCGCAGATCAACGTCACCATGGCGAATGTGCTGATCTCCTATCCGGGCGCATCCAGTCAGGATGTGGCGCGCACAGTGGCGGTTCCGGCCGAGCAGGTGCTGTCGCAAATCTCGGGTGTGGAGCACGTGTACTCGGTGTCGCAGCCGGGCATGGCTATCCTTACCGTGCAATTCAAGGTGGGAGAGCTGCATGTGCCCTCCATGGTCAAGCTCTATGATGTGATCAATTCGCACGCCGACTGGCTGCCGCCAACGCTGGGTGTGGCGCAGCCGCTGATCAAGGCCCGGGGCATAGACGACGTGCCGATGGTGGCATTTACGCTGTGGCGCGAGCAGTCTGCTGGCGGCGTGGCGCTGACCCAGGTGGCGCACGCCATTGAGGCAGAACTGAAGCGTGTCCAGGGCACACGCGAAGTGGTGACGCTGGGCGGCACGCCGCGCGTGCTGCGTGTGTTGCTTAGCCCCGAAGCGCTCAACGCATACCAGCTGTCGGTGCAGGATGTACGCGCGTCGTTGCAGGCCGCCAATGTGTCGCAAAATGCCGGGAATCTGACCCAGGCCAACCAGGAAGTGCTGGTGCAGACAGGTAACTTCCTCAGCGATGCGAATGAAGTGGGTCAACTGGTCGTAGGTGTAGCCAGTGGCAAACCGGTATATCTGCACGATGTGGCAGAAGTAAAAGACGGCGCAGACCAGCCTTCAAGCTATGTGTGGCTGGGTACCGGGGCGGCGGCGGGTGACAAGGGAATTGCCGCCAAGGGTGAATTCGCTGCGGTGACTGTTGCGGTGAGCAAGAAACCGGGTGAAAACGCGGTGGCTGTCGCCGATAAATTGCTCAAGCGCGTAAGCGAGCTGAAGGGCAGCGTGATTCCGTCGGATGTGCAGGTGACCACGACGCGCAATTATGGCGAAACCGCCAATGACAAGGCGATGAAGCTGATCCAGAAGCTGATCTTCGCGACCACTGCCGTGATTGCGCTGGTGTGGCTGGCACTGGGGCGGCGCGAAGCCTTTATAGTGGGTGTCGCGGTCATACTGACGCTGGCTGTTACGCTGTTTGCCTCGTGGGTGTGGGGCTTCACGCTGAACCGGGTGTCGCTGTTTGCGCTGATTTTTTCTATCGGCATCCTGGTGGATGACGCGATTGTGGTGGTGGAAAATATTCATCGCAGGCGCGAGATGATGAGCCATCAGCCGCTGTCGGAGATTATTCCGGAAGCGGTGGATGAAGTCGGTGGTCCGACCATACTGGCCACCTTTGCCGTGATTGCCGCACTGCTGCCGATGGCTTTTGTTTCGGGGCTGATGGGGCCATATATGAGTCCCATTCCAATCAACGCCAGCATGGGCATGGTGATCTCGCTGACGGTCGCCTTCGTCATTACACCCTGGCTGGCGCTGCGTTTCTCCGCGCCACATCACGCCACTGTCAAGGATGAGCGCGACTCGGCGCTGTCCAGGTTCTTCCTGGCGCGCCTGTCGCCTTTCCTGAACCGAGAGCACGGCAAGGCCGCCCGCAAAAAACTCTGGCTGGGTATCGCTGCCGGATTGTTTTTCGCAGTGGCGCTGGTGGGAATCAAGGTGGTGGTGCTGAAGATGCTGCCATTCGATAACAAGTCCGAGTTTCAGGTGGTGGTGGATCTGCCAACCGGAACGGCGCTGGAGCAGACCTCTGCCGTGATGCACGAGATCGGCGCGTATCTCGCCACGGTGCCCGAGGTGACGGATTATCAGGGCTATGCAGGGGCAGCCTCGCCGATCAATTTCAACGGCCTGGTGCGCCAATACTACCTGCGCTCAGCCAGCGAGCAGGGCGACATGCAGGTGAATCTGCAAGGCAAGCACGAGCGCAAGCGCACAAGCCACGAGATCGCCACCGGCGTGCGTGAACCGATTGAAAAAATTGCCCGTGCCTGGGGCGCCAAGGTGAAGATTGTCGAAGTGCCGCCTGGCCCGCCGGTGCTGTCGCCTCTTGTGGCGGAGCTTTACGGGCCGGATTACGCAGAGCTGCGCAAAGTGGCGGGAACGGTGCGCGAGCAGTTCGGCAAGACTGCGGATATCGTCAGCATCGATGACAGCGTCACCGAGGTCGCTCCCAAGCTGGTGCTGCGTGTACTGCAAAGCAAGGCGGCACTGCTGGGGATTGCGCCGCAGGACATTGTGGATGCCATCCATGTGGCTCTGGCTGGACAGGATGTGACTTCATTGCATGACGCGACGGCGAAATACCCGCTGCCGGTGCGCATGGGCTTGCCCACGGAAAGTCGCAGCCACATCGATAACGTGCTCAAGCTCAAAGTGCGCGCACGCGATGGCGTGCTGGTGCCTTTGTCCGAAGTGGTGCAGCTGGTCAACATGGAACGCGATTACCCGATCTTTCACAAAGATCTGCTACCTGTGGTCTACGTTTTTGGCGACATGGCGGGCAAGCTGGACAGTCCGCTGTACGGGATGTTCAGCATCGATAGCAAGTTGCTCGGCAAGACCCTGCCACAGGGTGGCTCGCTGCAAAGCTGGTATTTCAACACGCCTTCCAACCCCTATGCCGCTTATGCGCTGAAGTGGGATGGTGAATGGCAGGTCACCTATGAAACTTTCCGCGACATGGGTATCGCTTATGCGGTAGGCCTGCTGCTGATCTACCTGCTGGTGGTGGCGCAGTTCAAGAGTTATTCGGTGCCTTTGATCATCATGGCGCCAATTCCGCTCACCATCATCGGCGTCATGCCAGGGCATGCCCTGTTGGGTGCGCAATTTACCGCCACCTCGATGATAGGCATGATCGCCCTGGCCGGCATTATTGTGCGCAACTCGATCCTGCTGGTGGATTTCGTCAACCTGCAATTGCGTGACGGGGTGGATTTGCAGCACGCGGTCATCGCCGCAGCCAGTGCGCGCGCCAAGCCCATTATTCTGACCGGGCTGGCGGCCATGCTGGGTGCGCTGTTCATTCTGGATGATCCCATTTTCAACGGGCTGGCCATTGCGCTGATTTTTGGAATTATGGTGTCCACCGTGTTAACACTGGTGGTGATTCCGGTGCTGTATTACGCCACGTTGTACAAGAAATTCGATTAACATAACTTTTTACAGGAGAGTCGTCCATGAATGCTGAGCGCATTGTTCGTATCGTTGCAGGTTTTTTTGTCATGCTGTCTCTGGCGCTTGGGGTGGAAGTAAGCCCCATTTTTGTCAGCCATTATTTCCTGTTTTTCACTGCGTTCGTCGGCCTGAATCTGTTTCAGAGCGGCTTCACCCAATTCTGCCCGCTGAACAACATTCTGTCAGCCTTCGGTATTAAATGCAGTTGTTAGGCAAGACAGGCCTGCGCTGTGTGGGCATGGCCCACATTAGCCTGATTCTGATCGGGTTGATGTGGGTTTTGCCGTTTCTGTACTATCACCACGCATACCCGCTTACAACTTTTTATCAGGAATGGGGGGCCGCCATTCTGGGCTTGTGTGCCATGCCCTTGCTGTTGGCGCAACGCTATTGGCAGCAGCCGGAAATCCCGCGCATTGTCTTGCTGCCTATCGGCATCATGCTGCTGGTATTGCTGCAGTTTGCGCTGGGCAAGCTGGCCTATTTTGACCAGGCACTGCTGTTGATTCTGTACATGATGTGGTCAGCCATGCTGATGATGCTGGGCCAGCGCCTGCGCGAAGAGTTGGGATTGCCTGTACTGGTTACCGTGCTGGCCGCCTTCCTGCTGCTGGGGGCGGAACTGAACGCTTTGGCTGGCGTGTTGCAGCATTATCGCTGGCGTACCTTTCTTGATGCTGTCATTACGGTCAAAACCACGTCCGCGGTTTATGGCAATGTGGCGCAGCCAAATCATTTTGCCGATTACATCACCCTGGGGCTTGTATCGCTGGGTTTGTTGCGCTCGCGCTGGCCGTTGCATGCATGGCAGGTGGCTGTATTGGCATTGCCGCTGCTGTTTGTTCTGGTGCTGAGCGGCTCGCGCAGCGCCTGGTTGTATTTGCTCTGCATGGCTGTGCTGGCTTATTTGTGGCAGCGCCGCGACGCATCGGTCAGGCCGCTGCTGCACTATGCCCTGCTGCTGTTGCTGGGGTTCGGTCTGATGCATCTGGTGGTGCAGATTCCCTGGCTGGCAGGTGCTTCTGGTGGTGTCAATACGGTACAGCGCTTGTTTGGAGATACGCAAAGTGGCGGCATCCGGCTGTATCTGTGGCGCGAAGCGTGGTATATCTTCAGCCAGTTCCCCGTGCTGGGTGCTGGCTTCGGGCAGTTTTCCTGGCAGCATTTTATAATGGTGCCGCAGCAGCCAGCCAGCCAGATCACCGGCCTGTATAACAATGCCCATAACCTGATCATGCAGCTCGCCGCAGAAATGGGCGGCGCAGGCGTGATTTTTCTGTTGGGCGCGCTTGCTTTGTGGTTGCGTCAGGCAATCCGCACCGAGCCCAGCATATATCACTGGTGGGCATGTGCGGTGCTTGCTGTCCTTGCCATTCACAGCCTGCTCGAATACCCGCTGTGGTATGCATATTTTCTGGGGATTGCCGCTTTCACTCTGGGGGTGTTGGACTACACCATTTTTCGCCTCGAGCTGCGCAGCCTGGGGTGGCTGGCGCTAGCCTCAATGCTGCTGTTGGGGGCTGCGTCCATGGTGCAGTTGCTGTCTGGCTATCGCACCCTGGGAGGTGTAATGGCGATGCGGCCTGCGTCTGCAGCAGATGACGGGTTTTACCAGCGCATGAACAGTGACCTGGCGGTCGTCAATAGCAGGCCGATGTTGCATCCATACGCCGAATACTTCATGAGCGGCATGATAGAGCAGAGTACCGAGCAACTGGCTGACAAGCTGGCGATGAACGAGCGCGTGATGCATTTTGTTCCCGTCGGGCCCGTGGTGTATCGTCAGGCCTGGCTGCTGGCACTGTCAGGGCAGGCCGGCGAGGCTAAATTGCAGATGGAGCGTGCAATCTGGTCATACCCGGGGGAGTTTGCCGTGGCGCAGCGTGAATTAAGCGCCATGGCGCGGAAAGACCCCGCACACTTTGCCGCTCTGCTAGAATTTGCGGTTCAAAAAAACAAGGAGTATCAAATTGCAGTACATACAAGATAATATCTGGATGATTCTGGTGGCGCTTGGCAGTGGTCTGATGCTGCTCTGGTCATTCTTCGGCAACCGTTTGCGCGGTATCAAGGAAGTGGATTGCGCCGGTGCGCTGCAACTGATTAACCATAAAAATGCGCTGGTTCTGGACGTGCGTGAAGACAATGAATATGGCAACGGCCATCTGCTGAATGCGAAACAGATCCCGCTCGGGAAACTCATTGACCGTGTTGGCGAGCTGGAACGCTACCGAGAACAGCCCATCCTGGTTGTGTGCCGCAGCGGCCAGCGTTCGGCTACGGCCTGTGCAATACTGGGCAAGCGCGGGTTTTTGCAGTCATACAACCTGAACGGCGGCGTGATGGCCTGGCAAAAATCAAACCTGCCGCTGACGAGATGATCATGGCCAACGTATTGATGTATTGCACCGAAGTGTGCCCCTATTGCGTGCGTGCCGAGCAGCTGCTCCGTGCGCGCGGTGTGACGCTGATCGAAAAAATCCGTATCGATCTGCAACCCGAGCAACGTGATTTGATGGTGGGCAGGACAGGCCGCCGTACCGTGCCGCAAATTTATATCGGCGAGCGCCATATCGGCGGCTTTGATGACCTGGCGGAGCTGGATAGCCTGGGCGAATTAACCCCGTTACTGAAAAACTGATTTCAACCAAAGGAAGCGACATGAGCACAGCAGCGACACCCGATCAGATAGCTTTTTTCAATATCGAAAAGCTGTACGTTAAAGACCTGTCGCTGGAAATTCCGCACGCGCCGGGCATATTCCTGGAGCGAGAAAATCCGCAGATCGATCTGCAATTGCATTCCGAATTTTCAGCCATCGACCAGGGTGTTTATGAGGTGGTCGTCACCGTGACCGTGACGGCCAAACAGGCAGAAAAAAACAAAGTCATGTTCCTGATTGAAGTCAAGCAGGCCGGAATTTTCCAGATACGCAATGTTCCGCAAGAAGACATGGAGTCGATGCTGGCAGGGATTTGTCCCAACATCATGTATCCGTATGTACGCGAAGTGGTATCCGATGTGTCGGTGCGCGCAGGGTTTGCGCCCGTCATACTGAATCCGATTAGTTTCGAAGCGCTGTACCAGCAGCAAAAGACGCAGGCCGGCAACACTACACAGCACTGACATGAAACTTACGCACGCCTTCCTTGTTTTGGGCACGCTGCTAGTCGCAGCAAAGAGTGCATATGCGCTCGATTATGTTTCAGTTGCTGACAGCAGTGCCATTCTTTATGAAGCAGACTCGCTCAAGTCGCGCAAACTTTATGTGGTCAACCGCTATATGCCGCTGGAGCAGGTGATCACTGCCGAAAACTGGGTCAAGGTGCGCGACAATGCGGGCAGTCTGGCGTGGATAGAAAAGCGTGCGTTAAGCAGCAAGCGCTACGTGATGGTGACGGTTGCCAAGGCATCAGTGCGACAATCTCCCGAGCAGAATGCCGCAGTGGTTTTTCAGGTGGCACAGAACGTTGCAGTGGAATGGCTCGCTGCCAGCGGAGGGGGATGGACCAAAGTGCGTCATCAGGATGGTGCTACAGGCTATGTGCGGGCCACCGAAGTCTGGGGCGACGAATGAGGCCCTGTTTCGCACAGCTTGTGTTCCAGGTGGAAAGGCAACAGGCATGAAAATTACCATGCTGGGCGCTGGCGCCTGGGGCACTGCACTGGCGCTCAGTCTTTCTCAGCGCCATCGCGTAACCCTGTGGGCTCGCAATGCCGAACAAATTGCCGCCATGCGTGCCACGGGCCGTAATCAGCTTTATCTCCCCGATGTCCCCCTGCCACCCGAGTTGCACCTGGAGCACGATTTCGTTGCCGCACTGGCTGGAGCTGAAATGCTGGTGCTGGCCGTGCCTATCTCGGCGCTGCGTGAGACCCTGAGAAAAGTCACCAAATTCTCTGCCCCCGTTCCGGTGATCTGGTTGTGCAAAGGATTGGAAGCTGACACTGCCCTGCTGCCGCATCAGGTGGCCGCAGAGGTGCTGCCGAAAGCCTTCCAACGTGCCGTTTTGTCCGGCCCCAGCTTCGCTCAGGAAGTGGCGCAGGGCTTACCCACTGCGTTGACGCTGGCTTGCCGTGATGAAGAGTTTGCACGCCAGGCAGCTCACAACCTGCACAACTCGCGCCTGCGCATCTATGCCAGCACCGATGTGGTGGGAGTGGAAGTGGGCGGGGCGGTAAAGAATGTACTGGCCATCGCTGCGGGTATTTCCGACGGCATGGGCTTTGGTTATAACACCCGTGCTGCCCTGCTGACTCGCGGGCTATCCGAAATGACCCGTCTCGGTATCAAGTTGGGCGGGCGTGCTGAAACACTGGGGGGATTGTCAGGGGTGGGCGATTTGATTCTGACCTGCACCGGCGACATGTCGCGCAATCGCAAAGTGGGCCTGCTCCTGGCGCGACAGCATGAACTGCCCTACATCCTGCGCGATCTCGGGCATGTGGCGGAAGGTGTTTATACCGTCAGCGCCGTGCACAAATTGGTGCGGCGCCTGGGCGTGGATATGCCCATCTGTGAGGCCGTTTATCGCGTGTTGTATGAGCAGGTCGAAGCAGCCAGTGCGGTGGAAGCGCTGCTCAAGCGCGTGCCCGACACCGAATTCCCCGGCGAATAATCCGCCTTTAGTTCAGCTGGCACCGGCAAACCCGCACTGCCGCCACGCCTCGTATACCGCGATCGCCACTGTGTTGGATAAATTAAGACTGCGGTTTTGCGGCAGCATCGGCAAGCGCAGGCGCTGTTCCGCAGTTAACGCTGCCAGCAGCACAGCCGGCAGGCCTCGGCTCTCCGGGCCGAACAGCAATGCGTCGCCGGCCCGATAATCCGCCTCGTGATAATGCCTGGAACCCTTGGTGGTAAAGGCAAACAGACGCGAACCGGGCAATGTTTGCAGGCAGGCTACAAGATCCTCATGCACGCGCATATTGGCATATTCGTGGTAATCCAGGCCGGCACGGCGCAACTGCTTGTCGTCGAGATCAAAGCCTAGCGGGCGGATCAAATGCAGTTGTGTGCCCGTGTTCGCGCACAGCCTGATGATGTTGCCGGTGTTGGGGGGAATCTCGGGTTGGTAAAGAATCACATTAAACATAAACGCATTTTAATCGCTATCTAGTCTTGTCAGCATTAAGAATTAAGGCTAACTTACGTCCGTGGCCGGCAGAACGCTATACTCCATTGGTGTCCAACCGATTGGAGTGGCAGGGGGAATGGGTAGTAGAATTACCGCTTGGATGCGGTGCATGAGCAGACACTGACCAATACACACGGGGCAACAAGCTATGGCACGTCCAGAAAAAATCCGCTTAGGCGACCTGCTGGTTAATCAGAAGTTGATCTCGATGGAGCAGCTGAGCTTCGCCCTGGAGCAGCAGAAGCGCTCAGGGCGTAAACTCGGACGCGTGCTCGTGGACAATGCCTTCGTGAGCGAAGATCAGATTTCCGAGGCGCTCGCCAAGCAGCTCAACATCCCTTTCATCAATCTCAAGTTCTATAACGTCAACCTCGATATAGTGCGGCGCCTGCCAGAAAATCAGGCGCGCAGATTCCGTGCAGTGGCACTGGAAGAGCGCAATGGTGCGCTGTTGGTCGGTATGACCGACCCGACCGACCTGTTTGCTTTCGACGAAATCAGCCGCTTTCTCAAGCGCGACATCGATCTGGCCGTGGTGACTGAAGGCCAGCTGCTGGAGGTGATCGATCGCGTGTATAGACGCACGGAAGAAATCAGCGGACTGGCACGCGAGCTGTCTGAAAACCTGGGCGATACCGTGGTGGATTTCGGGGTGCTGACCGACTCGGTCGGGCTCGAAGAAGCGCCCGTGGTCAAGCTGCTGCAAAGCATGTTCAATGATGCGACGCAGGTGCGCGCCTCGGATATTCACATCGAGCCGCAGGAGGGTATGCTCAAAGTCCGCTTTCGCATCGATGGTGCGCTGCACCTGCAAACGGAAGCCGACAACAAGATTGCGTCGTCACTGGTGTTGCGCCTGAAACTGATGGCCGGCCTGGATATTTCAGAGAAGCGTTTGCCGCAGGACGGGCGTTTTAACATACGCGTGCGCGATCAGGCGGTGGACGTGCGTATTTCCACCATGCCCACGCAGTACGGCGAATCGGTGGTGATGCGCTTGCTCGGGCAAAGCGGCGGCTTCCTTACTCTCGACAAACTGGGCATGCCCGCCGACATGATGAAGCGCTTCCGCGAAATCATCCGGCGCAGCAGCGGCATGGTGCTGGTAACCGGCCCGACCGGCAGCGGCAAGACCTCCACGCTGTACGCCGCCCTTGCGGAAATCAATTCGGTAGACCAGAAAATCATCACCGTGGAAGACCCGGTGGAATATCGCTTGCCCGGCATCAACCAGGTGCAGGTAAATGAAAAAATAGAGCTGACATTTTCGCGCGTGCTGCGCGCGGTTTTGCGGCAGGATCCTGACGTCATTCTGGTGGGTGAGATGCGCGATGGGGAAACCGCGCAGATAGGCCTGCGCGCAGCGATGACCGGCCATCTGGTGCTTTCCACACTGCATACGCGCGACACGGCGGGAACCCTGTTCCGCCTGGTCGATATGGGAGTACCCAAGTACATGGTGGCCTCATCGGTGCAGGTGGTGGTGGCGCAGCGCCTGATCAGGCGCATCTGCGAGAGTTGCGGCGAACCCTACAACCCGACACCGCAGGAGGTCGAATGGCTGGAACATGCAGGCGTGTTGCGCAATCAGTGGGGCACGCTGCTGCGCGGGCGTGGCTGCACGCACTGCAACGGCACAGGTTACCATGGGCGCATGGGCGTATATGAAATGCTGGAAATGAGCCAGCCCTTGGTCGATGCCGCCGCACACCACGATTCCAGCCAGTTTATGCAAGCTGCGCGCACCCACATGCTGGGCCGCACCCTGATAGACCAGGCGCTGGAACAGATGAAGCTGGGCCGTACTTCGGTGGCGGAGGTCATGAGCATCAGCGACGAGAGGGAAGGCTGATGGCGGTATTTGCCTACCAGGGGCGCAATGCCCAGGGCGACAAGGTGAGTGGCACGCTGGAAGGTGCCGAGAGCGGCGAAATCGCGGATCAGCTGTTCAAGCTCGGCATCTCGCCTCTCGAAATAAGGCTGGCACAAGGTGTGGCGAGCGCCGCTCATACAGTCAGCCTGTTTGAGCGCTTCATGCGCGAAAAGAAGATCGAGCCGCTGGAGCTGATGCTGTTCAGCCGCCAGATGCACACCCTGCTCAAGGCTGGCGTGCCCATTATGCGCGCTCTGGCGGGCTTGCAGGAGTCATCGCAAAACCCCGCGTTTACCGCTGTGCTGCAGGACATGCGCGAGAGTCTGGATAGCGGGCGCGAACTCAGTGCCGCCTTGCGCCGCCATCCCCGAGTGTTTTCCTCCTTCTATGTCAGCATGGTTCAGGTCGGTGAGATGACCGGCATGCTGGATGAAACCTTTATGCGTCTGTACTCGCACCTGGAGTTTGAAAAGGACATGAAAGAGCGCATCAAGGGCGCCATGCGTTACCCGATGATGGTGCTGGCAGCGATGGGTATTGCCATCGTGATCGTGAACATTTTCGTGATCCCCGCTTTCGCCAAGGTGTTTGCCGGATTCCATACCGAGCTGCCGCTGATGACCCGCATGCTGATGGGCTTCTCCAGTTTCATGGTCGATTTCTGGCCGCTGCTGCTGGCTATGGCCATCGCTGCGGTGGTCGGCTTTCGCGCCTATATCAACACGCTGGAAGGGCGCTATCGCTGGGACAAGTACAAGCTGGAAATTCCCATTGCCGGCAAGATCATCATGAAATCCACCCTGGCGCGTTTTGCGCGCAGCATGGCGCTGGCTTTCAAGAGCGGCATCCCCATCATTCAGGGGCTGAATGTGGTCGCCATGGTGGTGGATAACGAATTCATGCGCAGCCGCATCGAGCAGATGCGCGACGGGGTCGAGCGCGGCGAAAGCATACTGCGTACCGCAGTTGCTACCGGCGTGTTTAACTCAACCGTGCTGCAAATGATTGCGGTAGGCGAGGAAACCGGCGACATGGACGGATTGATGTTCGAGATTGCCGGCATGTACGAACGCGATGTGGAATACGAAGTGAAAACCCTGGCGCAACAGATCGAGCCCATCATGATCGTTGTACTTGGCGTGCTGGTGCTGATACTGGCGCTCGGCATCTTCCTGCCGATGTGGGATCTGGGCCGGGCGGCGTTGCACCGATGAATAATAAAATAGGACTGAGGACTGAGGACTCAGCACCCGGCACCCGGCAAAGAGGTTTTACTCTTATTGAGTTGATCGTCGTCATCACCATCGTCGTGATACTGGCCAAAGTTCTGCTTGACCGCATCTGGTTCTATCAGGAGCAGGCCGAAAAAGCCGCGATGGAGCAGGTGGCGGGAGCGCTGCAAACCGCTTTGGTGCTGCAATACGCACAGTTGCTGACGCACGGCCAGATGTCTGAAGCGAAAACGCTGACGACAGAAAACCCGTTGCGCTGGCTCATGCAAAAACCCGACAATTATTCGGGTGAGTTTTACGGCGTGACGCCCGGCGCCGTTGTGCCGGGAAACTGGGTATTTGACCTGAAATCACGCGAGCTGATTTATGTGCCGTATCGCACGGAATATTTCGTTGCTGGCACGGATGGAAAAAAACTGGTGCGCTACCACGCGCGACTGGAATATGATCGCGTGCCAGGGCGGGCGAGTAATGCGGGAGCTGCAACTAATCCGGCGGCGTCGCATGATAACTCCCAGGGGTTGAGCGGGGTGCTGTTTGAGCCGGTTGCACCTTATCAATGGTTTCCGAGGAAGGAATGATGGGAGCCGTCTTTTCTTATGCCATGTTATGGCGCAGCTTGGTCGTTTTTCTGCTGCTGGGCAGCGTTGCCGGGTTGCTGGCCGGCGCGGTTCTGCTTTGGCGGCCCGACTGGCTGGTGCGCGTGAGCCAGCTCGCCAATAGCTGGGTTTCTACGCGCCAGATGAGTCGCCCGCTGGACAGGACGGTCGATGTGGATCAATGGTTTTATCGCTACAGCCTGCTGAGCGGGGCATTGTTGCTGGCCGGTGCTATTTATATTGACTACATTTTTACCGTGAGTTTTGACAAGGCCGCTGTGCTTGCCACCCTGCGCAACACTTACATCATTCAGCCGCTACTGCTCGAAGTCATGCTGGATGCGCTGGTGCTGATTTTTCTGGCGGGTGCACAACTGGCCTTGCTGGTCAGCCTGTTCCTGCTGTTTCGTCCCAGCATGCTGCGCGATTTCGAGCAGGGAGCAAACCAGCGCCTTTCCCTGCGACTAGCGTTAAAGCCCCTGGAAATGCAGCACAGCGGCGTGGATCAATACGTATTCAAGCATGTGCAGGGGGTGGGATTGCTGCTCTTGTTTGGCAGCCTGTATACACTCGTGGCACTGGTGCTCTGGCTGGGCAGATAAGCGCTGCGCGTGGTGGGATGACTGCGCAGTTACGAGCGTAAGTACATGTTTAGCAGTGTGACGAAACTGCTTGTTTTTTTGCATGAAATTCATTAGATTGAGAACCATCCCGAACATCCGTATGCCGTGGCATGCGGATGTTCGGGATGGTTGGCTTAAATAAACGGGGCTGCGGCCCTTAAGCGAGGCACTGCGGTGAGTGCAGGGATGGCCTCAAAATTCTAGGAGAGTAAACATGAAACAGCAACAAGGTTTTACACTGATCGAATTGATTGTAGTGATTGTGATTCTGGGCATCTTGGCGGCTACAGCTTTGCCTAAATTTACCGCACTTCAGGTCGATGCGCGCGTAGCTAAACTCAACGCGGCACGTGGCGCCGTGCTAGCCGCTGCCAGCATCGTGCACAGTACTTATCTGGCGCGAGCTGGTGTGGCTGACATTGCGGCTTGCCCCGGTGGCGGTGCTGCTGCCACTAACACGGTAAACGGTACGGTATGTACTGAATCTGGTACGGTCCAGTTGACGAATGGCTATCCGTCAGCCACGGTGGCTCTTGGTGCCGCACTGCCGGGAGGAATCATAGGCGCTGCAGGTCTCTCTCCAGCATTCTTCTCGCCAACTCTGGCACAGTTGAATGCCGAAGGTTATGGCGCTGTTGTTGGTGCGACGACGACGATCGAAGTCATTGGCGGCAGTGGCACAGCAGCCGGGCTTAATGCGACCTGCTCTTTCATCTATAATCCCGCAGTGGCAAATGCGGCACCCGTTGTCAGTGCCACGACCGTTACAGGCTGCTGATAGCCCGCGTAATCATGTCGGGTTGAGCTTGCGATAGCCATCACGGCAAAATGAACAGGGGAGATTCGTCTCCCCTGTTTTTTGGCTCGACATTTGCGCTTCTCATCAAGAATGCAGGCGCGTATTATCCCGCAGAGGCGTAAACGAAAATATCCAATGCATTTAACTGCGAATAAAACTGAATTTTTCCAACCGGATGCCGGCTATTTTTCTGGCAAGAGTTCGCCTGCGCGGCGGCAAAAAAGTAACGCAATTTCCCACGCGACTCATTGTGCGCAAGATCGTCAGCGCGGTTTTACTCTGGTCGAGCTGATCACCGTGATGGTGATACTCGGCATACTCGCGGCAATGGCTGCGCCGAGTTTTTTTGTGCGCGACGCTTTCGATAGCCGCGGTTTCTACGACCAGATCATTTCCACTTTGCGTTACGCGCAGAAGACCGCGATCGCGCAGCACCAGTTCGTGTGTGTTGCGTTTCCCGCAAACAACGGTATCACGCTGACATACGGCCCGGACAATACCTGCGCCAGCGGCACGCTGGGCAGTCCCTCGGGAACGCCTTATCCGCTGGTGAGCAACAATGCCACTTTTGCTCCAGTGCCGGCTACGGGGTTGAGTTTCGATTGCCTGGGCAGGCCGCGCGGCGTCAATGCGCCGCTGGGTGTGTGTGGCGATTTGGCCGGTGTGCTGGCGGCCAATCAATTAGTGCAGGTGCAAGGGGCTCCACTGATTACGATCGAGGCGGAAACCGGCTATGTGCATTAGGAACCATCAGCGCGGCGTCAGCCTGATCGAACTCATCATGTTCATCGTGATCATCAGCATCGCGGTCGCCGGCATATTGCTGGTGATGAACAAGGTTACCAGCCACAGCGCAGATACCTTGTTGCGCAAACAGGCGCTGGCGATTGCCGAATCGTTGCTGGAAGAAATCGAGCTGCAGGGGGTTTCGGGTGTCAATCCCGGCACGGGTTCTGCGAACGCCAATCGCACGAGCTTTGACAATGTCTGGAACTACAACGGATATAGCACCACCAACGGCATTCTTGATTTTTCTACCAACACGCAAATAACCTCGCTGACGAGTTACAACATCGCGCCCCCGGTAACGGTGGCCAATACCCCGGCCATCTGGGGCGGCGTTGCGGTTCCGGCGGGCAGTGCGGTTGTTATCAGCGTGAGTGTGACGGATCCCACCGGCCAGACTGTGGTGATGAACGGGTACAGGGCGGGCAACTGAGATGCGACCTAATCTAATATCCCAACGCGGTTTTACCCTGGTCGAAATGATCGTGGTGATGGTGATCACCGGCATTATCGGCGGCATGGTGGCCGTGTTTATCAGGGCGCCGGTGCAGGGATATATGGACAGTTCGCGCCGTGCGGAGATGACTGATATTGCCGACACCGCATTGCGTCGATTGGCACGCGACATCCGCACGGCAGTGCCGAACAGTGTGCGTGTTCCCAACCCGGTGGGCGTGAATACCTACATTGAATTCTTGCCGACTATAGCGGGTGGGCGCTACCGTGCAGATCCGGTTGGCAGTGCAGGTATCTGTGGCGGGAGTGCGCTGGGTGATGCGTTGTCGTTTGATGCGAACGATACCTGCTTTGCGATTATCGGTCCCCCGATTACTTTTACGGCGGGTGACCAGATCGTGATTGGCAGTACGCAGTCGAGTGGTAATCCTCCTTATGACAATACGGGCGCAGGCATACGTCGGGCTTATAACGGAGCCGCCGGTGCACAGGCCAGGGTGGTAGTGACAGGTACGCAGCTTCCCGCTTATGCCGAAGTGCAGGGGCATCGCTTTGATGTGGTGCCCGGTGCTCAGCAGGCGCTGACCTACGCGTGTGAAAATGTGGCGGCCGCCCCCGCTGGAGGAGACGGGCCGGGCACGCTCAGGCGTTACTGGAACTATGGCTTTAACGTGGCGCAAGCGGCACCACCACTGGCAGGATCAAACGCCGTGCTGGCGGACAGGGTGAGTGACTGCCAGATTGTTTACGATACTTTCAATCAGCGCAATGGCCTGGTAACAATACGTCTGGGTATTACCCGGGGAGGCGAGAGCGTCAGCCTGTACCATGAGATCCACGTCAATAACGTGCCGTGATGAAAACCATGATGACACTGACACATAAATTGCACCCACAAAGGTTACACCAGGGCTTCAGCCTGATCACCGCCATCTTCCTGCTGGTGGTGCTGGGTACACTGGGTACGCTGATGGTGACTTTTTTTGCCGCACAACAGCAAAGTTCGGCGCTGGATGTGACGGGTTCGCGTGCCTATCATGCGTCGCGTGCGGGAATAGAGTGGGCCGCATTTAATGTGGCGCAAACACCAGCGGGAACACTGTGGGCGGGATGTGCAGCGATACCTGCACCCTTGTTCGCCGCCAATACGCTAGGCGGAACCTTGGCGCCATTCACGGTGACTTTGACTTGTAGCTCCACGCCGGCTGTGGAAGGCGTTGCTACCATATACGTGTACAGCATTACTTCCACTGCCGCTTACGGAGGCGCTCCCGGCAACACGGATTATGTCGAGCGCGTCATTGCCGTAACGATGGGCAAGTAGCGTGATCGGATAACAGCGCACAGGCTTACGGAAAATTTTGGGCCAAGCACATAAAAGGTGGCTAGCCGAATAGATGGAGAGGAAAACATGAGCAAGATGACCGAATTCGAAAATATGAGGACGAGCATCGGATTGAGGCAACTGTGGGCAGTATTGCTGACGGGTGTCTTGCTGCTGCTGAGTAATGTTGCCGCTGCCATAACCGTAACAGCCAGTCCCACCACCTGCACGAGTGTTGCGGGAATAGGCACGGTAGCCTGGACGAATCCGGCACGGGCAATATCGGCCAACAACAGCTATGCGACGGCTGCGGTCGATGGCACCACCAGCCGTTACCTGCAGTGCACGGGCTACAATTTTGCGATTCCAGCAGGCGCGATAATCAACGGCATTACGGTCAATGTGGTGCGGAAATCCAGCAGTGTTGCGAACGGGGGTAGCAAAGACGCA
>JANYJE010000031.1 GCA_025408405.1 Nitrosomonadales bacterium | reverse complement strand
GGCCCGGCGCGAAACTACCGGGTAGACATAACGCAAACCGGCGCTGTCACGGCTATGGTCGGCTATATTAAGGTTAGTAGGGCTCAAGACTGGGACAAGTTCAGGTACTTTGCCGGATCTACCGGCTTGCCGAATTTACGGATTTCGAAATGCAGCTTTACCTGCTCCGCATCAGTGTTACCCATTTCGGCAATCTTCTGCCCCTTGTTTACACTCTGGCCTTCCTTCACCAAAATTTTGTCGTTGTGTGCGTAAGCGCTGAGAAACGTTTTATTGTGCTTAATGATGACCAGTTTGCCGTAACCGCGCAGCCCGCTGCCACTGTACACAACTTTGCCTGCAGCGCTTGCCAGCACCGCTTGCCCCTTATTGCCGGCAATATCCACGCCTTTACGATTGGCATTCTCTGAATATCCGCTAATAAGCTTGCCCTTCGCCGGCATTCCCCACTGCACAGCGTCATCCGCACCGGTATCTTTCTCTTGCGGGCTGTAACTTGCGGGTTTGGTAGCCACAGAGGTAGCTATTATCGGCGCGACCTGGCCAGTTTCCTGCTGCACTTTCTCGATCTGCGCTACTGCCTGCTCAGAATAGGGTAGCTTTGCCACCCTGGGCTGTATCTTGATCACGGGCACAACTGCTGTATGTGCAAGCGCACTGTCAGCTGACACTGACTCCGCCTCAGCCAGCTGAATTTGTTGGCCGATCTGGATTGCACCGGGGTTCTTGATATTGTTCAGATCGGCAACTTCGCGATAGTCCAAGCCATGCTCAAATGCAATGCTGTAAAGCGTATCGCCTTTTCTGATCACATAAGTTTTTATATGTCTTTCTTGCTCATGCTGCACTGGCACTTTGCTCGCTGTACTGGCTGATGTGGATTTTCTCGCCGCATCACTGCGGTCTTCAATCGGCGCATGGTACCCCCCAGATGAACTGCGATCTTCAACCGGTGCACGGTGGTTTCCACTTGCTCTGCAGCCTGCCAGCAACACAAGAGCCAAGACAACACAGAGCCAATGCATAGTAAATTTTTTCAGTGTCATGCTTTTCCTGTCAGTAATGGCACGAACTTCACCGCCTCTAGGCGGCTCTCATGATATCCATCAGCATCTCTCTCAATCATGCATAAAATCTGCTCTTGCGCCCCGAGTGGCAGCACCATGCGCCCCCCCACCGCAAGCTGCTCCAGCAAAGCTTGCGGAATGTGCGTAGCAGCAGCGGCCATAATAATGCCATCAAATGGCGCCTCTCCTGGCAACCCCAGCCCACCATCCGCATAACTTAGCCGGACATTTTCGGCATGCAATTCCTGCAGATAGTTTGCGGCGCGTTCGTGCAAGGGAAGAATGCGCTCAACTGAATACACTATGCTCGCCACCTGCCCCAGCACAGCCGCTTGGTAGCCACAACCTGTGCCAATTTCCAGCACGCGGTTAAGTGTTTTTCCATCGCGCATTATCTCCGTCATGCGTGCCACAATGTAAGGTTGTGAAATCGTTTGCCCAAATCCGATAGGTAACGATTTGTCATCGTAAGCCAAGTGTGACATTGCTTCATCCACAAATATGTGGCGCGGTACGGTGTTCATCGCTGCCAATAGTACTTCGTCGCGTATGCCTTGTGCACGCAGGCGCTCTATCATCCGGCCACGGGTACGCTGTGATGTCATGCCGATACCGCTTTGACGCAAGGAGTTCATGCCGCCCCAGTTCCTTTCACGTCACCACCTAACCACGATCGCACCGCATCAAGCTGGTTGTATTGTGTCAGATCAATCTGCAGAGGGGTGATCGATACGCAGCGTTGGCTGATGGCATGAAAATCCGTGCCTTCACCCGCATCCTGAGCCTTGCCCGCCGCCCCTACCCAGTACACAGTCTGGCCATGTGGATTGGTACCCTTCACCACCGGCTCTGCCTTGTGGCGCTTGCCCAAACGGGTAACCACTGTGCCTTGCAGTTGCTCGAAAGGCACGTCAGGAACATTAACGTTAAGGAGCCAGGGATGTGTGTGAATATCCTGTTTGAAACGCTGCACCAACTCCACGATTACGCGCGCAGCCGTCTCATAATGAGCAAGTTCCTTGCCTGCCAGAGACACGGCAATCCCCGGAATGCCGAGCAGGAATCCTTCCGTTGCAGCAGCAACGGTACCGGAATAAATCGTATCGTCACCCATATTGGCACCCGCGTTAATGCCGGAAATCACCATGTCCGGCTGGGTGTCCAGCATGCCGGTGACAGCCAGATGTACACAGTCTGTCGGTGTGCCATTCACATAGTGAAAGCCATTGGCTGCATGGCGCAGGTTAAGAGGGCGATCCAGGGTGAGGGAGTTGCTGGCGCCGCTGCGGTCACGCTCAGGCGCTACCACCACCACCTCGGCAATTGCAGAAATATGCTCAGCCAAGCACGCAAGGCCGGGCGCAAAATAGCCGTCATCGTTACTGAGCAGGATGCGCATTGGGCTTAATGAGTTGAGTTGAGTTTGTGCTGACTGTTGCGGAACCCAACAGAGAAAAGAAGAAAATCTGGTCGGGGCGAGAGGATTCGAACCTCCGACCACTTGGCCCCCAGCCAAGTACGCTACCAGGCTGCGCTACGCCCCGATGCGCAGCATTATAGCAGAGCAAAATTTTTCTGCTAGGCAATATCACGCTTGAAGAATATCGAGAACCGAACGAATCTCACGACGCAACTCCGCCACACTCAATACCGCTTGCGTAATCTTGGCTGGAGGAGTTTCCTCGATCATTTCTAACGGGTTGCCCAAGCGGCTACGTGCGCCGCTTATGGTAAAACCATCTTCATAAAGGAGCTGGCGGATACGACGTATCAGCAACACTTCATGATGTTGATAATAACGGCGATTCCCCCCCCGTTTTACCGGCTTGAGTTGGGCAAACTCCTGTTCCCAGTAGCGCAGGACATGCGCCTTCACCCCGCACAACTCGCTTACTTCACCAATGGTGAAGTAACGCTTGGCCGGGATCGGTGGCAACTCTGAATTAGCTATGTGGTTTTCCATGATAGTTCTGCTCTACCATGCTTTTGAGTTTCTGGCTGGGGTGAAATGTCACTACGCGTCTCGCCGTAATGGGAATTTCCTCCCCAGTTTTAGGATTGCGGCCAGGACGTTGCGGTTTATCGCGCAACTGAAAATTGCCAAACCCGGACAATTTCACACTTTCGCCCTGCTCCAGTTGCAGGCGTATTTCTTCAAAGAACGCCTCAACCATATCTTTGGCCTCGCGCTTGTTTAGGCCTACTTTTTCAAATAACAAATCGGCCAATTCTGCTTTAGTTAGTGTCATTATCACCTCTTACACACGCAACTGCGCACCGTGCTGTTGTAATACAGCGACAAGGCGCAGCATAGTTTGATCAATCTCAACATCCGTTAGAGTTTTTTGAGTATCTTGCAATAACACTCGGAAAGCAAGGCTTTTTTTGCCATTTTCCACGCCTTTGCCACGATACACATCAAACAATGCCAACTCGGCCACATAAGGAGCATTATCTGCCTGCATCGCAGCCAGCAAGCTCTGCACAGTCACATTCTCTTCCACAACCACTGCCATATCCCGGCGTACTGGCGGGAACTTTGAAAGTTCACTGGCACACGGCACATTCGCCTGCAACAAGGCTGCCATCTCTATCTCAAACCAGACTGGTGCCTGAGGCATGTCGTACTGTTGCACCCATTGCGGATGCAGCTCACCTATCCAGCCAACATGCTGATCATTCCGCATGATTTTTGCACTGCGCCCAGGGTGCAACGCCGGGTGAGTGGCGGCGACAAAGCTTGGACTTAAAGGTGCAAACAAGGCTTCTACATCTGCTTTTAAATCATAAAAATCAACATAACGAGCCGCCTGCCCCCATTGCTCTGCAAACTGCGAGCCGTAACACAAACCTGCCAAGCGTTCCTGTTGTTCATAGCCAGCCGCAAAACATGAGCCAATCTCAAATAAACGCACTCGAGATTGCTTGCGCGCCAAATTAATACCCAAAGCTGAAACCAGCCCTCCTAACAAACTGCTGCGCATCACTGCCAACTGACTGGCAATCGGGTTCTGTAGCGCCACCGGGGTGGTATTGCCACACAAATCGCGCTCGCTTTGCAGGTCCACAAAGGCATAACTGACGGTTTCCTGATAATCACGTGCAACCATCAACTGGCGCAGGCGAGATGCTGGTCGCTGCAACTCACTATGCGGCAACATACGCATAGCCGCCACAGGAAATAAGGCAGGAATATTGTCATAGCCCACCAGGCGCACCAACTCCTCAATCAGATCAACTTCCAATGTAATATCAAAGCGGTAGCTTGGTGGAGTAACAAGGAAATCAGGTCCTTGGCATTCGAACGCAAATTTCAGACGCTCCATCAATGCGGAAATTTGTGCCGAGCCCAGTTCGACACCCAAAATACGTGCAGCTCGTGAGACACGCAAAAGGATAGGCGGGCGGGCAGGTAACTTGCCACGCACTTCGCTGATCGGGCCAGCGTTTCCGCCGCAAATTTCCAGCAGCAATTGAGTCGCACGTTCCAGTGCCATGCGCGTCGCAGCAAAGTCGACACCACGCTCAAAACGGTGCGATGAATCTGTGGACAGCGAAAAGCGGCGCCCTTTTCCAGCGATCGCTTCAGGTGTAAAAAATGCGCCCTCCAGAAACACATCGCGAGTCGACGTTTCTACCCCACTATCCGCCCCGCCCATAATTCCAGCCAGAGCTAGCGCACGATGGTCATCGGCAACCACCAGCATATCTGCTTGCAGTTCAATTTCTTGCTCGTTGAGAAGCTTCAGCTTTTCAGTATTTCGGGCATAGCGTACCGTCACGCCACCAGACAATTTAGCCAGATCAAAGGCGTGCAAGGGCTGACCTTGTTCCAGCAAAACATAATTGGTGATGTCGACCACAGCATTAATGCTGCGCAAACCGCTTCGTTCCAGACGGCGCGCCATCCAGACCGGCGTGACAACAGCCGCATTCACACCACGCACGATGCGCCCGCAATATAGCGGGCAAGCCTCTACTGCTGCGACTTTAACCGGAAGAACGTCAGGCAATGTTATTGTCGCCGCTTCAATTTGCACAGATTGCAATGTGTCGCCGGTAATCGCCGCCACCTCGCGCGCCAAGCCGGCAATGCTCAGGCAATCGCTACGATTGGGCGTGAGCTTCAGAGTCAGGAGCGTGTCATTGAGCTCAAGATAGCTGCGCAGATCGGCACCCACTGGGGCGTCAGCAGGCATCAGCCACAGGCCTTCGCTTTCACCCTCCAGGCCCAGCTCTTTGGCAGAACACAACATGCCAAAGGATTCGACGCTGCGCACCTTGGCCTGCTTGATGGAAAAATTACCCGGCAACAGCGCACCGATGCGCGCACACGGTACTTTGATGCCTGCCGCCACATTGCTCGCACCACAGACTATGGTCAGCGGCTGCGCCTCTCCCACATTGACCTGGCAGACGTTTAGTCGATCCGCATTAGGATGTTTGACTACCTCCAACACCTCTGCCACTACCACGCGGTTGAAGGCCGGCGCGACAGGCTCCAGGGCTTCCACTTCCAGACCAGCCATGGTGAATTGATGGCCCAGGGCCTCTGTATCCAGAGCCGGATTAATCCAGCTTCTTAACCAATTTTCAGAGAATTTCATGCTAGTTGTATTGCTTCAAGAAACGTAAATCGCCTTCGTAGAACTGGCGCAAATCGGTCACTCCATAGCGCAGCATCGCCAAACGTTCTACGCCCAGTCCAAAGGCAAAACCCTGATACTTCTCGCTATCAATTCTGACGTGCTGTAACACGTTGGGGTGCACCATGCCGCAGCCGCCAATTTCCAGCCAGCTGTCGCCCCAGCTCATATCCATCTCGGCTGAAGGTTCGGTGAATGGAAAGAATGATGGACGAAAACGCACGCGCAGATCGTCACGTTCAAAGAAGCGCTGCAGAAAGTCCTGCACCACTCCTTTCAAATTGGCGAAACTTACCTGCTCGTCCACCCATAGACCCTCAACCTGATGAAACATGGGAGAATGAGTCGCGTCCGAGTCCACTCGATAAACACGCCCCGGCGCAATGATCTTCAGCGGCGGCGCATTGTTTTCCATGTAATGAATTTGCACAGGCGAAGTGTGCGTGCGCAACATGTGCTCGGCATCGATGTAGAAAGTGTCGTGCATGGAGCGCGCAGGATGGTTTGCCGGGGTGTTCAGCGCGGTGAAGTTATAGAAATCGGTCTCGATTTCAGGGCCGGTCGCCACCGCAAAACCCAGCGAATGAAACAGCGACTCAATGCGTTCCAGCGTACGCGTTACTGGATGCAAGCCGCCAGTGCTCATCCCTCGGCCGGGCAAGGTTACATCCAATGCTTCCGCTGCCAGCTTTTGCTGCAGCTGCTGTTGTGACAAGGAATCGCGGCGCTGTTGCAGTGCTGACTCGATCGCCTGCTTAACCTGGTTAATGCGCGCCCCGGCAGCCGGACGCTCTTCAGCCGAAAGCTTGCCCAAGCCCTTGAGCAATTCGGTTAAACGCCCTTCCTTGCCCAGATAACGTGCCTTGACCTGTTCCAGCTCAGCCGCCTGTTCTACTGCGGCGAACTGCTGCACGGCTTGATTCAGGATTTGCTCGAGTTCTTGCATATTTATTTTCACTCACGAAACAGATCAACAAACACGACTTCAGCCATTTCTTCGCTACTGAAATCCGGTTTATTGAGCAGCCTCAAACAAAAAAAGGAGGCGTAAAACGCCTCCTTCATTTCGATCAGTCTACTTACAGACCGAGGCTGGCCTTAGCCTGCGCAACAATCTGCACGAATGCAGGTTTGTCGAACACGGCGATATCGGACAACACTTTACGATCCAGATTGATCTCGGCTTTCTTCAGACCATTCATGAACACGCTATAGCACAGGCCCTGCTCACGTGCGGCTGCGTTGATACGCGCAATCCACAGAGTGCGGAACTGGCGCTTGCGTTGACGACGGTCGCGGTAAGCATATTGCCCTGCCTTCATCACTGCCTCTTTGGCAATGCGATAGACGTTCTTGCGACGGCCGCGATAGCCCTTGGCCTGGTCTAAAACTTTCTTGTGACGCGCGCGCGCCGTGACACCACGTTTTACTCTTGGCATGGTCTACTCCTTATGCGTAGGGCATCATGGCGCGTACAGACGCCGTGTTGCTTGCGTGAACTTCGGTAGTACCACGCAATTGACGTTTAGTCTTGGTGGTCTTCTTGGTCAGAATATGACGTTTGAATGCTTGCGAACGCTTGATGCTTCCGCCAGCACGAACAATAAAGCGTTTTTTTGCACCGCTCTTTGTTTTCATTTTAGGCATGACAACTCCTTTATTTTATGACGCCGGGAGGTTCCTGACAGGAACACTTAAAAACCCGAAACCACTTATGTGGGACTGACTACAATCAAACCGCGCTGACCAGTCCCTTAATCAGCGCAGCCTTTTAATCATTAAAGCAGCTGCCTATTTTTTCTTGGGTGACAACACCATTACCATCTGGCGGCCTTCCATTTTTGGAAACTGCTCCACAATACCGTGTTCTGCCAGATCCGCTTTGACGCGCTCCATCAGCTGCATCCCTATCTGTTGATGAGCAATTTCACGGCCGCGAAAGCGCAATGTAATCTTGGTTTTGTCGCCGTCAGCCAAGAACTTGATCAAGTTACGCAACTTGATGTTGTAGTCACCATCATCGGTACCCGGACGGAATTTCACTTCCTTTATCTGCACCTGCTTTTGCTTGAGCTTGGCCTCGTGCTGCTTCTTGCTCTCGGCATACTTGAACTTGCCTATGTCCATAATGCGACAGACTGGCGGCTCCGCCAAGGGCGCAATTTCAACCAGATCCAGATCCGCTTCATCCGCCAGCCGTAGCGCTTCCGCTACAGCCACGATGCCTATCGGCTCTCCTTCTGCACCAATGAGCCGCACCTGGGGTGCAGTTATCTGCTCATTCATGCGCTGTGATTTATCTTGAGCTATTGCAAATTCTCCATTTACACAAAAATTAAACCGTGCTGCCCGTTACAGCTCGGCCCGCAGACGCTCTATGAACGCTGCTACCGACATCTGACCAAGGTCTTCACCCTGGCGGGTTCGCACGGCAACTAGACCTGCAGCCATTTCCTTGTCGCCCACAATCAGCTGATAAGGTAATTTTTGCATGCTATGTTCTCGTATTTTATAGGTAATCTTCTCATTACGCAAATCCGGATGAACACGGAAGCCAGCAGCCTGCAAAGTTTGAGCTACTTGGGCGGCATATTCTTCCTGTGCCTGAGAGATATTCATTACCACCATTTGCACTGGCGCCAACCACAACGGCAGCGCTCCCGCGTGATTTTCGACCAGGATACCGATGAAACGCTCCAACGAACCCAGTATCGCCCGGTGCAGCATCACCGGAACCTTGCGGGTATTGTCCTCATCCACGAATTCAGCACCAAGGCGACCCGGCATGGAGAAGTCCACCTGCACCGTACCGCACTGCCAAGAACGTCCGATGGCGTCCTTGATGTGAAATTCGATCTTCGGACCATAGAAAGCGCCCTCGCCCGGCAACTCCTCCCATGTCATGCCGGAAGCACGCAAGGCAGCGCGCAAGGCATTTTCGGATTTATCCCAGATTTCGTCGGAGCCGACGCGGCTTTCCGGACGCAGCGCCAACTTCACCGCCACATCATGAAAACCGAAGTCCTTATAAACCTTCAACACCAGCGCATTGAAAGCCGTCACCTCGGATTCGATCTGACCTTCGGTACAAAAAATGTGGCCATCGTCCTGCACGAAACCGCGCACCCGCATCAACCCGTGCAAGCCGCCGGACGGTTCGTTGCGGTGACATGAACCGAACTCACCATAGCGCAGTGGCAACTCGCGATACGAACGCAAATCGGAGTTGAATACTTGCACGTGACCAGGACAGTTCATCGGCTTGATCGCGTAGTCATGTTTTTCCGACTCGGTGGTGAACATGTTGGCCTTGTAGTGCTCCCAGTGGCCGGACTTCTCCCAAAGCACACGGTCTATAATCTGCGGACAACGGATCTCCTGATAGCCGTTGTCGCGATAAACACTGCGCATGTACTGCTCAATCACCTGCCACACCGCCCAACCCTTGGGATGCCAGAACACCATGCCCGGCGCTTCGTCTTGCATATGGAAGAGATCAAGTTGCTTGCCGAGCTTACGATGATCGCGCTTCTCCGCTTCTTCCAGGCGAAACAGGTAAGCATCCAGATCTTCTTTTTTCGTCCAGGCCGTACCGTAGATACGCTGCAACATTTCATTCTTGGCATCGCCACGCCAATACGCACCGGCCACCTTCATCAGCTTGAACACCTTGAGCTTGCCGGTAGAAGGCACGTGCGGGCCACGACAAAGGTCGGTGAACTCACCTTCTGTGTACAGGGAAACATCCTGCTCCGCCGGTATTGAAGCAATAAGTTCAGCCTTGTAATGCTCGCCTATGCTTTTGAAATAGGCGACTGCCTCATCACGCAACATGACTTTGCGCACCACAGGAATATCGCGCTTGGCCAGCTCAGCCATGCATTTTTCAATCGCCACCAAGTCTTCCGGAGTAAATGGTCGAGCGTAAGAAAAATCATAATAAAAGCCATTCTCAATCACTGGCCCGATGGTGACTTGAGCCTCAGGAAACAGCTCCTTCACCGCATAAGCCAGCAAATGCGAAGTGGAGTGGCGAATAATCTCCAGCCCCTCAGCATCTTTATCGGTGATGATGGCCAATTGCACATTTGTAGAAATCAGGTACGACGTGTCTACCAGCGTACCATCCACCTTGCCCGCCAGCGCTGCACGCGCCAAGCCTGCACCAATACTGGCAGCAACATCGGCTACGCTAAGCGCCTGTGCAAAGTTGCGTTGTGAACCATCCGGCAAAGTAATAACTGGCATATTCGCTCTTTAAAATAAAAATGCGGCCTAGCCGCACCCTTCTACATATGTTGTATAGACACTATGGGTTAGCCACATCACGCCCACTCATGCTATGAAAAACACTGTGTGTGCTTTACATCAACACCAAGAATACCAAGCTTCAACAATCAACTGTCTTGCGGCGCATTGTTGGTAGCGCGCCACAAGTCAAATTGCTCATACAATCATTCAATCACATGCGCTATGCGTACAAACGATCAAAAATGCTGGGTGAGTCCCACGCTAAACACCGTCATGGTTGCGCTTGAACCATCCGGCTGGGTGACATTCATCAACTTGGCCCTGGCATCCAGTGTGGTCACATCGGTCATGAAGTACGAGACGCCACCATTCACATCATACTGCGTAGACGATGAATTGCTTCCGCCAGCTGATGCCTGACGCAATGCGATACCAACACCGGCAAATGGAACAAGGTCACCCTTCAGTCCATCCATAAAGTAATATTTTCCGCCCAGACCAATGCTGGTTGCGGTGTAACCATAAGTATCCTGCGTCGACAGATTGGTCACAATAACCATCTGCGATGTCAAAAATTGACCCAATGCAACATTCAGCATGGAGAAGGTTGGCTGGCCGGATGTTTTCATATAGATACCGTCAATAGAAAACTCGCGAGTTTTTTCAGCTGCAAATGCGTTAGCTGTGATCCCTAGTACTGCAATTACCAAAGCTAATATTTTTTTAACCAACATCTCCGACTCCTAGTCTGAAAATAAAACAACAATAACTCGCCAAATACATGCCAACCGTTACGCAACGAGCACCATGAATAAAACTTGTTAATTATTACCCAGATGTCAAATCGCCACAACCCGGCCCGGCATATAGATTTTCGGGCAACAAAAAAAGCCGCACTATGTCGGCAGTATAAAATTGTCTTGGTGGGAGCAACTGGGATCGAACCAGTGACCTTTTCCTTGTCGAGGAAATATTCTACCGCTGAAATATGCTCCCAAAACGAGGGCGCATTATAGAGATTTACACCAACCCTCACAAGCTCTTAATAATTTGATTGGCTGGCAAGCCTCACGGGAACTAAGGCACTGAAGCTGGTTCTCTATTCAGCTCAATACTAGGCTCCAGGTTTGGGCTCCGGCAAGACCTGCTACGCAGGTTAGTCTGCGCCGAAATTACGCTTCAGTTCAATATTGGCTTTGTTGGTTTTGGCTCCGGCATAATTTGCTTCGCAAGTTAGCCTGCACCGAAACTATGCCTCAGCTTCAATATTGGCTTTGTTAGTTTTGGCTCCGGCATAATTTGCTTCGCAAGTTAGCCTGCACCGAAACTATGCCTCAACTTCAGTATGAAGCTGAGGCATAGTTTTCAAAGCGGGTGTATTCGCCACGGAAGGTTAGCTCAACCTTGCCAATTGGGCCGTTACGCTGCTTGCCGATGATAATTTCGGCTTTGCCTTTGTCTGGGGAATCGGGGTTATACACTTCGTCGCGGTAGATAAACAAAATCAGGTCCGCATCCTGCTCAATCGCGCCTGATTCGCGCAAGTCAGACATCACGGGACGCTTGTTCGGGCGTTGTTCCAGACTGCGGTTGAGCTGCGACAGCGCAATCACAGGCACATGCAACTCTTTTGCCAGTGCCTTGAGCGAGCGTGAGATTTCTGAAATTTCAGTGGCACGGTTTTCACTGCCTTTGCTTGCGGGAGACGACATGAGCTGCAGGTAGTCGATAACGATCAGCCCCAGCCCCTCGTTTTGCCTGTGCAAACGGCGTGCACGCGAACGCAACTCCAGAGAATTCAGCGCCGCCGTCTCGTCAATGAAGATTGGCGCATCGTTCAGACGCCCCAGTGCATGGGTCATGCGCGACCAGTCATCGTCTTCCAGCTTGCCTGTGCGCAAAGTGTGCTGATTGAGCCTGCCCACCGAACCTATCATACGCATTGCCAGCTGCGTGCCGCCCATTTCCATACTGAAAATGGCAACCGGCTTGTTCACTTCCAGCGCTACATGCTCTGCGATGTTGATGGAGAACGCCGTTTTTCCCATACTGGGCCGGCCCGCCACGATGACCAGATCGCCTGGTTGCAAGCCCGAAGTCATGCTGTCCAGATCGGTAAAACCGGTGGCAATGCCCGTCACGTCGCTGGCATTATCGCGCCCATACAGTGTTTCGATGCGCTCAACAACCTGTGTCAGCAGAGGCGGAATAGCCACAAACCCCTTGTTGCCGCGCTCACCTGCCTCTGCAATTTCAAATACACGGCTTTCCGCTTCATCCAGCAATTGTCCTGCATTACGCCCCCCCGGATTGTAGGCGCTGGTGGCGATTTCCGTGCCGACTTCTGCCAGCCTGCGCATGATCGCGCGTTCACGCACGATCTCGGCATAACGCCGGATATTCGCGGCAGAAGGCACGTTCTGCGCCAGCGAGCCCAGATAGGCCAAACCACCTGCCTTTTCCAGCTCGGAATTGCTCTCCAGGGACTCAGCTACCGTGATGACGTCAACCGGCTTTGCCTGTTCGGTCAGCTTGGCTATATGGCGGTAAATCAGGCGATGCTCATAGCGGTAAAAATCCTGCTCGCTGACCAGGTCAGTGATTTTGTCCCAGGCGGTTGTATCCAGCAGGATACCGCCCAACACGGATTGCTCCGCCTCTACCGAATGAGGCGGCAGTTTGATCGCGTCTAGCTGAGGATCCGAGACAGGGGCTGCGAAATTTTGCATGGTATGCAGTTAAATGTGGGAGAGAGATTCTACTCCGTGTAGAGGAATTATTGGCAAAACAAAAAGGGCTGTTGCCAGCCCTTTTTTGACCCAGCGTTGCGCGCCTGGTTTAGTGCTCGCCTAATACCGAAACGGTGATATTAGCCAATACGTCAGTATGCAAGGCAATCGTCAACGCATGCTCGCCGATTTGCTTGATATGGCCTTCAGGCATGCGCACTTGGGCTTTATCCACGGCAAAGCCCAGAGCAACCAGTGCATTTGCCACGTCAGCATTGGTTACAGAACCAAACAGCTTGCCATCCACACCGGCTTTTTGCGCTATTTGCACAGTCATGCCATTCAGTTTCTCGGCACGCGCTTGCGCTTCCGTAACCTTGGCACGCTCAGCGGCTTCCAGCTCGGCACGACGCTCTGCGAACTCTGCCACGTTGTTGGCTGTAGCACGCTTGGCCTTGCCTTGCGGGATCAGAAAGTTACGGGCATAGCCATTTTTTACCTTAACCACATCGCCCAACTGTCCGAGGTTAATTACTTTTTCCATGAGAATAATCTGCATGTCTTTATCTCCTTAATGCAAATCAGTATAAGTCAGCAATGCCAGAAAACGCGCACGCTTTACTGCCACACTCAACTGACGCTGAAAGCGTGCCTTGGTGCCGGTAATGCGAGCCGGGATCAGCTTGCCATTTTCGGAAACGAATTCCTTCAGGATGTTGATGTCCTTGTAATCCACTTCAGCGATTTTATCGGCAGTAAAGCGACAGAATTTGCGACGCTTGAACAGTTGACGCGAAGAGTTACCCTTCTTGTCGTCTTTTTTCTTAAATACACGAGCCATGTTTGTGCCCCTTATTTCAATGTAATGTTATCTATGTGTAGCACTAGTTGCGAAATGCGCAAACTGCGCTGAGCCAAAAATCCTGCCACCTTCACCATCTGCCCAAGCCTTAATTTACTGGCCTGCAGGGCAGCCTCACCAAGAGCAACTGCGGGAATGTCACACTGCAGCTGCCGTGGCATCCCTGCTTCCTGTTGCGTTGAAGCGTGGCGTATTTTCAATCCAATCCGCGGCAACCCCGCCGGGGTATAGCGCAAATCGTCCAACTCAACCAGCTCGCCGTCAATTACACAGCTGTTGGTCAGCGTGTCTATCAAGCAGCGACAGCAACTTCCGCAGCAGGAGCATCGCCGCTGAACGAGCGCGACTTCTCTTCGCGCATCATCGCCGATGGCGCAGTCACTGCAGCTTTCGTCTTGATTGTCAGGTGACGCAACACGGCATCGTTGAACTTGAATGCGTGTTCCAGCTCAACCAGAGTTTCCTGGTCGCATTCGATGTTCATCAGCACATAGTGCGCTTTGTGAATTTTTTGAATTGGGTAAGCCAGTTGACGGCGGCCCCAGTCTTCCAGGCGGTGAATCTGACCATTCTTGCCAGTCACCAGCGTGCGATATCGCTCGACCATCGCGGGAACCTGCTCGCTTTGGTCGGGATGCACGATAAATACGATTTCGTAGTGTCGCATTACATCTCCTTGTGGTTGTAGCCCTCCGCCATTGAATAAAAACGGTAGGGCAAGGTTTTTCGGGAGCGCGATTATAGCGGAATTTCCCCGCCAGTCAACCGTTCTGTGCGCAAGCAGCGCGACTGTCTCGTTTAATTCGACTTATTCCTGCGCCATGGCCGGCTCTATCGCCTCGTGCCTCTGCATGCCGCGCAGTGCCAGCATGGTCAACGCCGCGCCGATCAGCAACATGCCCGCCATCTCCAGCGCAGTCGGTATCTCGTGCAACTGTAGCCAGGCTGCGAGCACGCCGACCACCGGTGTCAGCAGAGAAACCATGCTCGCCACCCCGGCTGGAAGATGTTGCAACGCATATAGCCACAACAACCACGCCAGCGCATTGCAGGCAATCACGTTATACAGAGTCGCCCCGACCAGATAACCCGTCCACTGAATCGGCTCGGCCGGAACAGTCAATGCCAGCGCCACCACAGGCAAAGAGCCGATCAGCATCTGCCAGGCAGTGAATGACAGCAGGTCCATCTGCGGGGCTTGCTGATGCAGCTGCTTGGCCAGAATCACCGCCAGCGCCCAACACATGCCCGCCACCACCGCAAGAATATTACTGAGCAGGCTGCCGTGCATGTGCCAGGGCTCGACGATGCACAGCAACCCCGCGACGGACGCAAGCGCGGCCAGCCACTGCAGACCGCGCAGCTTCTCGCCCAGCAACGGCCAAGCCAGCAGCATCACCCAGAACGGCATGGTGTAAGTTAATACCGCCACCTTGCCTGCCCCGCCTGCCACCAGCGCAACACGATCACTGCGGTGAATCCTCCCGTCTGCAGCAGGCCGATCAACGTAATCCGCGCGAGATGCTGCGGGCGCATGGGCTTTCTTAGTAGCAGCAACACCAACAACAAAACGACGGCGCCAAGAAATGTACGCAGCGCCCCAAACTGGAAGGGGCCTACAAAATGCAGCGCCTCTTTCATCACCACCCAGTTATAGCCCCAGATAAGCGACAGGAAAAACAGCGCGATCAAGGCGCGAGTTGATGATGAAAATTTATTGGACACGTATTTAAAATCGCAGCAAGGGGTTCTATTGGAAGCGCAGCGCATCGATAGGGCGCAGCAGTGAAGCCTTGCGCGCGGGATACCAGCCGAAGAAGATACCGACGGCGGCAGCCACGGCAAACGCCATGATGATGGAGCTGACGGTGACAACCACCGCCATGCCACTGAGTTTGCTCACTGCAAGCGCGCCGCCCACACCCAGCAGCACCCCGATCAGGCAGCCGATGACAGAGATGATGATGGCCTCCAGCAAAAACTGCAGCAGGATGTCGCGGCCACGCGCGCCTATAGCCATGCGGATGCCGATCTCGCGCGTGCGCTCGGTCACCGACACCAGCATGATGTTCATGATGCCGATGCCGCCGACCAGGAGCGAGATCGAGGCAATGGCACCCAGCATCAGCGACATCACCTGTGCAGTTTCAGCAGCGGTATTGGCCATGGCGGTGAGGTTACGCACTCCGAAGTCGCTGTCCGCACCTTCGCGGATGCGGTGGCGCTGGCGCAGCAGCTCGTTGATGGATTTTTCCACTCGCGGCATCGCCTCGGCAGATTCTGCTTGCGCCATGATAAATCTCACTGTGCCGGCGAACTGCGTACCAAACAGTTTGCGCTGTGCGGTGGTTACCGGCACCAGCACGGTGTCGTCCTGATCGCGTCCATCCAGACTCTGCCCCTTCGCAGCTAACACGCCAAGCACTACATAAGGGCTGTTCTTGATGCGTATGGTTTTTTCTACCGGGTCTTCATCACCGAACAGGTTCTGTGCCACCGTTTGCCCCAGCAACGCCACCCGTGTGGCAGAACGAATATCGGAATCGGTAAAGGGCGTGCCTGCCGCCAGCCGCCAGTCGCGCACCTGCAGAAAGCTCGGTGTGGTGCCGACAATCTGCGTGCTCCAGTTGTTGGGGCCGTATACCAGTTGCGCCGTGCCTGGCGACGAGGGGGCAACGGCCACCACCGATGACAGCTCTTCCAAAGCCTGTGCATCAGCCACAGTCAGGGTCGGTGTAGCACCACCGCCCATACGCACGCCACCCGAGGTGGTTGAACCGGACAGAATAATAAACAGGTTGCTCCCCATGGATGCGATCGAAGCCTGCACCTGCTGTTGCGCGCCCTGCCCCACGGCCAGCATCAGGATCACCGCACCGACGCCGATGACCATGCCGAGCATGGTGAGGATAGTGCGCAGGCGATTGGCCCACATCGCCATCCAGGCTTCGCTGAGCATAGCGAGAATCACGAGGTCGGCTCCAAGTGTCCGTCTGCCGCATGTTCCACCGGCCCATCGTAGATCACCCGCCCGTCAGCCAGGCGCACCAGGCGCTTGGCATAGGCGGCGATGTCCGGTTCATGCGTGATCAACACGATGGTGATGCCGTCGCGCTGGTTCAGCTCAGTGAACAGCGCCATGATCTCCTTGCTGGTATGGGTATCGAGATTTCCCGTGGGTTCGTCGGCAAGAAGCAGTTTGGGCTGGTTGACCAAGGCGCGGGCAATGGCCACACGCTGCTGCTGACCGCCGGAAATCTGGTTGGGGCGCGAACGACTATACTTGCCGAGACCGACCTTCTCCAGCATCTCGTTGGCGTGAGCCAGACGCTCGGCACGGCCTATGCCGCGATAGATCAGCGGCAAGGCAACATTGTCTTCCAGATTCGCGCGCGGCAGCAGGTTGAACCCCTGAAATACAAAGCCGATAACCTGATTGCGCAGCAAGGCCAACTCATCGCGGTTCAGCCTGTTCACATCGCGGTCATTCAGAAAGTAGTCACCGCTGGTGGCCACATCGAGGCAGCCGAGGATGTTCATAAAGGTGGATTTGCCGGAACCGGAAGGCCCCATGATGGCGACAAACTCGCCGGACAATACCGTGACCGCCACATCCCTGAGCACCGGCACCGTGCCGGCATCGGTTACATATTCCTTGTACAGCCGCTCAATGCGAATGACAGAGTCGCTCATCAGAACAGCCTCATACCTGCGGCGGCAGACGACTTGGCTGGAGGCTGGCGATCTTCAACGATGACCGCCGCGCCCTCCTTGATTTCACCTCCCACGACCTCGGTAAAACGATTGTCGGTTATGCCAACGGCGACGCGTAGCGGCTTGGGCTGGCCATTTTCAAGCACGTACACCGTGCCCATGGGTGCGGCATCAGCCTTGCCGCGTCCAGTATTGGGTTTGGCGCTATCAGCTGGCGGCTTGCCGCTATCACCCTGTGGCTTACCTGGACGACCGGGCGCATCAGCAGGCCGGAAGCGCAGTGCTGCGTTGGGCAGCATCAATACATCCTGGCGTTGTGCTACGGTGATATTCACATAGGCGGTCATGCCCGGCATCAGCTTCTGATCGGGGTTGTCCACGGCAACAACCACGTCGTAAGTAACGACATTCTGCTGTGTGGTGGGGTTAAGACGCACCTGATGCACGACGCCACGAAAGCTGCGATTGGGAAAAGCATCCACCCGGAAAGTGGCTGGCTGGTCGACATGGATAGCCCCCACGTCCGCCTCGGCATAGCTGGTATCAATCTGCATCTTGCTCAAGTCCTGGGCGATCGTAAACAAGGTCGGCGCCTGCAAACTCGCCGCGACGGTCTGGCCGGTATCCACCATACGCGAGACCACGACACCCGAGACAGGCGAGCGGATCACGGTGTTAGACAGATTGGTGCGATCCCGGTCAGCCTGCGCCTGTGACAACGCCAGTTGGGCACGCGCCGACTTGAGCACCTGTACCGATTGCTCCAGCTCCTGGCGTGTCACGTATTCCTGCGCAAACAAGCCGCGCGTGCGTGCCTCATTCGCCGTAGCTAGCTCAAGCTGTGCCTCTGCACTGGACACATTGGCCAGGCTTTGCTGCAACTGCGCCTGCGTCAGCGCCGGATCGAGTTCCAGCAATATCTGTCCAGCCTTTACCCGGTCATTAAAATCAACATACAGATTCTTCACAATGCCGGAAACCTGGCTGCCCACATTTACCAGCTTGACCGGATTAAGCGTGCCATTTGCCGCAACAGTCTGGGTCAGCGCGCCGCGCTCCAGATTGCCCGTCACATAGCGATTTTCAGTATTCGACTTGCCGGGCATTAACCACCAAGCAACGCCACCTGCCATGAGCAGTGCAGGAATCAACAATAGCAGAATTTTTTTAACGGGTAGTTTCACGATATCAATTCCTGGTTTCCATTTGCGTAAGATCAAGTTGACCAATCGCCTGTGCCAGTGCAAAGCGGCTGAGAAGGAAGTTATACAGCGCAGTTACGCGCTGCTGATGAGCATTGGCCAGGGTACTCTGTGCCACCAGGGTGTCCAGAATATTACCGAGTCCGGCCTTGTAGCGTCCCAGAACCATCTTCTCGGATTGTGCTGCGGCCGCGACCAGATCATCGGCCGAGCGCAATGCCTGGCTGTTGGAGAGCAGCCCCTGATAGGCTTTCCATACATCCAGCGCAATCTGGTTGGCCAGAAGATCGCGTGCAGCTACCTTGCCTTCCAGTTGCGCCTCCGCCGCACGCACTTGGTAAGTCGTTTTGAAACCGCTGAAAAGAGGCACGCTCAGTGTCACACCGATGCTGCTATTGCTGCTATCCGGGACACCCGTCACACCCGAAAGCCCGGCCGAAGCCCCCAGGCTGATGCTCGGCCGCCCGCTTGCCCGAGTCGCTTCCAGTTGCGCTTCCGCCGCCTTGATCTGCGATTCGGCTGCGGCCAGATCTGGACGTTGCTGGCGCGCAGCGCTAATCAGCTGACCGATATCCTGCTCTATTACGGGGTCAGGTGTTGCATCTGGCACGGGCTGCAGCGAGTAAGCCTGCGTCGCCTCAAACCCCATAATGTTCGCAAGCGTGCCCTGCGCGTTGCGCTCGCTCCCCTCCGCGTTGATACGGTTAAACGTGGCTTGAGATAGAGTGGTTTGCGCCTGCAGCCTGTCCACCGGAGTGGCCACACCTGCCTGATAGCGCGCCTGGGCGGCAGCCAGACTCTCCTCTGCCGAGGCTTCGGCAGCCTGGTAAGATTGCACGCTGGCTCGCGCAGACAACAGCGCGTAATAGGCTTGCACCGCAATAAAATAATTGCCTTGCAGCGTCGCGTCTCTGGTGGCATTCACCGCAATCAGCAGTTGCCTGGCATTTTCCAGTGTTGCAGAACGCCCGCCGAAGTCATACAGCAGATAGCTGGCGGACAGGCTGGCGCTCTTGCTGGTAGCGCTTGTTTGCGGCTGATTGCCCACTGCGGAAAAATTTTGCGACACGCTGCCTTGCGCAGACAAGGTCGGCAAATACGCCGCTAGGCTGCTCCCCAGCTGTGCCGCCTGCCCCCTGGCTGCCGCCCACAGAGAACGCGTTTGCGGATTGTTGCATAAGGCCAGATCAACGACATCCGTGAGCGCGAGGGGCGATGCTATTTTTCCCCGTGCACAGTGCACGTCATCAGCTGCCTTGTCCAGCCGCCCCTGGGTAATCTCGTCTTCCGTGCCGAAAGGATCGATGGCCACCGCACTTGCCGGCCACACCAGCGCAACGCTTCCCAGCCACATCAATAACGAGGCAAGGCAGATTCTTAAAGTGAGTTTTTTTCTACGCATGCGCTTAGGGAAGGTCTGAATAAGTAACAACAAATGAGAACGACGAGCTCACAATCTTCCGAGAATGCTCGAATTGGGCGAAAAGACCCTTGGCAAGGTTCGTTTCGACTGCCATGCCGCTCGATTTCCCGTTCATCGGGCGCA